>NZ_CAKZRO010000173.1 GCF_937146585.1 uncultured Halorubrum sp. | reverse complement strand
GACGGTCGAGTCCGCGCTCGGGCCGGCCGGGCCGGCCGCCGTCGCGATCGCCGCCGCCGGCGTCGGGGTCGCCTTCGTGGGCGCGTACCTCCTCGCGTTCGCGTACGTCCGGCCGGCCGCGCTCGCCGCGTTCGCGGCGTCCGGGCGGCTCAGGGACGGACTGAACCCGCGGCGGGTGGCCGACGTCGCCGCGACGGGCCCGTACGCCACGGGGTGGACGCTCGCGGTGGGCGCGCTCGCGGTCGGGTACGCCGTGGCGGTCCCCACCGCGCCGCTGGTCGTCGGGGTCGCGCTCGCCTTCCTGGTCCGGGTCGTCGCTCACGGGCTCTACGGGCGGGGCGCGGCCCGCGCCATGGCCGCGGGGTCGGAGAACTGGGACGGGGCGGGAGCGGCCGTCGGCGCGGGTCGCGCCGATACGAGCGCCGGAAGCCAGACGATCGGTGTCGCGGGCGCGGCTGGCGGCACGGGCGCGACTCGCGGCGCGGAACCGCCACGGGGCGGGACGGCGACTCGCGGCACGGCGACGCCCGAGAGCGGTCCCGCGCCCGAGAGCCCGTCGGTTCAGGTCGTCTCGGGAGACGGCGGGCGGCCGATGCGGAGCGAGCCGCCGGCCGCGGTCCAGGTCGGCCGGGCCGTTCCGGTCGGGGACGAGAGCGACGACGTCGAGGGCGACACCGGTGCCAGCGGCGACGTGGCCGACGCGATCGATGCGAGCGACGGTGACGGCGTGGCCGACGCGACCGACACTGACGGGACGGCCGACGCGAGCGACGCGGCCGCCGACCCGAACTCGGACGCCGCCGCCCGGGACGACGGCTTCGAGTGGGGGCCGACCCTCGACGAGGCGGAAGACAAGGGTTGATACGGTCCCGAGCGAACGCTCGGACATGCGCATCTCCGAGCGGGGGTACGGCGAGGAGGGCCGGGAACGGCTCACGCTGGTCCCCGAGAACGTGGACGACCTCTGGCACCTCGCGCACGTCCTTGAACCCGGGGACCTCGTCGAGGGCGACACCACACGGCGGATCCAGCGGAACGACGACCAGATGCGGGACACCGGCGGCCAGCGCGAGCACATCTTCGTCACCCTCCAAGTGGAGGACGTGGAGTTCGCGCGGTTCGCCAACCGGCTCCGCGTGTCGGGGGTCATCGTCGGCTGCTCGCGGGAGGACCAGCTCAACGCCCACCACACGCTCAACGTCGAGGAGCACGACGAGATCACCGTCGAGAAGCACTTCAAGCCCGACCAGACGGAGCGGTTAGAGGAGGCCACGGAGGCCGCGGAGAACCCGGACGTGGCCATCGCGACCGTCGAGGAGGGCGCGGCGTACGTCCACACGGTCCAGCAGTACGGGACCGAGGAGTACGCCTCGTTCACGAAGCCGACCGGGAAAGGCGAGTTCTCGCGGCCCCGCGAGGAGCTGTTCGCGGAGCTGGGCGAGGCGCTCGCGCACCTCGACGCCGACGCCGTGATCCTCGCCGGCCCGGGGTTCACGAAGAGCGACGCGCGCGACTACATCGACGAGGAGTACCGCGACCTCTCCGACCGGATCACCACGGTCGACACCTCCGCGGCGGGCGACCGCGGCGTCCACGAGGTGCTCAAGCGCGGCGCGGTCGACGAGGTTCAAAAGGAGACCCGCATCTCCAAGGAGGCGAGTCTCATCGACGACCTGACGGAGAACATCGCGACGGGCGCGAAGGCGACGTACGGCCCGGACGACACCGCCGAGGCCGCCGAGTTCGGCGCGGTCGAGACGCTGCTCGTCGTCGACGAGCGGCTCCGCACCGAGCGGCAGGGGAACGGCGACTGGGAGATCGACGTCAACGAGGTGATCGAGTCGGTGGAGCGACAGGGCGGCGACGTGGTCGTCTTCTCCTCGGAGTTCGCCCCCGGCGAGCAGCTGTCGAACCTCGGCGGCATCGGCGCGATCCTGCGCTACCGACTCCAGTAGGCGGTCCGTCGGGGGCGAACGGCGACCGGCCCGGAGCGGCCGCGGCCGTGTGCTTATCCGAGCGCGCCGTCAACGTCGGATCGATGGCGGACCGATCCGGGGACGGCGGCGAGACGACCGCGGCCGAGTCGGCGGGGGCGACCGCCGACGCCGCGGACGACGCCGACCCGCTCCCCGACGACCTCGACGACGCGGGCGTCGACGACGAGGTGAAGCGCCGCCTGCGCGAGGCGTACCTCAACGACGAGGAGAACGCGCTGATCGTCACTCGGGTGCGCTCCGTCGGCGACCGGGTCGCCGTCGAGATGCGCCCGCCCCACGGCGACGCCACCCACACCGAGCGGTTCGACGCCCCGCGCGACGGCTCGCTCCGGGAGTCGGAGGCGTTCCTCGAGTTCTTGGAGGCCGCGGGCGTCTCGCCGCTCGACGTCGACGAGCTGGTCGGGGCCCGCGTGCCCGCGACGTACGACCCCGAGACGGGCTGGGAGGTCGACGCCGCCTACCGCGCCGAGGCGGACGGGGATGGGCGGCTCGCGGCCGCTCGGGACTGGCTGTGGACCTACCGAGCGTGGCTGCTCGCCGGGCTGCTCGTCGGCGGGGAACTGGTGTTCGTCGCC
>NZ_CAKZRO010000172.1 GCF_937146585.1 uncultured Halorubrum sp. | reverse complement strand
GAGCGCTAAGATCAGGAACCCGAACAGGATCACCGTCCCGACCACGACCGACTGGCCCCGACGGTCGCGACTGAAGCGCATTGTCCGGTGTCGACGCCGAGCGGGTATAAAATCCTCCGTCCGACCTCTCAGTCGCGATACTCGGAGCGCGACGGCGGAGTCCCGGGGGTCAGCCGTCGGTCGCCCGCCGCTCCGTCAGCCACGCCGACGCGACGGCCACGACGCCGGCGAGCCCGCCGAGCAGCACCGCCTGCGTCCAGTTGAAGCCGAGCACCGTCCCCGCGGCGGCCGTGACGAGGAGGAACGCGACCACGAGCGCGCCGAGCGTCGAGCCGAGGTCCGCCGAGGCGTCAGCGTCGGTCATGGTCGAACGTCGCGGCCTCGGGCGATAAAACGGACCGATCCGGCGGAGCGGTCGGTCTCGTTGGACGGCGGGTCGCGTCGCCTCGACCGTTGTCGTAAAGCGTATAGCGCGATATTAAATCCGACTCGGGGCGCTACCCCGGGCCGCCGACCGGTCCGCTTTTGCGCGCGGCGGCTGTTGCCGCGCGTATGGCGAAACAGCCGCACCTGCTGGTCGAGGAGGGCGACGTACACGAGACCGCGATCATCCCCGGCGACCCCGGCCGCGTCGACCGGATCGCGGACCTCTGTGACGACAGCGAGGTCGTCGCGCAGAACCGCGAGTACAAGGTCGTCAACGCGACCTACGACGGGGTCGACCTCACCATCTGCTCGACCGGCATCGGCTGCCCGTCGGCCGCCATCGCCGTCGAGGAGCTCTCGCGGGTCGGCGTCGAGACGTTCGTCCGCTGTGGCACCTGCGGGGCGCTCCAGCCCGACATGGAGGTCGGCGACATGGTCGTCGCGACCGGCGCGGCCAAGGAGGAGGGGACGAGCAAGCGCTACGAGTCCGCGAACTACCCGGCGGTCCCGGACTACGATGTCCTCACGGGACTCGTCGACGCGGCCGAGGCGAACGACGAGGAGATCCACGTCGGGCCGATCGTCTCCGACGACGCGTTCTACAACGAGAGCGACGAGTACGTCGACGACTGGAACGACGCGAACCTGCTCGCGATCGAGATGGAGGCCGCCACCGTCTTCTCGCTCGCGCGGCGCAAGGGGCTCGCGGCGGGCGCGATCTGCACCGTCGACGGCAACCTCGTCGCCGGGTCACAGAAGGGCGCGGACTCCGACGACGAGCTGCCGGAGAAGGCGAAGGACAACGTCGAGCGCGCGATCCGGATCACGCTGAACGCGGTCACGTCGCTGTAAGCGGCCGGTCGGTTCTCTTTCCTACTCTTCCGCGCGGAACTCGACGAGCGTCAGGTCGCGGTCGAGCGCGCACGTCTCGTGCGGGGGCTCGCCGAGCACCTGATCGATGACGCGCTCGTCGTCGAAGTCGGCCCCGTCGGGGACGCAGTAGCCGTGGCTCGGGCACTCGGTGTGCGGGCAGGGACCGGCGAGCGACGCCTTGCTCCCGGCGTAGGCGCGCTTCGACGGGACGTTCGCGGGGACCGACGCGGGCTCGACCTCGACCGCGCGGACCCCCGCGTCGTGGACGGCGCAGTCGAGCGTCTGGGCGTTCTCGCGGATCCCGGTCACCCGGTAGCGAGTGCCCTCGGAGAGGTTGAGACACTGGCCGCGGTAGGGACACCCCTCGCAGTCGGCCGATTCCCCCTGGTAGACGAACTCGCGGCCCACGTCCGCGAGCCGCGTCCCGATGAGCGTGACCGTGGTCATGCCCGGAGCGACGCGCCGAGCGTCCGTAAGCCTCCCGCCTCCGCGGGCGTCGGCGGGTCAGCCCGGAACCGGGGGCGGCGGCCGCGCGGAGGGCAAGACACATCCCCGCGCCTCGGCAACCACGAGCGGAGATGATCGGGGGAGTCGCGCGCGAACTGCGCGCCGAGGCCGAGCGGACGAACGAGCGCCGCGTCCTCGTGCTGGCGGGCGACCGCGACCGGGGCATCGACGGCGCCTACGACGCGGTCGCGGCGCTCGGTGTCGACGACGAGGCGGTCTCGCTCGTCTCGACGCGGGAGGGGTTCCGGTTCGAGGAACACCGCCCGCGGAGCGCCGACGAGCTGCTCGGACGCACCCGCGAGGCGGTCGTGCTCGACTGCCACGAGCGGTTCGTCCCCGACGCGCTCGGCCGGGCCGTCGGGGCGGTGGACGGCGGCGGGCTCCTGATCCTGCTGACGCCCCCGCTCGACGACTGGCCGGCGGTCCGCGACCGCTTCGACGACTCGCTCGCCGTGCCCCCCTACGGCGTCGGCGACGTGACCGGGCGGTTCCGCGAGCGGCTCGTCGGGACGCTCCGAACGCACCCCGGCGTCGCGGTGGTCGCGCTCGGCGACGATCCGGACGGCGACGCTGTGGTGCGCGACGGACTAACGGGACCGGAACGCGCGGACGACGCGGACCGCACAGAGTCGGTCGACGCCGCCGCTCCGCGAAGCCCGCCGCCGGGTGCGACGTTCCCAGCGGCGGCGTACGACGCCTGCCTCACCGGCGACCAGTCCCGGGCGCTGCGGGCGTTCGAAGGGTTCTCCGAGCCCGGTTCCGCAGTCGTTGTCGAGTCCGACCGGGGGCGCGGGAAGTCGAGCGCCGCCGGGCTGGCGGCCGGCGCGCTCGCGCTCGGGGGCGGCGACGTGCTCGTCACCGCGCCCGCGTTCCGGAATGCCGCCGAGGTGTTCGCGCGCGCCCGAGAACTGATCGCGGCGGAGGCGGGCGTCGACGTGGACGGGCGCGACCTCCGAACGCCGGCCGGCGGTCGCGTCCGGTTCATGTCGCCCGCGGCGGCCGCGGCGGACGCCGACGGGGCGGACGCGGTGATCGTCGACGAGGCGGCGGCGCTCCCGGTGCGCCTGCTGGAGGGGTTCCTCGACGCGCCCGCGGTCGCGTTCTGTACGACGGTCCACGGCTACGAGGGGGCGGGCCGCGGGTTCGCGGTCCGGTTCCGGGAGCGGCTGCTCGACTCGTGTTTCGCGGTCCGAGACGTGCGACTCGACGAGCCGATCCGGTACGCGCGGAACGACCCGGTCGAGGCGTGGGCGTCGCGGGCGCTCCTGCTGGACGCCCGGCCCGCGGTCGACGACGCGGTCGCGGACGCGGCGGTCGGCGACGCGTCGTACCGCGCGCTCGACCCGGATGACCTGCTCGCGGACGAGACGCTCCTCGGCGAGGCGTTCGGGCTGCTCGTCGCCGCCCACTACCGGACGGAGCCGAACGACCTCGCGCGACTGCTCGACGCGCCGAACCTCGTCGCGCGGGCGCTCGTCGCGGACGACCGGGTCGTCGCGGTCGCGCTCCTCGCGCGGGAGGGCGGGCTCGACCCCGAGACGCGGCGGGAGATGTACGAGGGCGAGCGCGTCCGCGGCAACATGGTGCCGGACGTGCTCACGAGCCAGCTCCGCGACGAGGACGCCGCCGCGCCGCGCGGCCTGCGCACGGTCCGGATCGCGACCCACCACGCGCTCCGGGACGCCGGGTTCGGCTCGCGGCTGCTCGACGAGGTCCACGCGGAGTTCGGCGGAGAGGTCGACTACTTCTCGGTGGGGTACGGGGCGACGCCGCGCCTGCTCCGCTTCTGGAAGCGCGCGGGATACCGGATCGTCCACCTCTCGACGAGCCGCAACGACGCCTCGGGCGAGCACTCCGCGATCATGCTGCGCCCGGAGACCGCGGCCGGGCGCGACCTGCTCGCCCGCCACGCGGTCGCCTTCCGGGACCGCGAGCGCGACGGGCTCTCGGACGCGCACCGCGACGTCGACCCGGACGTGATCCGCGGCGCGCTGGGGGCGTGTTCCGCGTCCGTCCCGGTCGATCTCACCGAGACCGAGTGGCGCTCCGTCGTCGGGGCGTCGGTCGGGCCGGGGATGTACGACAGCGCGCCCGGCGCGTTCCGCGACCTCGCGCTCGCGGCGCTGGTCGAGGGGGCCGACCTCGACGACCGGGCGGAGCGCCTGCTCGTCCGGAAGGTCCTCCAGGGCCGGCCGTGGGAGGAAGTCGCCGACGACCTCGGCTTCGTCTCGACGAGCGCGTGTATGCGCGCGCTCGGCGACGCCTACGTCCCCCTCGTGGAGCGGTACGGGACCGACTTCGCGCTCGCGGAACGGGAGCGGTTCGCCGGCGAGTGAGCGGATCGGCGACGGCCGCTCGCTAAGATATCTGCCGTGGCGCGTGCCGCCGAACGCCCGCAGGGCGTGAGGGGCACGCGCGAGGGACGCGGTGAGCGCTCGGAGAGCGCGAACCGCGAGGCTGGGGAGGCGCGAGGTGCCGTGCGGTCGGGGCGGGACTCGAAGGGGCAGTCGCGAGGCCGGCGGAGGCGAGGTAAGCACCACAGGGAGCGAACGCGGTGAGCGACCGAGTGAAGCGCACGGCGAGCGTCCGGCGGCCTCGCGGCTGGGGCTTCGGAGGGGTTCGCAGTCGATCCAATGTGGATCGATCAGAACACGGGGACTCGGTCGACAGAGACCACACGGCCTCAAAAACGACCACTTACAGCCGATTATAACCGGTTTTCGCGCCCGGGGTCCACGTCGATGGCGTCGACCGGACAGACGTCGACGCAGAGCATACAGTCGATACACTGGTCCTCGTCGGCGGGGTTCGCCTTCCGCTCGGACTCGGGGTGGTCGGGGGTGTCGGTCCACTCGAACACGTCGACCGGACAGTCCTCCAGACACGCGCCGTCGGCGAGACAGATGTCGAAGTCGACCGCGACGTGGGTGCCGCGGATCCCCTGCTTCTCCGGCGGCTCGACGGGGCCCCACACGGCGACACCGTCCTCCTCGCCGACCCGCTCGCGGTTCACTTCGAAGTTCGAGTCGATGGCCATCGTTGCCCTCGCTTCGCCGGTCGCGGGTTTAAACTCCCCGACGAACGGATTCGGGCGGCGGGACGAAGACCCCCCACCGAACCGAGCGCGGTTCGCCGAACCGACCTACGGGTGCGCGTAGTACGCCAGTAGGTCCTCGGAACCGTTCGGGCCGTCCGCCTCGTCTGTCGCCGCCGGGTCGAACCCGTCGATGCGGCCGAAGCCGACGCGCACGAACTGGACGACCGTGTCGGGGTCGACGTCGGCGAGCGCGGGCTCGGCGACCCCCCGCACGTCGCCGTCGACGGTCCGGAGGAGCGTGTCGAGCCCCTCCGCGGCGGGCGCCCAGTGGACCACGTCCACGTCGCCCTCGCGGACGACCTCGATGTCGGCGTCGACGAAGGCCAGCGCGTCGCCCTCGTACCGGACGCAGCCGTACCCCTTGAGCCAGACGCGCTCGCCCTCGCTCGGGAGGTCGGGGGACTCGACGAGGACCCGCCCGGCGGGCACCTCGCGGTCGCCGCGGTCCTCGTGATCGGGGTGGAGCGGCGGGTGACCGGCCTCGGGCGCGGGGGCGTCGCCGTCGACGATCGGCAGTTCGACGGCGGGCGCGTCGTCGCGGTCGCGGACGAAAAAGTAGCGGTTCGCCGCGTCGTCGACGAGGTCGCGGTTGTTCGCGTAGACGGACGACATCGCGAGGTCGACGTCGGAGGTGGACATCCCCAGCTCCGTCATCGAGTCGACGAGCGCCTGTCCCTGAATGCCGCGGCGGCGCATCGACTGGATGGTCGGCGCGCGCGGGTCGTCCCAGCCCGTCAGCTCGCCGTCCTCGATGAGTCCCTTGATTGTCGACGTGGAGAGCTTCACGTCGTACTCGTCGACCTGGACGTGGCCCCAGTGGAGCACCTCGGGGTACTCCCAGTCGAAGTAGTCGTAGACGAACCGCTGGCGCTTCGCGGAGTCCTGGAGGTCGATGCCGCGGATGATGTGGGTGACGCCCGTGAGGTGGTCGTCGACGCCAGACTGGAAGTCGAGCATGGGCCAGCAGCGGTGGTCGGCCGCTTCCTCGCGCGGGTGGGGCGTGTCGATCATCCGGAAGGCGACCCAGTCGCGCAGCGCGGGGTTCTTGTGCCCGATGTCGGTGCGCACGCGGAGGACCATCTCGCCGGCCGAGTACTCGCCGTCGACCATCGCCGCGAACTCCTCGCGGACCGTCTCGGCGTCCTTGTCGCGGTGGGGGCACGGCTCGCCCGCGTTCTTCAGCTCGGAGAACTCGTCGCCGGAACACGAGCAGGTGTACGCGCCGCCGGCGTCGATCAGCTCGCGGGCGTGGTCGTAGTACGTCTCCAGCCGGTCCGACGCCCGGAGCACGCGGTCGGGCTCGAAGCCGAGGTACGCGATGTCCTCGAGGATGGCGTCGTACGCGTCCAAGTCGGGCCGCTTCGTCTCCGGGTCGGTGTCGTCGAACCGGCAGACGAACTCGCCGTCGTAGCGCTCCTTGTACGTCCCGATGACGGCGGGCATGCGCGCGTGGCCGACGTGCCACGGGCCGTTGGGGTTCGGCGCGGCGCGCATCACGACCGCGCCGTCCTCGGCGTTCGGGAGGTCGGGGAGGACGTGCTCGTCTTCCTGGTCGTCGGCCTCCAGCTCCGCGAGCTTGTCGGGGGCGAGCTCGCCGAGCCGCTCCCGGCGGGCCGCCTCGTCCATCTCGCCGACCTCCTCGACGACCGGCGCGAGGACGCCCGGTATCTCGTCGCCGTGCGGGCGGAACTCGGGGTTCTCGCCCATGATCGGGCCCATGATCGCGCCCACGTCCGGGTCGCTGCCGTGCTTGAGCGCGTTGAACAGCGCCGCGGCCTCGCCGGCCGCCGCGACGCGCTCGCGGAGTTCGTCGTCCATACCGCTGGCTTGTCGGGGTCGGGTCAAAAACGCCGCGAAACGGCGGGGAGGGGCGGATCCCGGAGCGGCGCGAGCGACGCGGACGACACGAGCGGCGCGCCGCGACGACCCGGGAGGGCGGGTAGGGGCACCTGACACCAACGGTCGGACGGGCTTAAACGGCCCAGACCGTTCACGGCGATATCGGCCCGAGAGGGCCGTGAACGGTCGAGACGCTTTTCAACTCCCGGGTCGGAGTAGTCCGATCTATCGTCACAGGGTCGCGTCGTCGCTCCCGAGCGAACGAGTTCGGTTCGTCGCCTTGATAGTCGCCGGGAGCGTGGAGCGGGTATGAGCGACGCGGCGGCGGTTATCGAGAGAGAGTCGGGGGGGTCGCGGTGGTAGGACCCATCTCCGAGGCGGAGCGGGACGCCGGGAACCGGAAGGTCAAGCTCGTCCTGGTCGCCATCGTCACGGCCTCGCCGCCGCTTATCGCCCTCCAGTTGGACCCGTCGCCGGTCGAGCTGCTGGCCGCGGCCGGGGCCGGGTTCTGTCTCGGCCTCGTGGTCGTGTGGTACCTCGGCCGGCTCGCGGGGGAGTTCGCCGGCAGCCAGGTGCGATCCCGTCGCCGCTGAGTCGATCGGTCGGTCCCCTGCGAAGAGCCGCTAGTCGGCGCCGGTCTCCGCGCCCCGGGCCGACTCGACGCGCTCGCCCGCCCGGTCGCCCGCGACGGCGCGGGAGCTCGACAGCGGCGAGATGCTCACTTCGCCCTCCACCGCGGCGCGTCGGTCCGAGCCCGGGTCGTCCGGGACGTCGCCGCGCAGGAACTCCCGCCAGAACCGATCGCGGAGTTCCATCCCCATCTCGCCGCGGCGCTCGCCGAACTCCCATCCCTCGGGGACGTTCTCGTCGTCCGGTCCCTCCTCGCCCGGCCGGAACTCGATCACGTCGAAGCCGCGGGCCGGTTCGGTCAGCCGATAGGTGGGGTCGGCCGCCGACTCGTCGTCCGCGGCCGGGACGTTGACGTTCAGCACGTCCGCGCCGAAGGGGAGCCGCCCGTCGTCCGTCCGACCGAGGAGGTCGGCGACGACCTCGCCGGCGACCGCGAAGTCGCCGTTGTCGAGCGTCGGCGGCACGGGGAGGTTCCCGCGGTCGTACAGCGAGACGGCGATGGCGGGCGTCCCGAGGAACGAGGCCTCCATCGCGGCCCCGACCGTGCCGGACTGCCCGAGGATGTGCGCGCCGATGTTCGGGCCGTGGTTACAGCCGGAGACGACCACGTCGGGGTCGAGCCCGAGCGCCACGTCGGCGACCGCGACGCAGTCAGCCGGGGTCCCCTCCACCGCGTAGCCGCGGTCCGTCTCGGTGTAGTCGACGGTCGTCTCCCACCACGAGCGCGCGCCGCCGACGCCGGACTGGTTCGTCGCGGGCGCGACGACGGTCACGTCGTGGTCGCGGGAGAGCGTGTCCGCGAGCGCCCGGAGCCCGACGGCGTCGATCCCGTCGTCGTTGGTGAGCAGGATCTCGGTTGTCATGCCTCACGGTGCGAGGTGACGGGAGAAAACGTCGCCGGTACGGAACGAGGGAAGGCCGGACGGGGACGGAGAGGCGAGCGGGGGCCGAGCGTCGCGGACGCCGGCCGGGTGGTACTCCGAGTGGTCAGTTGGAGGAAGCGGGAGAGCGGGGACCGTTGGACGCCGGGTCAGTCGGCCGCCACTCGACGCGACGAGGTCGCCAGGTCGAGCACCTCGTCGAAGAAGCCGAGCGAGTCGTGCGGGCCGGGGTTCGCCTCGGGGTGGTACTGGCGGGTGATCACGTCGAGCTCCTCGCTGTCGAGCCCCTCGACGGTGTCGTCGTTGACGTTCACCTGCGTCACCTCCAGCGGGCCGGTGTCGTCGACCGTGTAGCCGTGGTTCTGGGTGGTCATCACGACTTTGTCGGTGCGGAGGTCCTTCACCGGCTGGTTGACGCCGCGGTGGCCGAACGCCATCTTCTCCGTCGAGCCGCCGAGCGCGCTCGTGATCACCTGCTGGCCGAGGCAGATCCCCGCGAGGGGGAGCTCCCCCGCGAACTCGTCGACCACGTCCTGCGCGGCGACGAAGTTCTCCGGGTCGCCCGGGCCGTTCGAGACGAAGAGCACGTCGGGGTCGACGGCGGCCACGTCCTCGGCAGTCGCGTCGTACGGGAGGACGTGGACGTCCGCGCCGCGCTCGGTGAGCGAGGAGATGATCGAGCCCTTCGCGCCGCAGTCGAGCAGCGCGACGTCGACGCCGACGCCGTCGGCGCTCTCGTGGACGGTCGGCTCCGCGACCGATACCTGCGCGCCGATGTCGACGTGGTCGCTCATGGGCTTGCACGCCTCCATCTCTTCGACGGCGTCCTCGGCGGTCGCGTCCGGTCCGGCGGCGATCCCGCAGGCCATCGCGCCCTCCTCGCGGACGGTGGTGACGATCTCGCGGGTGTCGACGTGGTCGACCGCCGGGACGTCTCCCTCGGCGAGCCAGTCGGCGACGTCGTCGGTCAGCTCGCGGGCGACCGCCGCGCGGGGCTGGACCGACTCGGACTCGAATCGCTCGGTTCGGACGCCGTAGTTCCCGATGAGGGGGTACGAGAAGGTGAGGATCTGCTCGGCGTAGGAGGGGTCAGTGAGCGACTCCTCGTAGCCGGTGTACGCGGTCGTGAACACCAGTTCGCCGCGGGTCCGCCCCGGCGCACGAGCGCGCGCTTCGAGCACGCGACCGTCGGCCAGCGCGATGTAGGCGTCCGACATTACGAGAAACGTACGCGCAAAGGGTAATAAATGCGTCGTTCGAAGGTTCGTTACGATATTCGTAACGGGTAAGGCGGCGGACCGAGACGGATCGGTATGGACGACCTCGACCGACGGATCCTCTCGATCCTGCGACGGGACGCGCGGACCCCGTACACGGAGATCGCGGACCGGGTGGGGACCTCCGAGGGGACCGTGCGCAACCGCGTCGACCGGATGACAGACGAGGGCGTGATCGAGCGGTTCACCGTTACGACCCGCACCGGCAACGTGAAGGCGATGATCGAGATCTCGGTGGAGATGAACGTCAACACCGACGCGGTCGGCCAGCGGATGGTGGAGTGGGAGGAGGTCGACTTCGTCTGGCAGGTGTCGGGCGAAGAGGACGTCGTCCTCGTCGTCGACGCGGTCGACACGCGCGCGGTCAACGAACTGATCACGCAGGCCCGCGAGATGGACGAGGTCAAGTCGACGAAGACGCGGCTCATCCTCGACGAGCGGCTGGGCTGAGCCGGAGGAGACGGGCGGTCGCGACCGATTTTCGGACGGTGTGCGAGCGGCTCCGGGCGCACGGTCGGCCGCGGCGATCGACCCGCTTACCGACCGATCAGAAGGCCCTTTACTAACTAGTTAGTAAGTGGGGAGAAGTAATGGGATCGGAGACGAAATCCGAGATCATCGACGCGACGAACTCGGTGCTCTGTGAACACGGGTACGCCGGCCTCACCGTACAGAAGATCGCCGACGAGGCGTCGATGACGACCGCGGCGATCCACTACCACTTCGACACGAAGGCGGAGCTGCTGGACGCGTTCCTCGACGACCTGACCGAGCGGTTCGAGTCGGAGCTCACGTTCGAGCCGACCGACCCGCGGGAGCGGCTCGCGGCGTTCCTCGACCGGGCGTTCACGCCGTCGAACCCCGACGCCGACGGCTTCCCCGTGGCGATGATGGAGCTGAAGGCCCAGGCGCCGTTCCAGGAGCTCTTCCGGGAGCGATTCCGCGAACTCGACGGCGTCGTGCGCGAGGTCGTCGGGGAGATCGTCGCCGACGGTATCGACGAGGGGCACTTCGCCGAGGCCGACCCGGAGGAGGTCGCCAGGCTCGTCGCGACGACGATCAACGGGGCGCACGCGCGGCACGTGGCGCTCGGCGAACCGCTCGACGAGACGCGCCGGGTGCTCGAGAACGCGCTGGAGCGGCAGCTCGGCTGGCGGCCGGAGTCGGAGGGAGCCGCGTGAGCTTCTTCAAGGGCCAAGAGGAGCTCAACCTGACGGAGGGCGGCATCGTCAAGCCGCTCCTGTACCTCTCGCTCCCGATCGTCGTGACGAACCTGATGCAGACCGCCTACAACCTGGCGGACACGTTCTGGCTCGGCCAGTACTCGACGGAGGCGCTGGCCGCCATCTCCTTCGCGTTCCCGATGGTGTTCCTCCTCATCTCGCTCGGGCTGGGGCTCTCGGTCGCCGGGAGCGTCCTCGTCGCCCAGCACACGGGCGCCGAGGAGACGGAGAAGGCGGAGTACGCGGCCTCGCAGACGGTCTCGTTCGCGATCATCGCCTCGGTCGTCTTCGGGGCGATCGGCTACCCGTTCGTCGGGGACTTCCTCGCGTTCCTCGGCGCCTCCCCCGAGGTCCTCCCCGGCGCGACGGCGTACATGCAGGTGGTCGCGCTGGGGCTGCCGTTCATGTTCGGCTTCTTCGTGTTCATCTCGCTGATGCGGGGCGCCGGCGACACCATCACGCCGATGCTCGTCATGTTCGGGACGGTCGTCGTCAACGTGGTCCTCGACCCGTTCCTGATCAACGGCTGGGCGGTCGGCCCGGTCGCGTTCCCGGAGCTGGGCATCCAGGGGGCCGCCATCGCCACGATCTTCTCGCGGGCGCTGGCGATGTTCGTCGGCCTCTACATCATGCTGTCGGGCTCGCGGGGGATCCAGATCAACCTCGCCGACATGCGGCCCGACCTCCAGTACCTCCGGAAGATCCTCCGGATCGGCGTGCCGGCGTCGATCGAGGGGACCGGGCGGGCGCTCTCGATCAACGCCCTGCTGATCGTGGTGGGGCTGTTCTCGACGTCGGTCGTCGCCGCCTTCGGCATCGGCACGCGCGTGTTCTCCGTCATCTTCCTGCCCGCGATCGCCGTCGCGCGCGGCGTCGAGACGATGACCGGCCAGAACGTCGGGGCCGGGAAGTACGACCGCGCACAGGAGGCGAACTACGTCGCCGCGAAGGGGCTGTTCGCGGTCCTCGGCGTCGTCGGCGTCGCCATCTTCTTCGTCCCGACGCCGATCGTCTCGGTGTTCACCGACGACCGGGCCGTGCTCGACGTCGGCGCGCAGTTCCTGCGGTACGTCGCGCTGTCGTTCGGCTTCATCGGGATCCAACGGGCGTTCACCGGCGGCTTCCGCGGGGCCGGGAAGACGATGATCGCCGCCGCCGTCTCCATCACCGCGCTCGCCGTCGTCCGGCTGCCCGTTTCGTACGTGGCCTCGCGGGGCGTCCTCCCGACTGACCTGTGGTTCCTCGGACAGCCCGACGTCCGGGGCATCTGGATCGCGTTCTTCGCCTCGAACGTCATCGGAGCGGTCGTCGCGTGGCTGTGGTTCCGGCGCGGCACCTGGCGCGACGGCGACGTGCGCGGCACGTCGAGTCCGAGCGGCCCCGAGCCGGACGAGGCGGAGCCCACCGTCGGAGACGATTGAGCGCGGTCGGCCGATGTTCGTCGCCCCCTCGCGCCGGGTCTCGCGGGCGGCTACTCCTGCGCGACGCTCGTCTGCATCCCCTCCGTGTTGAACGCGCTCCCCGCGGTCTCGTCGCCGAGGACGATCACGCCAGCGCCGGACCCAGTGACCGCCTCGAACTCGGCTATCGCCCGGTCCGCCGCGGCCTGCGCGTCGAGGCCGTCGTCGAGGAAGTCGACGGCGCGCCGCGAGAGCGTGACGCGCGCGATGTCCTCGCCCGCTCCCGTCGCGCTCGCGCCGCCGGCCTCGGTACAGAAGAAGCCGGACCCGACCTGCGGCACGTCGCCGACGCGCCCGGCGAGCGCGAACGACCGACCGCCCGTGGAGGTCACCGCGGCGAACGACTCGCCGTCGGTCGCGACCGCGCCGACCGTGTCGTGGTCGGGCGCTTTGTCCTTCGACCCTCCACCCGCCTGATCGTCGCCGGAGCCGAAGCGCGAGGCGAGCCAGTCGAGGTGCTCGCGCGGGCCGCCCCGCGGCGGGTCCTCCGCGTCGTAGCGCTCGCGCGTCTCGTCGGTGAGGAGGTCGACGCCCGTCTCGACGCCGAACTCCGCCGCGAGGTCGACCGCGTGGTCCCCGGAGACGAAGACGTGCGGCGTCTCCTCGCAGACGACCCGGGCGACGCTCGCCGCGTGTTCGACGCCGGGCATCGAGCACGCGGCGCCGACCGCGCGGTCGGACGTCATCACGCCGGCGTCGGTGCGGACGACGCCGTCTGACTGGACCGCGCCGCCGACGCCCGCGTTGAACCGGCGGTCCGACTCGAGGACGCCGACCGCGGCCTCCACCGCGTCGAGCGGGGTCGCGGCGTCGGCGCCGCGCGCGGCCGCCTCGTCGAGGACCGCCTGTCTGGGCTCCGGCTCGTCCGGGGCCCCGCCGGCCCCGCCGTGGACGATGACTCGCATACCGGAGACACCCGCGGGGGCCACATAAGCGCCCGGGAGGCGGCGCCGCAAGACCTATTCCCGCCGCTGGGCGACTCCGTAGCACCGTGACGACCGCCGAGCCCGCCGGCCCCGCTCCGCGCCTCCGCGCCGCGCTCCGCCGCCGCGTCGGGGTCGACCCGCGCGCGCTGGCCGCGTTCCGCGTCGCGCTCGGCGTCGTCCTCCTCGTCGACCTCGCGCTCCGCGCCCGGAACCTCGTCGCCTTCTACGCGGACACCTGGGTCCTCCCGCGAGCGGCGCTGTCGGCGGCGTACCCCCTCGCCGCGCGGCTCTCGCTTCACGCCCTCGCCGGCGGGCCGCGGGCCGTCGCGGCGCTGTTCGTCGCCGCCGCGCTCGCCGCCGTCGCGCTCGCGGTCGGCTACCGGACGCGCGTCGCGGCCGCGGTCTCGCTGGTCCTGCTCGCGTCGCTTCAGGCGCGGAACCCCTTCGTCCTCAACGCCGGCGACACGCTCCTCCTCCAGCTGCTCGGCGCCGGACTGCTGTGCCCGCTCGGCGCGCGCTGGTCGGTGGACGCGGTCCGGCGTCGAGCCGCGGACGCAGCGGATTCGACGGGGGACGCCGCGGCCGACCGCGTCGCCGGTCCCGCCACGGCGCTCCTCCTGACGCTCGTCGTCGTGGTGTACCTCTCGAACGCGGTCGTGAAGCTCCGCGGGACCGCGTGGCCCGCCGGCGAGGCGGTCGGGCGCGTCTTCCGGCTCACCTACCTCCACGGCCCGCTCGGCGGCCTCGTCCCCGAGTGGCCGGCGCTGCTCTCGGCGGCCACGTACGGCTGGCTCGCGCTGGTCGCCGCCTCGCCGCTGCTCGTCGCGGCCGGGGGGCGGGTCCGGGCGGCGCTCGCGGGGACGCTCCTCGCGGCGCACCTCTCGATGGCGTTCACGCTCCAGATCGGCGTCTTCTCGCTCGTCTCCGCGACCGCGCTGCTCCCCGTCTTCCCCCCGTTCGTCTGGGACCGGGTCGAGCGCGCGATCGACTCGCGCGCTCCGGGGGGCGGCGCGGCGGCGAGCGACCGACTCCGGACCCTCGCCGCCCGTCGGGTCGCGCCCGCGAGCACGTCGAACGGCGAGGAGGCGCTCGGAGCCGTCCGCGAGCGCGTCGCCGGCGCGGTTCCGGTCGTCGCCGCGGTCCTCCTCGTCGCGCTCGTCGCGTGGAACGGGATGGCGCTCGGGCTCGTCGAGACGCCGGAGCCGGTCGCGTCGGTTGCCGACCCGACGGAGGGCGGCTGGGACATGTTCGCGCCGAATCCGCCGTCGACCGACGCGCTCGTCGCGGCGACCGCGACGACCGCCGACGGCGGCCGGATCGACGCCCTGTACGGCGACCGCGTCGCGCTCGATCGCCCGCCGTCGGACGCCCGCGCGTACCCCACCGCACGCTGGCGCAAGTTCCTGACGCTGCTCGCGGCGGACCCCGACCCGGACCGGGTCGAGCCGGTACTCGGACACCTCTGCGACCGCGCGGCGGGGTTCGCTGACGACGAGGCCCGCCCGATCCGGTCCGTCACGGTGTCGACCGTCGACGTCGACGTCGCGAGCGGAGAGACGCGAGTCGCCGGACTCGGGACGCGCTCGTGTCGGGGGTCGTGAGCGGGGGCGCGGGCGGCGTCCGGGTTCGCGAGCGGGGCCGCCGGAGTCGATCGCGAGCGTTTATCTCCGGCTCGCCCGATACGTGCCCCGTGACCGCTTCGGAACCGCCCGCGTCCGCGACGCCGGTCTCGGTCCTCCTGCCGACCGTCCGCTGGACCGACGCCTGCGACGAGGTGGCCGGACAGCTCCGCGGCCCCGAGGCGTTCGGCGGCGGGGCGGGGGAGACCGACGAACTGCTCGTGATCTGCGACTCGCCGGACGACCCGGTTGCGGACCGGCGCGGGGGCCTACCGGCCCGAACCCGGATCGTGATCGCCGGCGAGCCGGAGGGGTGTTCGGGGAAGGCGAACGCCGTCGCCGCCGGGATGGAGGCGGCCGCGAACGAGCGGATCGCCTGGACGGACGACGACTTTCGCCACCCGCCCGACTGGCTGGCGGCGCTCGACGCCGACTACGACCGGCAGGGACCCACCACGGAGGTGCCGGTGTTCGTCGGGCTCGACCCGCTGGCGCGCCTGTTCGAGCCCGCGTACGTGATCGGCGGGACGCTCGCGGTGGCCGCGGCCGGCGTCGCGTGGGGCGGGGCCGTGATCTTCGAGCGCGACGACCTCCGCGGCGGGGAGGCGGCGTTCCGCCGGGACCTCCGGCGGACGGTCAGCGACGACGGGACGCTCACCGACCGCGTCGACGTCTCGTCGGTCGACCGGACCCGGTACGTCCGGGCCGGGGGGTCGCTGCGGGGCTCGCTGGAGCGGTTCGTCCGCTTCCTGACGATCACGCGGTACCACGAGCCCGCGGCGACCGCGTTCAACGTCTGTCTCGGCGTCGCGATGGCGGCCCTCTGCCTGTTTGCGCCCGTCGCGGGGGTGGCCCTCGTCACCGCCCTCGCG
Organism: uncultured Halorubrum sp.; assembly: GCF_937146585.1. Taxonomy (GTDB): domain Archaea; phylum Halobacteriota; class Halobacteria; order Halobacteriales; family Haloferacaceae; genus Halorubrum; species Halorubrum miltondacostae. The sequence goes on along the minus strand of NZ_CAKZRO010000172.1, from coordinate 12,682 downwards.
GGGGCCGCGTACGCCCGGTTCGGGGTCCGCCGGGCGACGTTCCTGCTCGCCGCGCCGGGCGTGCTGATCGCCCCGCCGCTGATGGCGTACGCGCTCGCCCGCCGGACCTTCGTCTGGGGCGGCCGGCGCTACCGCTGGCGGTCGCTGCTCGACGTCGAGGTCGAGCGGGTCTGACCGCGGGGCGCCGCGGGGAGACGCCAAGCGCGCCCGGGGCGAGAACCGGCAAAGGCTGCGAGCGCGACGCTCACGCCGAAAACGGCAACCACTTTAGGGGGCCACGGAAATCCTCGAACGTTCATGAGCTACGATAAAGTCGACGTCCCCGACGACGGCGAAGCGATCACGCTCGCCGACGAGGAGACCGGCGAGCTGAACGTGCCGTCGAACCCCATCATCCCGATCATTCACGGCGACGGGATCGGCACCGACGTCGGACCGGCCGCGCAGCAGGTGCTCGACGCCGCCGCGGAGGCGACGGGCCGCTCCATCTCGTGGATGCGCGTCTACGCGGGCGCCAGCGCCCGCGAGAAGTACGACGAGAACCTTCCGGAGGACACCGTCTCGGCCATCCGCGACCACCGCGTCGCGATCAAGGGCCCGCTGACGACCCCCGTCGGCGCCGGCTTCCGCTCGCTGAACGTCGCCCTCCGCAAGACGCTCGACCTGTTCGCGAACGTCCGCCCCACCTACCACCTCGAGGGCGTCCCGTCCCCGGTCAAGAGCCCCGGGGAGATGGACATGGTCACGTTCCGCGAGAACACCGAGGACGTCTACGCCGGCGTCGAGTGGGAGGCCGGTAGTGAGGGCGCGGAGCAGGTACGCGACTTCCTCGAGGACGACATGGGCATCGCGGACGTCATCCACGACGGTCCGGTCGGTATCGGCGTCAAGCCCATCTCCGAGTTCGGCTCCAAGCGCCTCATCCGCGAGGCCGTCGACTACGCGCTCGCGAACGACCGCGACTCGGTCACGCTCGTCCACAAGGGGAACATCATGAAGTTCACCGAGGGCGCGTTCCGCGACTGGGGCTACGAGGTCGCCGAGGAGGAGTACGGCGACGACGTCATCACCGAGGACCAGCTCTGGGAGGAGCACGACGGCGAGCAGCCCGAGGGCACCCTCGTCGTCAAGGACCGCATCGCGGACAACATGCTCCAGCAGCTGCTGACCCGCACCGACGAGTACTCGGTCATCGCGACGATGAACCTCAACGGCGACTACATGTCCGACGCCGCCGGCGCGCAGATCGGCGGCCTCGGCATCGCGCCCGGCATCAACCGCGGTCACGGCCGCTGTCTCGCCGAGCCGGTCCACGGCTCCGCGCCCAAGTACGCGGGCGAGGACAAGGTGAACCCCACCGCGATGATCCTCTCGGGCCGCGAGATGCTCGATTACCTCGGCTGGAGCGACGCCGCGGACCTCGTGCGCGACGCCGTCGAGGAGACGATCGCCTCCGGCAAGGTCACCTACGACCTCCACCGGCAGATCGAGGGCGGCGAGAAGCTCGCGACGAGCGAGTTCGCCGACGCCGTCGTCGAGAAGATCGACGAGCTGGCGTAACTCACGACACCTCCCGTCGCGGTCGACGATTTCTCTCTCGCTTTTTCTGACCCCCGACGAGCGACCGGTCCGCCGTCGGCGTCGCCCGCGGAGGCGAGGATACAAATCCGGGCGTCGCCTTGCGCCGGTATGGTAACCTTCCTCGCCGGGGGGACGGGCACGCCGAAACTCCTCGACGGCGCGGCCCGGGTGTTCGAGCCGTCCGAGACCGCGGTCGTCGCCAACACGGGCGACGACGTCGAGCTCGGCGGCCACCTCGTCTGCCCGGACGTCGACACGGTGCTGTTCGCGGGCGGCGGCGTCCTCGACCGCGAGACGTGGTGGGGGATCGACGGCGACACGACCGCGACGCACGCGGAGCTGCGGCGGCTCGCCGAGGAGGTCGGGCTCGGAACGGCGCCCCGATACCTCGGCGACGACGCCCAGACCGCGGGCCGCGAGATCGCCCGGTGGCGGCGGTTCTCGGCGGTCGGGGAGTTCATGGAGATCGGCGACCGCGACCGGGCGGTCCACCTCACGCGCACGAGCCTGCTCGACGAGGGGAAGACGCTCACCGAGGCGATCCGGGTCCTCGCGGCGGCGTTCGACCTCGAGGTCGACCTCCTCCCGATGTCCGACGACCCGGTCGCGACGCTGGTCCACACCGAGGCCGGCGAGACGCTCCACTTCCAGGAGTACTGGGTCGCGCGCCGCGGCGAGCCGGCGGTCGCCGACGTGGAGTTCCGGGGCGCGGCGGACGCGGAGCCGACCGACGCGGTGCTGGACGCGCTCGCCGAGCCGGTCGTGATCGGGCCATCGAACCCCGTGACGAGCCTCGGCCCGATGCTGGCGCTCCCCGGCTTCGAGCGGGCGCTCCGGGAGACGCCCGTGGTCGCCGTCTCGCCGTTCGTCGGCGACGAGGTGTTCTCCGGCCCGGCCGCGGACCTGATGGCGGGCGTCGGCCGCGAGCCCTCGACCGCGGGCGTGGCGGCGGCGTACCCGTTCGCGGACGCGTTCGTTCTCGACGACGCGGACCCGACCGCGCTGGACCGGCACGTCGAGCGCACCGACACGCGGATCGACGACGCGGACGACGCCGAGCGCGTCGCCCGGGCCTGCGAACGGGCGCTGGAAGCCGTCGAGGCAGAGGCGCCGGACGCGGGGCCGCCGCGGGAGGGGGCGGAGTGACCCGGGAGCCGTTCCTCGTCGCCGCGAGCCTCAGCGGGGCCGCCGACGCCGAGTGGGCCCGGGCCGCGGCCGAACACGTCGACGCGGCGCTCCTCGGAGGCGTGGCGCTCGACCCGGCGAGCCGGGCGGCCGCGCGAGACCTCGTCGCGCGCGGGCGATCGGAGTTCCTCCCGGCCGACCCGCTCGCGTTCGTCGCCGCCCAGCTCGACGCGCTCGCCGACGCGCCGGTCCGACCCGGCGTCAACGTCCGGAGCGCGACCGCGGGGCCGATCCGGGACGTCGCGCGGATCTGCGCCGACCGCGGCGCGGTCTGCGAGGTCAACGCCCACTGCCGGCAGTCGGAGCTGCGCGCGGTGGGCTGCGGCGAGTCGCTGCTGGCCGACGCGGACCGGCTCGCGCGGTCCGTCGCCGCCGCGAGCGGGACTGGCGCGACGACGAGCGTGAAGGTCCGCGCCGAGGTGCCCGGCGTCGACCTGCGGGCCGTCGCGGAGACCGTCGCGGCGGCCGGCGCAGACTGGCTCCACGTCGACGCGATGGACTCTGAGGCGGTGGTCGCCGACCTCGCGGCGGCGGTCGACGACGCGGCGGGGGGCGGCGACGGTGGCGCGCTCGCCGACCTGACGGTCGTCGCCAACAACGGCGTCCGCGGCCGCGAGACCGTCGCCGAGTACGCGGCCCACGGGGCCGACGCGGTGAGCGTGGGGCGGCCGACGGAGGACCCGCCGGTCCTCGCGCGCGTCGCGGACGCGGTCGCGGAGTGGCGGGCGGGCACGCTGCGGCGACGCGCCGGCGAAGCGGGCTCGGAACCGGAGGTGCGGCCGTGAGCGGCGACGAGCCGCCGGCGGGGAACGCGACGACGCCAGCGGCGGAAGGTGGGGCGACGGACCCCGTCGACGACGCGACGCTCGCCCTCCTGCTGGAGGTCGCCGGCACGCCGAAGCCCGGGAACGTGGACCGCCGACGGGACCTCGAGGACCTGCGGTTCGAGGCGTTCCTCGGCGGGGCCGTCGGCGCGCGGCCGGGGCTCGAACTGGCGGCCGGAGCGGCGGGAGAGGCGGAAGCTGACGGCCACTCCGGCGTCGGCGGCGCGTTCGAGCGGGCGGTCGAGGGGATGGCCGCGCGCGCCGGTACGAACACGCAGTTCGGCTGTCTGCTCCTCCTCGTCCCGCTGGTTCGGGTGGCCGCGGACCCCGAGCGGGACCTCTCGCCGACCGGCGTCGACGCGGTGTGTCGGGCGACGACCGTCGACGACGCCGTCGCGTTCTACCGGGCGTTCGAGGCCGTCGACGTCGCGGTCGACGACCCCCCGGAGGGCGCGGCCGACCTCGACGTGCGCCGGGGGAGCGCCGCCGAGCCGGCCCTCCGCGAGCGCGGGGCGACGCTGCGAGACGTGTTGGCGCTGTCCGCGGAACCGACCGGTCCGGACGGCGGCGGGGATCCGGACCGAGTCCCCGACCGCAACGCCGCCGAGTGGACCGGGGGGTTCCCGCGGACGTTCCGCGCGGCCGAGTGGATCCTGACCGACGAGGGGCCGCTCGCGGACCGGGCCGCGCGGGCGTTCCTCGGGCTGCTCGCCGCGGAGCCCGACACGCTCGTCGCGTCGACGCGGGGAGTCGAGACGGCCCGCGAAGCGAGCGAACGGGCGAGGGCGGTCCTGGCGCCGGACGGAAGCGATCCGACCGGGCCGGTCGGCGAAGTCGGCGCGGTCGACGCAGAAAGCGTCCACGCCGCCGACCTCGGCGCGGCGGAGTCGCTGGCGGAGTCGTTCGTCGACGAGGGGATCAACCCCGGCACGACCGCCGACCTCACCTGCGCGGCGCTGTTCGTCGCGCTGCGGCGCGGCGCGGAGGTGGCTCCGTGACCGCGGACCGGCCCGGAAGCGAGACCGAGGAGCGGACCGACCCGGCGGGCGTCGCGCCCGACGGCTGGCCGGTGCCGCTCCGGGGAGTCACCGAGTCGGTCGTCGCGACGCTCGGGCCGAACGACCGGTGGAACGTCGCCGCGCTGGGGATTCACGCGCCGGGCGACCCGAACGGGGCGGTCACCGCGCGGACGTACGGCCGCACTCGCACGTGGCGGAACTTCGCCGAGCGCGGGGGCGGCGTGGTCCAGTTCACCGTCGACCCGCGGACGTTCGTCGACGCGGCGCTGACGGTCCGGGAGGAAGACGACCCGGTGCTCCCGAGCGCCGACGCGTGGGTCGAGGTGCGCGCCGAGGCGGTTTCGGCCGAGACTGAGGGGGACACCACGATCCGGACGTGGGAGCTGGAGCCGGTCGAGTCGGCGGTGGTGAGCGAGCGGGTGCCGACGGTGAACCGCGGGTTCGGCGCGGTCGTCGACGCCACGGTGGCCGCCTCGCGGCTCGACGTGCCGGCGTTCGACACCGGGGAACTGCTCGACCGGCTGCGCTACTTCGCCGACGTGGTGGAGCGCTGCGGCGGCCCGGCCGAGCGGGAGGCGTTCGCCCGGATCGACGAGGCCACCGGGTGGCGGGAGCGCGCGGACGAGCCGTGACGGACGCGGACGCGACCGACGGAGATCCGCCGCGTCTCCGGTTCGCGGCCGCTCGCGGCGGAACGAACCCTTTTAGTTCGGGCCGCCGGTATCGCTCGGTATGGCCATCAAACCCAAGTACATCAAGCAGCTCGGGAACCTCCTCTTAGAGCAGTACCCCGACTCGTTCAACACGGACTTCGAGACGAACAAGGAGAGCGTCACGGCGCTGACGACCGTCGAGTCGAAGGGCGTCCGCAACCGGATCGCCGGCTACGTCACGCAGAAGAAGTCGCAGGCGGCACAGCACGCGTAAGCGGGTTCGATTTCTCTGACGGCTCGTTCGCGCGACGGCGAGCCGCGGCTCCCGTCGGCGCTGCGGACGATCCCGTCGCGAGCTCCGGGTCCGGAGGTTTATCCCCGAAGCCGCGGCCACCCCGACTCGATGGACGCGCTCGTCCGGCCGGTGGTCGACCCGACGTTCGCGGCGGGCGCGCTCGCGTTCCTGCTCGGCGGCGTCGCCCTCGGGACCGCGAGCGGACTCGTCCCCGGGCTCCATGCCAACAACTTCGCGCTACTCTTGGCCGGGTTCGCCCCGTCGGTGCCGGCCGACCCGCTGTTCGTCGGCGTCGCGATGCTCGGCGCGGGCGTGGTCCACTCCTTCCTCGACATCGTCCCCGCGCTCGCGCTCGGCGTGCCCGACGCCGCGACCGCGGTCGCCGCCCTCCCGGGACACCGGTTGGTGATCGCGGGCCGCGGCCGGGAGGCGGTCCGCCTCTCGGCGGTCGGCTCCGGGCTGGCGGTCGCGCTCGCGGTGCCGCTTGCGGTCCCGATCACGTGGCTGATGACGCGGTGGTACCCGGCGATCCGGGCGCACCTGCCACTGTTGCTCGGCGGCGTCGTCGCGCTGCTCGTCCTCACCGAGTCGTCCCGGCGGGCCGCGCTCGGGGGGCTGTTCGCCGTCCTCGCGAGCGCCGCGCTCGGGCTCGCGACGCTCGACGCGGACCCCGCGGCACCGCTGTCGACCGGGGGCGTCCTCGCGCCGCTGTTCGCCGGGCTGTTCGGGGTGCCGGTCCTCGTCGAGGCGCTCGGCGGCGACGGCGTGCCGCCGCAGGCCGACGCCCGGGTCGCGATGCGGGCGCGCGACCTCGGGACGAGCGCCACCGCCGGGTCGCTCGCCGGCGCGGTGGTCGGGTACGTGCCGGGCGTGTCGGCCGCCATCGCCGCCGTCGCCGCGATGCCCGCGGTGCCGCGCGAGTCCGCCGACCGCGGGTTCGTCGTCGCGACGAGCGGCGCGAACACGGCGAACACGATATTCGCGCTGTTCGCGCTGGTCGCGCTCGGAACGCCGCGGACGGGCGTGACGGTCGCGATAGACAGGGCCGGCGTCCCGTTCGCGCTGCCGACGCTGCTCGTCGCGGCGGCGACCGCCGCGTGCTTCGGCTTCGCCCTCGTCGTCCGCGTCGGCGACCCGTACCTCCGGGTGGTCGGGAACGCCGACTACACCCGGCTCTCGATCGGAGTCCTGGCGCTCCTCGCGCTGCTCTCGTACGCGTTCGCCGGCCCCTACGGCGTCGGCGTCCTCCTCGTCGCCGGCGCGTTGGGCCTCGTGCCGCCGCGGGTCGGCGCGCGACGCGTCCACCTGATGGGCGTGCTGATCGGCCCGCTGATCGTCGGGTGAGCCGCGATTCTGGCGGCTCCGCCCGCCCGCCGCGAGCGGACGAGGCGCTCGGGTTCCGGGCGACGAGCGGCACGGTACCGGCCCGCACGACCCGTTCCGGCGAAAAGAACAACGGTTAAAAGTCGCCGCCGGTAGGTACGTGTATGAGCCAGAGCGACTCTCAAGCGACCCCGCAGTGCGTCTCCTGTGGGATTCAGGTGTCCGGCATGAACGCCGCACAGTTCTCCTGTCCGGACTGCGGCGCCACGATCTACCGGTGCTCGAAGTGCCGGAAGCAGAGCAACCTCTACGAGTGCCACGACTGCGGGTTCCGGGGGCCGTAAGATGGGCGACGTCGCCGCCAAGATCAAGGTCATGCCGAACAGCCCCGAGGTCGACCTCGACGAGCTCCAGGACCGCCTCGAGGAGGCGCTCCCCGAGGGCGCGAAGATCCGCGGGTTCGAGCGCGACGACGTCGCGTTCGGGCTGGTCGCGCTCCTGCCGACCGTCATCGTCCCCGACGGCGCGGGCGGCACGGAGGCCGTCGAGGAGTCGTTCTCGCAGGTCGACGACGTCGAGTCGGTCAACGTCGAGAACGTCGGCCGCCTGTAAGGAGGCATCCGCCGCCCGGCTGACGGGCGGCGTCGGCGGTCCGGATTTTCCGGTTTCGCGTCTTCAGAGAGCGACCGCCGGAGCGGTCGCGGCGGTCGATCGATCTACCGCCCCGACTCGTAGAACTCCTCGCGGTAGACGCGCCCGAAGGCGTTGCGCCGGAGGGTGCTGGCCGCCGCGTCCGGCTCGTCCTGGTACGTCGCCGCGATCACGGTGTCGGCGAACGGGACCGGGTGCCAGACGACGTTGTCGACGTCGTCGGAGCCGATGCGGACGACGGCGTCCTCGTCGAACTCGCTATCGGCGAGCCACGCGTCGAACTCGTCGCCCTCGCCGACGTGGACCGCGAGCAGCTCGGCGAACGTCGCGTCGCGGGCCGTCCGGATCACCTCGGGGGTGACGCGCTCGTCGTACTCGTCGGCGCCGAACGACATCGCCTTCGTCGCCTCGCGGACGACGACCTGCGCGACCGGGCCGACCTCCTCGTAGCGTTCGAGCGCGTCGGCGCGCGTCTCCGGGGCGAAGGTGCCTCTGGTCTCCATGTGCCCCGCTTGGCCGGGGGCGGGCAAGGGCGTTCCGCTACGCGTCGCGGTCGGTCTCGTCGGTCGCGGCGTCGCCATCTTCGTCCGACACGTTGGCCGCGGAGGCTTCGTCCTCGTCCGCGGCGCCCTGCCGGGTCAGCTCGCGCGCCTCGCGGAGGGCCTCGGCGACGGTCGGGTCGTCGACCGATTCGGGGTCGGGGACGCCGGCGTCGCGGGACGCGGCCGGGTCGACGCCGCGGTCGCGGCCGGCCCCGTGGTCGTGACCGTGGCCGTGATCTGACGCCCCCGCGTCGCCGCCCGATCCCATCCCGACGTCCGGGCGACCGCGGGGCACGGTGTCCTCGAACACCTCCTCGTACTCCGCGTCGTCGGCGTGCGGCGTCACTTCGGCCGCGAGCCCCGCGGGCTCCCGCTCGCTCCAGTCGGCGACGCGCTCGTCGAGCCACGCCTCGTGGTCGCCGCCGTGGAGCATCGCCGTGAACGCGAGGTGGTGCGCGAGGTGTTCGCCGTCGCGCTGCGGGGTGTCGCAGACGGGGCACGCGTATCCCATGTCAGTGGGGAGTTGGCGGGTGAGCCGTAAAGCCGCGTCGAAGGTGGAGCGCCCCGCGCCGAGCGGCGACCGCTCGCGGCCTCGGCCGGGGTCGTCGCGCGCGCTGACGCCACTATAACAGCAACTTTATCACTCGCACGGGGCGAAATTCGCATAAGACTACTCCGTTAGGAGGTCCAACAGTGACTGAAGCCAACACACAACCGGAGGTGAACATCGGTCTCGTCGGTCACGTCGACCACGGGAAGACGACGCTGGTACAGGCGTTGTCCGGCTCGTGGACCGACCAGCACAGCGAGGAGATGAAACGCGGCATCTCGATTCGGCTGGGGTACGCGGACGCGACGTTCCGGCGCTGCCCCGGCGTCGACGAGCCCGAGTGTTACACCGTCGACGAGGAGTGCGAGGACGGCTCCGACAGCGAGCCGATTCGAACGGTGTCGTTCGTCGACGCCCCGGGCCACGAGACGCTGATGGCGACGATGCTCTCGGGCGCGTCGATCATGGACGGGGCGGTCCTGGTCGTGAGCGCGACCGAGGACGTCCCGCAGGCCCAGACGGAAGAGCACCTGATGGCGCTCGATCTCATCGGGATCGAGAACATCGTCATCGCACAGAACAAGGTCGATCTGGTCGGCCGCGACCGCGCCGTCGACAACTACGAGCAGATCCAGGAGTTCGTCGAGGGGACCGTCGCGGAGGACGCGCCGATCGTCCCCGTCTCGGCCCAACAGGAGGTCAACCTCGACTTGCTCATCGACGCGATCGAGTCCGAGATCCCGACGCCGGACCGCGACCCGGGCGAGGGCGCCCGGATGTACGCGGCCCGCTCGTTCGACATCAACCGTCCCGGCGCGACCGCCGAGGACCTCAAGGGCGGCGTCGTCGGCGGCTCGCTCGTCAGCGGCGAGCTGTCGGTCGGCGACGGGCTGGAGATCCGGCCGGGCCGCGAGGTCGACGAGGAGGGGCAGACGGAGTGGCGCCCACTCGAGACGACCGTCCGGTCGCTCCAGGCGGGCAACCGCGACGTCGACACCGCCCACCCGGGCGGCCTGCTCGGCGTCGGCACCGGGCTCGACCCGAGCCTGACGAAGGGCGACGCCCTCGCCGGCCAGGTCGCCGGCGAACCGGGGACGCTCCCGCCGACGCGCGAGGAGTTCGAGATGGAGGTCGACCTGCTGGAGCGCGTCGTCGGCAAGGAGGACGACGAGAGCGGCGAGAGCGACATCGAAGAGATCAGCACCGGCGAGCCCCTGATGCTCACGGTCGGCACCGCGACGACGGTCGGCGCGGTGACGAGCGCGCGCGACGGGGAGTGCGAGGTGAGCCTCAAGCGGCCCGTCTGCGCCGAGGAGGGCGCGCAGATCGCGATCAACCGGCGCGTCGGCGCGCGCTGGCGGCTCATCGGCGTCGGGACGCTCACGTAACGTGGCCGACGACGCCCCCGCGGACGGTCCCGACGCGACGCCCGCGGACGGCGACCGCGCGGCGGGGCTCGGGGGAGGCGGCGTTCCCGTCGTCGCGCTCGACGCGAGCGCGCTGATGGCGCCGGTCGAGGCGGACCTGCGGCTGTTCGAGGAGTTGGACCGGCTCCTCGGCGGGTACGAGACCGTCGTGCCGGCGGCGGTACGCGGGGAGCTCGACGGGCTCCAGCGCGGGAACGGCGCGGAGGCGACCGCGGCGAGCGTCGGCGCGGACCTCGCCGAGCGGGCGGAGACGGTGGAGACGGACGAATCGTACGCCGACGACGCGCTCGTCGCCCTGGCCGCGGCCGGCCGGGTCGACGCCGTCGTCACCAACGACGGACCCCTCGCGAACCGGGTGCTGGCGGCGGACGTACCAGTAATCGGTTTAAGGGGTCGGAACACACTGGCGATAACGGAACCCTAGCGGCCGCGGACAACCAACAACATGTACAAACGAGTTCGACTCAAGGACACGGTCGAGGTCCCGCCGAAGCACCTGGCGGACGTCACCGACGAGCGGGTGAAGGCCCTGCTCCAAGACAAGCTGGAAGGACGGATGGACGAGGACGTCGGCAGCGTCGTGAGCGTCATCGAGGTTCACGACATCGGCGAGGGGGCGGTGTTACACAACCGCCCCGGCGTCTACTACGAGGCGGAGTTCGACGCGCTCACCTACGACCCCGACATGCAGGAGGTCGCCGACGGCACCGTCGTCGAGACGGTCGAGTTCGGCGCCTTCGTCGGGATCGGCCCGGTGGACGGGCTGCTCCACGTCTCGCAGATCACCGACGAGTACCTCACGTTCGACGGCGCGAACCAGCAGCTCGCCTCGTCGGACTCCGACAAGACGCTCGGCGTCGACGACGCCGTCCGCGTCCGCGTCGTCACCAAGAGCATCGACGAGCGCAACCCCCGAGACTCGAAGATCGGGCTCACGGCGAAACAGCCCGGCCTCGGGAAGCACGACTGGCTCGAAGGGCAGCGGAAACACCGCGAACAGACCGGTGAGGAGGCCGACTGATGGCCGAGGACCGCCTGGCGTGCCGGGAGTGCCACCACGTCAACGACCCGGACGCTCAGACCTGCGCGCTCTGCGGGTCGTCGTCGCTGACCGAGGACTGGGCGGGCTACGTCATCATCACCAAGCCCGAGGACAGCGACATCGCCGAGGAGATGAACGTCTCCGAGGCGGGCGCGTACGCGCTCAAGGTCCGATAGCCGCCCGCGCCGACGCCCGACGAGGATGACCGACCCGCTTCTCACCCTCCCCGAATCGCTGCGCGACGCCTTCAAGGAACCGCTGGGACCGGTGACGACCGACGCCGAGGCGCTGTTGGAAGCCGCCGACGAGACCCGCGAGCGGGGCGGATCCTCGGACGAGGGGTCCCCGCGGCTGATCGCGGTCGGGGACGTGGTCACCTACCACCTCAGGGAGGCCGGCCGCGTCCCGGACGTGGCGCTGGTCGACGGGAAGACGGAGCGCGAGGCGGTCCGCGAAGAGATCGAGACCGCGCTCGCGGCGACGGCGGAGCGACGGATCGCGGTCGAGAACCCGGCCGCGGCGCTGTCGGCGGCGCTACTCGACGCGCTTGCGGAGGCGCTCGCGGCGACCGAACCGGTGACGATCGAAGTGACCGGCGAGGAGGACCTCGCCGCGCTGCCGGCGATGCTCGCGGCCCCGCTCGGGTCGACCGTCGTCTACGGGCAGCCCGGCGAGGGGATGGTCCGCGTCGCGGTCACGCCCGAGGCCCGGCGGCGGGCCCGGGAGCTGTTCGGGGGATTGGCTGGCGACACCGCGGCCGCCTACGACGCGCTCGGCGTCGAGCCGAGTGAGAGCGACGACAGTGGCCCGAACGGGGCGGACCCGACGGATCCGGAGTGACGGCCGGCGGAGCGACGCGGCTCGCGACCGGCATTACTCGCCGTCGACCGCGACGACGGTCGCCGCGAGGACCCCGAGACCGACGACCAGTCCGACCGCCGTCGCCAGCAGGGGCGTCGTCGGGATCGCCCCGATAGAGAGGTACGGCTCGACGCCGTTGCGTCGGAGCGATTCGAGGGCCTCGACCCCCCAGTGGCCGCTCGCCAGCAGGACCAAGCCGACGCCGACGCCGAGTCCGCCGGTGACGAAACCGACCCCGGTCAGCGCGTCTTCGAGGGCGAGGAACGTCCAGACCTGATCGTCGCTGGGCTCGGGACCGCGCGCGATCCGGCGCTGGAGCGCGACGAGTCCGAGGCCCGCCCCGCCGGCCGCGACCGTCCCCGCCAACACGACCGCCACGACGCCGAGGTTGGCGCCGAGCGGCGGTCCGGCGAAGTTCGCCTCGCGGACGGCCGGGGGGAGAGTCGCGACGAGCGGGCCGGCTAACGCGCCGAGGAGCGCCAGCGTCCCGCAGATCCGGGCCTTCCGGATCGGGGGGAGCGGGACCACGATGTTCGCCGCTCGAGCGAGTTCGTATCGGGACCGGTCGGTGGGGTCGAATCGCGTGTCGTCTGACATCCGCGTGGTAACGGAACCCACGGGCCGGAGGACCGAAACCCTGACGCCGAACAGTGTGGCTCCTCGGCGGTCGTCACGGAGTTCGGCGGCGACACCCCCGCTTCGAAATCCTTTTACAGCTTTCGAGGGGAT
>NZ_CAKZRO010000171.1 GCF_937146585.1 uncultured Halorubrum sp. | reverse complement strand
AACCCGCGTCACGACCGTGACAGGGTCGTATGATGGGCCACTACACCATCCGGGCAGACAACGACGGCCCCGAGCGTGGGGACGCCCGGAGCGGGATTTGAACCCGCGTCACGACCGTGACAGGGTCGTATGATGGGCCACTACACCATCCGGGCTTGTCGCATCAACTCGTACCCCTGTCTGGCAAATAAGGCTTGTCATCCCTGTCGGGAGTGCGGGTCGGTGACAGGGAATCCGGGGCCCCGAGCCGCGGCGCGGAGGGGGTGGCCGAGGCCGCGATCGCGGTCGCCTCCGGTATCCTTTTGTGTCGACCTCGCGTGTGTGGGAGTGTCGAACGCCCCCCGACCCGCCAGCCGTGCGCGGCGGCGCTTGGTAAGTCTTATGCCGCTGGCGTATATACGTACCTGTAGTATCTCGTGATAGCTTCTCCCCACCACCAGCACCCATGGTAGACGTAAGCCAACACGAACTCGTCCCGGACCACGTCCTCCTCGACGACCCCGAGGAGGTCGAGGAGGTCCTGGCGGAGTACGACGTGAAGAAAACGAACTTACCGAAGATCAAACGCACGGATCCCGCGCTCCCCGACGAGGCCGAGGTCGGCGACGTGGTGAAGATCGTCCGCGACTCCCGCACGACCGACGAGGCGGTCGTGTACCGACTGGTCGTCTCATGAACAGGCAAGATCGACGCGTGGTTTCACGCGAGTATTTCTCGGACGAACGGCTCGCCGAACACCACTTCCGCTCGTTCAACAACTTCCTGGACCGCGGCATGCAGGAAGTCGTCGACGAGAAGGAGACGATCGAGACAGACATCGGCGACAAGGAGGGCCAAGAGCCCGTCTACGTCGAACTCGGTGACGTGCGGATGGTCACGCCGCGCGTCCGCGAGGCCGACGGCTCCGAGGAGCTGCTCTACCCCCAGGAGGCGCGCCTCCGGAACATCACCTACTCGGCCCCCGTGTTCATGGAGATGTCCATCGTCCGCGGCGGCGAGGACGAGCCCGAGCAGGTCGTCGACACGACCGAGACGAAGGTCGGTCGGATGCCGATCATGGTCGGCTCGGACAAGTGTAACATGGCGGGCTTCTCCGACGAGGAGCTCATCGACATCGGCGAGGACCCCGTCGACCCCGGCGGCTACTTCATCGTCAACGGCTCCGAGCGCGTGCTGATGACCTCGGAGGACCTCGCGCCGAACAAGATCCTCGCCGAGTACGACTCGAAGTACGGCGACGAGATCCAGGTCGCGAAGACGTTCTCCCAGCGCCGGGGGTACCGCGCGCTGGTGCTCTGCGAGCGCAACCGCGAGGGGCTGCTCGAAGTGTCGTTCCCCTCCGTCTCCGGCTCCATCGACTTCGTGACGCTCGTCCGAGCGCTCGGGCTCGAGTCCGACGAGGAGATCGTCCACCGCGTCTCGGACGACCCCGAGATCGTGAAGTTCATGCTGGAGAACTTAGAGGAGGCCTCGGTCCAGACGACCGAGGAGGCCATCGAGACCCTCGGCGAGCGCGTCGCGAGCGGCCAGGGGAAGAACTACCAGCTCAAGCGGGCGAACTACGTCATCGACCGCTACCTCCTCCCGCACCTCCACGAGGAGGGCGTCGACGAGGAGGACGTGCGGATCAACAAGGCGTACTACCTCTGCCGGATGGCCGAGGCGTGCTTCGAACTCGCCTTGGACCGCCGCGAGGCCGACGACAAGGACCACTACGCGAACAAGCGCCTCAAGGTGTCCGGCGACCTGATGCGCGACCTGTTCCGCACCGCCTTGAACAAGCTGGCGCGCGACGTGAAGTACCAGCTCGAACGCGCAAACATGCGGAACCGGCAGCTCACCGTCAACACGGTGGTCCGCTCCGACGTGCTGACCGAGCGCCTCGAACACCCGATCGCGACGGGGAACTGGGTCGGCGGCCGCTCGGGCGTCTCCCAGCTCGTCGACCGGACGGACTACATGGGCGTGCTCTCGCACCTCCGCCGGCTGCGCTCGCCGCTGTCGCGGTCGCAACCGCACTTCGAGGCGCGGGACCTCCACGCGACCCAGTGGGGTCGCATCTGTCCCTCCGAGACGCCGGAGGGGCCGAACTGCGGGCTCGTGAAGAACTTCGCGCAGGCGATGGAGCTCTCGCAGACCGTCGAGGACGAACAGGGGCTGAAACGAGAACTGGCGTCGATGGGTGTCGAGGGGATCCCCGGCATCGAGGGCGTCGAACGACAGACGGCGGACGACTAACATGGCACAAGCAGAACGCGAAGCGAAGGTGTACGTCAACGGGAGCCTCGTCGGCACCCACGAGAATCCGGACGAGCTCGCCGAGCAGATCCGCGAGGCGCGCCGCCGCGGCGACGTCTCGGAGATGGTGAACGTCTCGGTGAAAGACCGGACGCGCGAGGTCATCGTCAACGCCGACGCGGGGCGGGCGCGACGCCCGCTCATCGTCGTCGAGAACGGCGAGCCGCTCCTCGGGAACGAGGAGGTCGAGGCGCTCGAACGCGGCGACGTCGAGTTCGAGGACCTCGTCGAGCGCGGCTACGTCGAGTTCATCGACGCCGAGGAGGAGGAGGACATCCTCGTCGCCGTCGACGAGGAGGACGTGACCGAGGACCACACGCACCTCGAGATCGACCCGCAGCTCATCTTCGGCATCGGCGCGGGGATGATCCCGTACCCCGAGCACAACGCGAGCCCGCGGATCACCATGGGCGCGGGGATGATGAAGCAGTCGCTCGGGCTCCCCTCGGCGAACTACCGGATCCGGCCGGACACGCGTCAGCACCTCCTCCACTACCCGCAGCTGGCGATGGTGAAGACGCAGACGTCCGACCAGATCAGCTTCGACGAGCGCCCGGCCGCACAGAACTTCGTCGTCGCCGTGATGAGCTACGAGGGGTTCAACATCGAGGACGCGCTGGTGATGAACCAGGGCTCCGTCGACCGCGCGCTCACCCGCTCGCACTTCTTCCGGACCTACGAGGGCGAGGAGCGCCGCTACCCTGGCGGGCAGGAGGACCGCTTCGAGATCCCGGACCAGGACGTGCGCGGCGCGCGCGGCGAGGACGCGTACACGCACCTCGACGAGGACGGCCTCGTCAACCCGGAGACGAAGGTGGACGAGTCGTCCGTCCTGCTCGGCAAGACCAGCCCGCCGCGCTTCCTCGAGGAGCCCGACGACATGGGCGGCCTCTCCCCGCAGAAGCGCCGCGAGACCTCGGTGACGATGCGCTCGGGCGAGTCGGGCGTCGTCGACACCGTGACGCTGATGGAGGGCGAGGACGGCTCCAAGCTCTCGAAGGTGAAGGTGCGCGACCAGCGGGTCCCCGAACTCGGCGACAAGTTCGCGTCCCGCCACGGCCAGAAGGGCGTCGTGGGCCACCTCGCGCCCCAGGAGGACATGCCGTTCACCGAGGAGGGCGTCGTCCCCGACCTCGTGATGAACCCGCACGCGCTGCCGTCGCGGATGACGGTCGGCCACGTGCTGGAGATGCTCGGCGGGAAGGTCGGCTCGCTCCGCGGCTCGCGCGTCGACGGGACGCCGTTCCAGGGCGAAGACGAAGAGGAGCTCCGCGACCAGCTCGAGGAGCACGGGTTCGAGTCCTCCGGCAAGGAGGTCATGTACTCCGGCGTCACCGGCGAGAAGATCGACGCCGAGATCTTCGTCGGGACGATCTTCTACCACAAGCTGTACCACATGGTGTCGAACAAGCTCCACGCCCGCTCGCGCGGGCCGGTCCAGGTGCTCACGCGCCAGCCGACCGAGGGGCGGGCCCGCGAGGGCGGGCTGCGCGTCGGGGAGATGGAGCGCGACACGATCATCGGCCACGGCGCGTCGATGGTGCTCAACGAGCGGCTGCTGGAGTCTTCGGACGCCGAGACGGTCCACGTCTCCGCGGAGACCGGACTCGTCGCCGTCGAGGACCGCGAGCAGCGCCGCGTGTACGACCCGGTCACGGGCGACGAGGACGACATTCACGAGCTGGAGGTCAGCTACGCGTTCAAGCTGCTGCTCGACGAGATGATCGCCCTCGGCATCCGACCGAAACTCGAACTGGAGGACGCGATTTAGATGTCAATGCAAACACCGAAAGTGCTCGGCGGGATCGACTTCGGCCTCATGGACCCGGAGACGTACCGGGACATGTCCGCGACGAAGGTGATCACGGCCGACACGTACGACGACGACGGCTACCCGATCGACATGGGGCTGATGGACCCGCGACTGGGCGTCATCGACCCCGGCCTGGAGTGTCGGACCTGCGGCTCCCACTCCGGCTCCTGTAACGGCCACTTCGGCCACATCGAACTGGCCGCGCCGGTCATCCACGTGGGCTTCACGAAGCTCATCCGGCGGCTGCTGCGCTCGACGTGCCGCGAGTGCGGTCGCCTCGCCCTGGACGACGCGCAGCGCGACGAGTTCCGCGACCGCTACGAGCGGGCGAAGGAGCTCGGCGACGACGAACACGACGTGCTGAAGGCCGCCGTCCGGCAGGCCCGCAAGGCGTCGACGTGCCCGTTCTGCGGCGAGCCGCAGGCGGACATCAAACACGAGAAGCCGACCACCTACTACGAGGTCCAGGACGTGCTCTCGGGCGACTACTCCGAACGCATCGCGGCCGCGATGCAGCCCGACGAGGAGGCGGACGACCCGGGCACCTCGCCCCAGGAGCTCGCCGAGAAGACGGACATCGCCGTCGACCGGATCAACGAGATCATGGCCGGCGAGTTCCGCCCGCGAAAGGAGGACCGCCGCGCCATCGAGAAGGCGCTCGACGTGGACCTCACCGAGGAGGACATGAACAAGCTGATGCCCTCGGACATCCGCGACTGGTTCGAGGACATCCCGGACGAAGACCTCGAGGTCCTCGGCATCGACTCCGAGCACTCCCGCCCGGAGTGGATGATCATGACGGTGCTCCCGGTCCCGCCGGTGACCACCCGCCCCTCGATCACGCTCGACAACGGCCAGCGCTCCGAGGACGACCTCACGCACAAGCTGGTCGACATCATCCGGATCAACCAGCGGTTCATGGAGAACCGCGAGGCGGGCGCGCCGCAGCTGATCATCGAGGACCTCTGGGAACTGCTCCAGTACCACGTCACCACGTTCGTCGACAACGAGATCAGCGGGACGCCGCCGGCGCGACACCGCTCCGGCCGTCCCCTCAAGACCCTCAGCCAGCGGCTGAAGGGGAAGGAGGGCCGCTTCCGCGGCTCCCTGTCGGGGAAGCGCGTCAACTTCTCCGCCCGGACCGTCATCTCGCCGGACCCGACCCTCTCGCTGAACGAGGTCGGCGTCCCGGACCGCGTCGCCAAGGAGATGACCCAGACGCTCAACGTCACCGAGCGTAACGTCGAGGAGGCGCGGCAGTACGTCCGGAACGGCCCCGAGGCCCACCCCGGCGCGAACTACGTGCGCCGCCCCGACGGCCGCCGACTGAAGGTGACCGAGAAGAACTGCGAGGAGCTCGCCGAGAAGGTCGAGGCCGACTGGGAGGTGAACCGCCACCTCGTGGACGGCGACATCGTGATCTTCAACCGGCAGCCGTCGCTGCACCGGATGTCCATCATGGCCCACGAGGTCGTGGTGATGCCGT
>NZ_CAKZRO010000170.1 GCF_937146585.1 uncultured Halorubrum sp. | reverse complement strand
GGTTGGGGCGGATTCGAACCGCCGGCCTGCTCCGTGTGAAGGAGCCGTCATAACCTAGCTAGACCACCAACCCGCTCGCTTCGGAGTATCCGACCTCCGGACTTAAGAGTTACCTTACGCCGAAGCTTCATTTCGAAGTCGCCCGCACGACATGGTATGACACACAAACTCCGCTTCCTCGAACGCCTCCGACAGCACGTCGCGAGCCTGCTTCACGCACCGCTGTCGCTCGTCGGACTCTACGCAGAGCGGGAGACGCCACGCGAGCAGTACGCGTTCACGCTCCACGAGCCATACCCGATCGTCGAGGCGCAGCTCCATCGGCTCGGGTTCGTCCGCAACCTGGTCTCCTCGCTGAAGTACCGCGACTACGAGATGCCGCCGGAGACGACCGTCGCCAGCTGGGCGTGGTACCCGAAGGGCGCGCTCGCCAGCGACGACCAGCTTCACCTCTCGCTGTACGCCGGCCCGGACCGTTCGACGACGGACGTGTACGCCCACTGGGAGCCGTCGTGGATCCGACACCCGATCCGGCACTACCGCGCCACGGACGTCGACGCCGAACGGGGGATCCGGCGGGCGCGGTCGCTGTTCGAAGAAGCGGGTATCGAGTACGCGGTGGTGCCCGCCGGGGAGCGGATCGGCGGCGACGAGACCACCGGGCCGGAGCCGCCGATCCGGTAGGGACCGCGGTGCGACTACTCCGCGGCGGTGTCTTTGCCGCGGTACTCGGCGACGCGCTTCCGCGCGGACGCGACCGCCTCGCGGGCCTCGCCCTCGGCGCGCTCTTCGAGGTCTTTCAGGTCCGCCTGGAGCTTGTCCAGCCGCGACGGCTCCGGTTCCGGCTCCTCTTCTTCGCGGCCGACGAGCTCCTTCACCCGCGCCTCGACCGGCTCGAGCTCCTCCACGACGCCCGCCTTCGCGTGTTCCGCCGCTCGACCGAGGTAGTACCGTGCGTCTTCGAAGTGCTTGCTCATATCTGTCCTTTGGTGGAGGGCAAATATAACCTTTGTGGCGATAGACTGAGGACAGTATTCGATACACGGGTCGCTGAGGGCTCAAAGCGGGCGAGAGACCGAATCGAAAGTGTGGCGCTCTCCGGTCGCCGTGCGACTCCGCCCCGACTTACTCCCGCGCGCCCGGGGGCAGGGGGTCCGCGTGATCGGCGATGGCCTCGGCGACGCGGTGCGGGTGTTCGTGGACGACCCAGTGGCTCGCCTCCTCGATCGCGAGCAGGCGACCGTCGGCGCAGCGGTCGACGCTCTCGTGGGCCAGCCGGCGTGCGAGGAACTGGTCCTGCGCGCCCCAGATGACGAGCGTCGGGACGGACACCTCCGTCTCGGCCGGCTCGGGTCGGTCGCGGACGATGGCGCGATACCAGTTCACCATCGCCTCGAACGCGCCGTCGCGGTTCCACGCCCGGCGATACCGCCGCAGGTCCTCGTCGGTGAACGTGCCGGGGGCGCTCGTGTCGCGCAGCGCGTTCGTCGCGAGCCGCCAGTTCCCCGCGCTGGCGACCGCCTCGGGTAGTTTGGGGAGCTGGAACGCCAGCATGTACCAGCTCTTGAGCCGCTGGTCCCACGAGGTGCGGAGCGCGCGTTCGAAGACGCTCGGGTGCGGGACGTTGACCGCGACCAGCTCCGAGAGGCGGTCCTCGTGATGGAGCGCGAGCCACCACGCCACCGCCGCGCCCCAGTCGTGCCCGGCGACGGCGGCCGTCTCCCGGTCGTAGGCGTCGATCAGGCCGACGACGTCGCGCGCGAGTTCGTCGATCCGGTAGTCGCCGACCGCCGGCGGCTTCGCGGAGCAGTTGTAGCCGCGCTGGTCGGGGACCACGACGCGGTAGCCGGCGTTCGCGAGGGGGACGATCGCCTCGTGCCAGCCGTACCAGAACTCCGGGAACCCGTGGAGCAAGACCAGGAGCTTCCCGTCTTCGGGGCCGGCTTCGACGACGTGAAGCGGCACGCCGTTCGTCTCGACCGCCCGAGACTCGGCGGGTATCGACTCCGGGACCTCGTCGTCGGGGACCGATTCCGGCAACATCGCCTTGTCGACCGGCCGGCCAGTGGGCGCGTTTTCCATACCGATACCGTGCGCGGGCTCCGACAAATAGGTACGTTCCCCCGTCGATGCGGGCGATCGAAATCCTCATGCCGCTGGCAACCGCGAGTTCTGGTATATACGCGGATCCCGAAGTTCGCCCGCGGCGAGCGCGTTCTCCGCGGATTCGCACCGTATCCAATGATCTCCGACTCGTCGACCACGTCAGCGGCGGACGCGAACGCGTCGAGTGACGACGCCCCCGTCTCCAACGTCGTGCTCGTGACCGTGGACTCGCTGCGCGCGGACGCGGTCTCCCCGTACGACGCCGAGCGGCACTCGCCGGTGATCGACGGGCTCGCCGACGACGGGACCGTGTTCGACCGCGCGTTCGCGACCGGGAACTGGACGCCGTTCTCGTTCCCGTCGATCCTCGCCTCGGAGCCGGTGTTCGCCCGGAGCGGGGAGATCGGCGTCGGCGAGGCCGACACGCTCGCGGAGGTGCTCTCCGACGCCGGGATCGCGACCGGCGGCTTCAACGCCGCGAACGGGTTCCTCACCGACCACTGGGGGTATCCCGACGGGTTCGACGAGTTCGAACCGTTCGTCACGAGCGTCGGCTCCAGCGTCTACAGTCGGTACCTCGCCGCGCACCCGACCGTGGAGGCGTGGATCCAGCTCGCGAGCTCGCCGATCCGGCGGCTCGGCTCGAAGCTCCGCGGCGACGACGACGATCGGCCGTTCCTCGACGCCTCGCGCATGTTCGACGTCGAGGACGCCGCGACCGGATTCGTCGACGACACCGACGAGCCGTTTTTCCTGTGGGTCCACTACATGGACACGCACACCCCGTACGTCCCCGCGCCCCGGTACATCCGCGAGGTGTCCGACGGTATCGTCGGCACGCACCAGATGCTCCACGCGCACGCTCGGACTAGCCTCGGCCTCGAGGTCGGCGAGCGGACCCTCCGCGAGCTCCGGACGCTGTACCAGGCGACCGTGCGACAGGTCGACGCCAGCGTCGGGCGGCTGCTCGACGCCCTCGATACCGCCGGCGTCGCCGACGACACCGCGGTGCTGCTCGCCGGGGACCACGGCGAGGAGTTCCAGGAACACGGCCACCTCGCCCACTACCCGAAGCTGTACGACGAGCTGATCCACGTCCCCTTCGTGGCGGACGTCCCCGGACTCGACGGCGGCCGCGTCGACGGGCACGTGGGGCTCGACGCGATCCCGCCCACGGTCGCGGACCTGCTCGGCGTCGACCCGTCGCCGGAGTGGCACGGCGAGTCGCTCCTGCCGGCGCTCCGCGGCGAGGAGGGCGCCGAAGAAGACGCGGAGGAGTCGGAGACGGACCCCGTCGTCTCGGTGACCGTCCGCGGCGAGGACGTGACCCAGCAGCCGATCCCCCGGTCGCTGTCCGACGGCGACCTGTTCGTCAGCGTGCGCGACGACGACTGGACGTACATCGAGAACGTCGACGCCGGCGAGCGGGAGCTGTACCACCGGCCCGCGGACCCGACCCAACAGGAGAACCTGGCGACGGGCCACAACGAGCGGGCGCAGTCGGTCATCGACCGGCTCGCACCCATCGTCGACGCCCACGCGGAGCTGCTCCGCGAGCGCGGCGACGCGGCGGAGGCGGCGGCCGCCGAGCGCGGCGACGACGAGGTCGACGAAGACCTCGAAGCGCGCCTCGAAGCGCTCGGGTACAAGTGATGATCCGAGCGGTCCTCCGCGACCTCGCCAGCGGGCCGATCGCGGTCCAGATGCGCCGGTTCGTCGTCGTCGGCGCGCTCACCGCGGGGCTCCAGCTGGCGCTCCTGTGGCTGTTCGTCGACACCGCGGGGCTCAACTACATCGTCGGCGCGACGATCGCGATCGAGATCACGATCGTCTGCTCGTACGTGCTCAACAACGCGTGGACGTTCCGCGCGAGCCGGAACACGGGCGCCTCCGAGTACCTCGCCGGACTGCTGAAGACGAACCTCGTCCGCGGCACCGCGATCCCGATCCAGCTCGGCGTGCTCGCCGCGCTCGTCGAGTGGGCCGGTGTGATGTACCTGATCGCGAACGTGGCGGCGATCCTCGTCAGCGGGCTCTACCGCTTCGTGCTCGACGCGCAGTGGACGTGGGGCTGACCCCGGATAGCCCGTTTCAGCCCCTCAGAAGGGGAGTCGCGGCTCGAACCGCTCGACGAGGTCGCGCACCGCGTCCTGCTTGTAGTACCCGATGGCGGACGCGGCCACGACGACCCCGACGAGCGCCATCGCCGAGAGGAACCGGCCGCTCGCCAGTTCGCCCCCGGCGTACACGGTCAGCACGTACGCCGGCAGTCGCCCGACGGCGATGACGGCCATGAACGTCGGCAGCGACCACTTGGTGAGCCCGCTCAGGAAGCAGATGGCGTCGTCCGGGAGTCCGGGGATGATGACGAACGCGAACAGGCCGGGGACGCCCACGGTGTCGACGAAGCCGTCGAAGCGGGCGATCACGTCCTCGTGGATGACCCGCTCCACGAAGGAGCGCCCGAACCGCTTCGACAGCGAGAAGGCGACCGCGCTGCCGATGAGCACGCCGGTGAGGCTGTACACCGTCCCGGCGAGCGGGCCGAAGAGGTAGCCCGCGACCAGCGCGACGACCTGTCCCGGAATCGGGGCGACGATCACTTGGAGGGCTTGGAGACCGATGAAGACGATGGGGGCGAAGATCCCGAACTGGTCGAGCCACGCCCGAAGGGCCTCCGTGTCGGTGATGAAGCCGGCGTACCGGCTCACGAGGACGTAGAGCCCGACCGCGAGGACCGCGACGCCGACCGCGGCCGCGATACCCCGCCGGCGGTCCGCCCGCGAGGAGAAGAGTTTCATTCGTGTCGTAGCGCGTGACAGAGGGTCTTGAACCTTACCAACGCCGAGGTCGGAGCGACGCCGACGTCGGGCGAGCCGCCGGCGAGTGCGGCGACGCCGAGCGCGTCACGCCAGCGGCTCCCGGCTCCAGTACGCCATTCGCATCGGGATCCCCTCCCCGTCCCGGTGGTCCGCGTCGCTCGGGAGGAACCGGAGCTCCTCGGCCGGGCGGTTCGCGACCACCGCCAGCCCGAGCGCGTCGACGGCGTCGTCGACGGTGGGCTCCGCCTCGTTCGCGACGTCGTCGGGCACGTCCGCGAGCTGGCGACAGATCCGCCCGAGCGCGGCGCCCGGGTCCTCGAGGTGACCGTCGAGCGCGTCGAGGCGCTCGCCGACGCCCGGGGCCGTGGTCTTCGAGCGGTCGAGCCGCCGGCCGTTGAGCCCGCGGAAGCACACCTCCGGGTGGGCCTCGATCACCCGCTCGCTGGCCGCCCCGTCGCGCCGGAGGAACGCGTCGACCTCGCCGACGGCCGGCGCGATGTGGTACGACTGGCGGCTGAGCCCCTTGCCGAGGTCGGCCCGGTTCCGCTCGCTCACGGTATCGTAATCCGCCCCCTCCTTGGCCGCCTCGCACGCGCGCCGCGAGGGGACAGGGAACACGCTGCTCGGACGCTCGGCCGCCGAGCGCGCGGCCGAGTCGACGGCCTCGCGGGCCGCCAGCGTCTCCGCGTCGTGGGGGAGGCCGATCGGCACGTCGACGAGGATCCGGTCGACGCCGGCGTCGCCGTTCCACAGCGCTTCGAGGTCGCGCTCGAGGCGGCACTCCGGCTCGCCGTCCTCGCCCAGCAGGACCGCGAGCCACGCGCCGCCCGCCCAGTCGACGCCCGCGACGGTGTCGGTTGACATCACCGGTACGTTTCGTGCGGGGACACTCAACGGATCCGGTGAAGCGGAGACGGGGCGCCGTCGCTCGTCGGTGCGAACGGATGCGGGAGAAGTGGGCCGGCACGAATTTGAATCGTGGTTACGGCCACCCGAAGGCCGAAGGATACCAAGCTACCCCACCGGCCCGCACTCGACAGAAGGCCGCTCGTTCTTTTAATCCTTCCGAAAGGGGGGCAGTCGGTGCGTCCGTTCGAGGTCGGTCCGTGAGGTAGACCCTCACACGTGCCGAACGGGTATTCCGCGACCGGGCGTTTCGGGTCCATGACACTCGATTTCGATCGGGACCGGGAGACGGCGTTCGAGAAACACCGCCGGAACGACTCGATGCCGGGCAACAGCGCGCTCAAACTGCTCGTCTTGGAGGAACTGCTGGACCGGGAGTTCGAGGTCGGCGAGGTCTATGAGAAGGATGAGTTCACCCGCCGTATCGGCGAGCACTTCGACGAGCCGATCCACCTGCGCCGCGAGTTCGTGAACTTCGGCTACGTCCGGTACGACGACCGTGAAAGCGAGTACGAGGTCCGAACGCTCGAACTCACCGAGGCCGACGTGCGAGCGAACGGCCACCTCGAGCGTCACGCGAAGGACCCGGGCGTCTTGGGGTAGCGACCGCGAGCGACGACTCTTCGTGCGGATGGTCACCCGACTCACTCCGTTCGCCCCTCGTCTCCGTCCGCGGGATTAGTCCTCGAAGTACCGGTCGCGGTGCTTCCGGCACCCGGGGTTGAACTGCGCGCCGCACGCCGGACAGGCGTCGTCGTCGCCGTCGAGGTACGCCCTCGCGGTGAGCGTCGTCCCGCAGACGCCGCACAGCACCGCCGGCTCGTCGAACCGCTCGCGGGGCCACGGCACCGCCTCGTGGTCCGCGGCGGCGTCGTGGCAGGCGTCGCAGGGGGAGTACGCCTCACAGCAGCCGAACCGGAGCGCGATCACGTCGACGGGGTCGTCCCAGTGCGCGCAGCGCGTCTCGGGGTCGACGGCGACCCCGCGCAGGGGGACGTCGAAGCGCGGGTCGGTGTCGGGCGCGGTCGTGGTCTCGCGGTCTTGGTCTCGCGTCGGCATCCGTCTTGACCTCAGTAGTCGGCGTACCCGTCCGTGTCGAGCCAGTTGTGGACGACCGTGATCGTGTGGTCCGCGTGGAGCAGTTCGGGACCGACCCGGAGCCGGCGATCGGCCCGCTCGTCGACGGCGGCGGCCTCGTCCGGCGCGAAGTCGTGGTGATCCGAGAGGACGAACACCGGGTCCGTCGGGAGCGCGGCGTCGACGAGGGGGTCGCCGTCCTCGTGGAGCTGGACGAGCGTCCCGTCGGGCCCCCGCCCGTCGTCGCCGACGAGCCGGTCGAGCGTCGCGTCGAGCCCCATCCGACGGAGTTCGACGCCCGGGGAGACGTCGGCCGGCATGTGGCCGATCGCCTCGTCCCGCGCGGCGAGCGCGTCGCGGACCCGGGCGGCGACGTTGCGTTCGTCGGGGTGGAGGTGGCGGAGGCTGTCGGCGTCGAAGGTGACGGTGAACTCGTCGGCGATCACGAGGTGGACGCGGACCGACTCGCGGATGCCGTGCGAGAGGAAGACGCCGGCGCTCACGCACCGGCAGCAGAGGTCGAGCCGGCCGGCCCCCGGGATGTCGGACAGCGAAATCGCGTCCGGGTCGGTGGGTACGTCGCGGCCGATGACGACGAACTGGCGCATGAGTGAGGGTCACCCCCGACCGTCATAAGCCGTGCGACCCAACCGCCGCCGTGAGCCTCACCGGACTCTGTCAGATCTGCGAGGCGGCGACCGCGGACCACGTCTGCGACCGCTGCGGGCGCGCCGTCTGCGACGACCACTGGGACGAAGCGGCCCGCGCCTGTTCCGGCTGTGTCGCCGGCCGGAGCTAGTGCGCGAGCGCGAGCCGCCTCCCGCGTCGCGCCCGGCTACCGGTGCCGGTTCAGCCGCCTCTTGAGCCGCTTCGCCGCGTCGCCCGCGGCGCCGAAGTACGTCGCCTCGTCGCCGGGTCGGCTCGACTCCTCGCCCGCGAAGATGATCCCCCGCGAGGAGTTCACGAGCCCGACGTCGACCGGGAGGTCCGGCCGCGACGCGAGCCCGTGCTCGACCGCGGCCTCGGCGTCGCCTCCCTGCGCGCCGACGCCGGGCACGAGGAAGGGGATCTCGGGGACGATCTCGCGGACAGCCTCCAGCTCGTCGGGCGTGGTCGCGCCCACGACGAGCCCGACGTTGCCGTTCGCGTTCCACACGTCGGCGAGCGCCGCGACGCGCTCGTAGAGCGGTTCGCCGGAGGCGAGTTCGAGGTCCTGGAGGTCCGCGCCGCCCGGGTTCGAGGTGCGACAGAGCGCGAACACGCCCTTGTCCGCGCGGTCGAGGAACGGCTGGAGCGAGTCGCGCCCGAGGTACGGGTTCACCGTGATCGCGTCCACGTGGTCGAGGATCTCGGCGTAGCGCCGCGCGGTGTTACCGATGTCACCGCGCTTCGCGTCGAGCAGGACGGGGACGCCCTTCCCCTCCGCGTACGCGGCGGTCTCGCGGAGCGCGCGCCAGCCGTCCGGGTCCTCGTAGAAGGCGGCGTTCGGCTTGTAGCAGGCGGCGTGCTCGTGGGTCGCGTCGATGATCCGTCGGTTGAACGCCCACCGCGGGAGGTCGGCGTCGCCCACGGCGTCGGGGAGGCGGCTCGGGTCGGGGTCGAGTCCGACCGAGACGACGCTGTCGACGGCGTCGATCCGGTCCGCGAGCGTCTCGAAGAAGTCCATACGCGCACTGTGTCGGGGGGCGCACTAATCGTTGTGTTCCGCGTCGGTCGGGCCCCGTACCGGTCAGACGATCCGGTGTATGTGCCGATCGGGGGATCCCGTAATAACAGGATACTCCCCTCGGCCCCTCGTCGGTCGCCACACGCATGGCCGGTAGCACTGGCGGCGGCCTTCGGGAGTCGCTCTCCGGACCGATCCTGAAGTACTACGCCTACAAGGCGACGAAGGCGGTCGAGTTCTACCGGCCGATCATGTACCTCTTCTTCCTGGCGCAGGACCTCTCTTTCACACAGATCGCCGTCCTGGAGGCGCTGTACAACCTGACGACGCTGTTCGGCGAGATCCCGACCGGCTACGTCGGCGACCGGGTCGGGCGACGCAACAGCCTCCTCGTCGGGACCGCGCTCATCTCCGTGACGCTCCTCGGAATCGGGCTGTCGAGCTCGTTCCTCCCGCTGGCCGGACTCTACGTCTGCTGGTCGTTAGGGTACAACTTCCGCTCCGGAAGCGAGGACGCCTGGCTCTACGACACGCTCACCGACGACCTCTCCGAGGACGAGTTCGCCCGCGTCCGGGGGCGCGGGGAGTCGGCGGCGTTGGCCGTCGGGGCCGTCGCGGCGGTCTCGGGCGGCTATCTCGGGAGCGTCGACCTCTCGTACCCGTGGTTCGTCGCGGCGGGCGTGACGAGCCTCGGCGTCTTGGTGCTGCTCACGCTCGACGAGTCGGAGACGTACGAGGAGACCGCCACGGAGGCCCTGAGCCTCCGACGGACGGTCCGCATCGTGCGGGACGTCCTCTCGCGCCGTCGGCTGCGGTCGCTGCTGCTGTACTACTACGTCCTGTACGCCGCGGTCACGTACCTCGTGTTCGTCTTCCTCCAGCCGATCTTCGAGACCGTCGTTCTCGACCTCGGGGTCCCGCAGCCACGGGTCGAATCACTGCTGGGGTGGTTCTACGCGGCGTACAGCCTCGTCGGCGCGGTGCTCACCTACTACACGGGAGCGATCCGGGAGCGGATCGGGCTGCGGACGTGGTTCCTCGTCCTCCCGTTCGCCGTCGGCGGCGCGCTGGTCGGCATGTACTTCGTCCCGGTGCTCGCCGTTCCGACGTTCCTCCTGATTCGGGGCGTGTCGGACGTCACGCGGTCGTTCGCCGGCCAGTACGTCAACGACCGGGTCGAGTCGCTCGGTCGCGCGACCGTCCTGAGCGCGATGGCGATGGTCAGCGGCCTCGCGGTCGTGCCGTTCCAACTCGGGAGCGGCGTCGTGTCCGACGCCGTTTCTCCCCTGTTCGCGCTGGGCGTCGCCGGGGTCGTCCTCGTCGTCGGGGCCGCCGCTATCCTCCGCTGGGAAATCCCCGTCGGAGACGACTCGGTCGGCGGGCAAGTCTGACCCGCTCTCCCGTTCGGAACGCCGTCGCCTAACAGGAGCAGTAGTACTCGCGGTCGACGAACTCCGTCTCGAACAGCTTCGCCGCCGGCCCCGGGTCCGCGGGGCGGTAGACGCCCGTCGTCAGGTTCCCCTCGCGTTCGAACGCCCCGGAGACGAGCCGCCGCCAGTCGGCGGCCGAGAGCTGGTCCCAGAACGCGTCGTCGCCCGCGAGCAGCGAGAGGTAGTCGCGGAGGTACACCCACCTGGTCGGCTCGACGCCGTCGGACTCGTAGGTCGCGTCGGTGACCGCGGCGTAGGCGGCCATCGGGAGGTTCGCGCCCGCGGCGACCGGCAGCGAGATCCACTTCCACGGCCGAGTGTTGACGTCGAGCAGCAGGAACTCCTCGCGGTCGGCGTCGTAGACGAACTCCGCCTCGCTGATCCCGTGGTAGCCGGCGTCGTCGAGGACGGCGAGCGCGCGCTCCTCGATCGCCGGCTCCTCCGCGGTCTCGACGAGACAGGAGGTGCCGAAGTTGCGCGGGTACCGCACCGCGGCGTTGCCGACCACCGCGAGCGCGTCGTCGCCCCCGGACGGGGGGACGTAGGAGGCTAGCGAGTGGTCGCGCCCGGTCGCGATGTCGACGCGCTTCTGGGCCATCACCGCGATTCCCTCGTCCGCCGCGGCCGCGACGACGTCTTCGAACTCCCCGCGGTCCCCGACCTCGATCACGTTAGTCCCGAACGCCTCCTCGAAGTCGCGCTTGAGTTCGGGTTTCACCACGAGCGGGAAGCCGAGCGCGTCGGCCGCCTCCTCGACCGCGGCGTCCGCCTCGCGTGTCCCGCTCGCCGCCGTCGCCGCGAGCCGGTACGTCTCCGGGTAGGGCACCCCGAGCGCATCGCAGGTCGCGTACAGCTCCGACTTGTTCAATACGGCGTCGAGCGTGTCGCTCCCCGCGAACGGGAGGCGGACGCCGTCGGGGTCGGCCTCGGCGTACGACAGCGCCCACTCGTCCATACAGCCGAACGCGACGGCCTCGGTGCCCGCGGCGTCGACGATCGCCTCCACGTCCTCGCGGAACCCGTCGAGGTCGTCGAGCGGGTACGTCACCGCCCCGGCGTAGTCGACCGCGTCCGAGGGGGGCGCGAGCCCGTCGTGGGCGACGGCGTCGCCCGACCCCGCGCCGTCGCCCGCGCGGTCGAGCGCGATGACGGACACGCCGTGGGCGTCGAGAGCGCGTGCGACGCCGAGGCCGGTGATGTGCGCGTTGCTCACGAGCGCCGGCGGGCGGTCGAACTCGGCGGCCGCGAGCGCGTCGATCAGTCCCTCCGTGGAGCGGAACCGGTCTGCCATACCCCGTCTCGTCGGTCGACGCACAAAAGGGGCCGACGTACCGGCTCGCAGTGCCCGTATCGATGACGGGGGCGACGGGTCCGGGTCGCGCGGGCGACGCGAGCGGCTTTTCAGGCCGCGTCGCCTCCGATCGGTATGACCGAAACAGAGGACGACGACGCCGACGCCGCCGACGAACTCCCCGGCCGAGTCCGGCGCGCGTTCGGCGACCACGGCTCGTTCGAGCGCGACGGCGACGGCTGGGTCTCGACGACGACCGCGTTCGACGGGCGCGTGCGGGCCGAACCCGCCGACGAGGGCCGGATTCGCTTCACCGTCACCGTCCGCGTGCCGACGCTCTCCGCGGTCACCGCCGACGAGGTGGCGGCCGTGGTCGAAGACGGCTGGGCCGACACGTTCGAGCGCCGCGCCGTCGACGTCGGCGGCGTCACGCGCAAGGACCGGGAGTTCGACCCGACCGTCGAGCGCGAGGGCGACGAGGTCGCGGTCACCTACGCGCTCTCCGACATCAACGAGCGGCGCGGCGTCGACGACGCGGGCGCGCTGATCGACTTCGTCGAGGGGACGTACGTCCAGGGCGTGATCCCGGGCTACGAGTACACCGCCCCCGTCTCCGACCTGCTCTCCGCCGCGCGGCAGCAGGGCGGCGGCGGTCCCGTCTGAGGTCGATAGGGGGAAGTGGCGGGGGCCCGTACGGCGACTATGCTCGCGCTGTTCGGGTTCGGCAGCCTCCTCGCGCTGGTCGCGTTCCACACGTTCCTCGCCGGGGTCGCGACCCGGTTCTTCCGGATCCAGCTCTCGACCTCGTGGGGGTCGGTCGTGTACACGCTCGTGTTGACGCCGCTCCTGCTCCTCGTCTCGACTATCGTCTTCACCGGCGCGCTCGGGGTCGGCACCGGCATCAACGTCGGCAGTTCGACCATCCTGCTGGCGCTGACCGTCGGCCTCCCGCTGGCGCTGGGGATCGCGATCGACTACCTCTACGTCCCCTCGCCGGACGAGTACGAACTGCCGGACACGCGCTGACGGGGCCGAGCGCGGCGCGTCAGCGGTCGATCAGGTCCGCGACGAGCGACTCGACCCGCGCGATCACGTCCTCCGGCGAGCGCGTCGCGTCGACCCGGTGGAACCGACCGGGGTCGGCGTCGATCAGGCGCTCGTAGTTGTCGCGCACGGCCGCGAGGTAACCGTCGCGCTCGAACTTGTCGGTGCGACCGGCGCGCTCGGCCGCGGTCTCGGGGTCCAGATCGAGGTAGATCGTCGCGTCCGGCGGGCGCGAGAACGCGGCGTGGATCCCGCGGACGTACTCCAGCGGCCGCTGGACCCCGGCGTCGGCGCGCGCCAGCGTCGCCCCCTGGTAGGCGAACCGCGAGTCCGAGTAGCGGTCGGAGATCACGAGGTCCCCGTCCGCGAGCGCCGGCCGGACCGTCTCGGAGAGGTGGTTCGCGTGGTCGGCGGTGTACAGGAACAGCTCCGCGAGCGGGTCCGCGTCCGCGTCGGCCATCGAGCGCCCCACCGCCTCCCCGTACCAGCTGTCGGTGGGTTCGCGGGTGAACGTCGCGTCGGGGTACACGTCGTGGAGCGCCTCCCAGACCGTCGTCTTGCCGCTCCCGTCGATCCCCTCCAGCGTGATCAGCATGGTGGCGTTCCGCGGCGGCGAGGAATAAACGACCCGGGTCCGGCCGGGCGGCCGGCTCCCACCCTCTCGCGAGGCGTCCGC
Organism: uncultured Halorubrum sp.; assembly: GCF_937146585.1. Classification (GTDB taxonomy): domain Archaea; phylum Halobacteriota; class Halobacteria; order Halobacteriales; family Haloferacaceae; genus Halorubrum; species Halorubrum miltondacostae. Next base: position 6,714 of record NZ_CAKZRO010000170.1, on the reverse strand, counting down.
CCGCCCTTTTTAGTGATCCCTCCGAGAACGGCAGCCATGATCGTCGACACACGCGGGACCGCCGACGCGCCGACCCGTCGCGCGCCCGGAGGGCACGGATGGTAGCCGTCGCCGTCTCGCTCTCGCGGGTGGCGGGGGCGCTGATACTGGTCGTCCTGAACGGCTTCTTCGTCGCCTCGGAGTTCGCGTTCGTCAGGATCCGGGCCACCTCGGTCGAACAGCTGGCCGAGGAGGGGAAGGCGGGCGCGGAGACGCTCGGCGAGGTGATGAGCAACCTCGACGACTACCTCGCGGCGACCCAGCTCGGGATCACGCTCGCGTCGCTCGGCCTCGGGTGGATCGGCGAGCCCGCCGTCGCGGCGCTCATCGAGCCCGTCCTCGGGCCGCTCCTGCCGGAGGGGCTGGTCCACCTCGTCGCGTTCGCCATCGGGTTCTCCTTCATCACGTTCCTCCACGTCGTCTTCGGCGAGCTCGCGCCGAAGACCATCGCCATCGCGCAGGCGGAGCGGGTCTCGCTGCTGCTCGCGCCGCCGATGAAGCTGGCGTACCTGATCTTCTCGCCCGGCATCGCGGTGTTCAACGGCACGGCGAACGCCTTCACCGGCCTGATCGGCGTCCCGCCCGCCTCGGAGAGCGACGAGACGCTCGAGGAGCGCGAGATCCGCCGCGTGCTGGCGCGGGCCGGCGAGGCCGGCCACGTCGACGAGTCCGAGGTCGCGATGATCGAGGGCGTCTTCGACCTCGACGACACCGCGGCCCGCGAGCTGATGGTCCCCCGCCCCGACGTCGTCTCGCTACCCGCTGACGCGTCGCTGGCGGCGGTCCGCGAGGCGGTCCTCGACGCCGGCCACACCCGGTACCCCGTCGTCGACCGCGCCGACGCCGACCGCGTCGTCGGCTTCGTCGACGCGAAGGACGTGCTGCGCGCGACCGCCGACGGCGACGAGGACGCGACCGCGAGCGGCCTGGCGCGGGAGATCCTCGTGGTCCCGGAGACGACGAGCGCGAGCGACCTCCTCGTCCAGTTCCGCGACGAGCGCCGGCAGATGGCGGCGGTGATCGACGAGTGGGGCGCGTTCGAGGGGATCGCCACCGTCGAGGACGTCGCCGAGGCGCTCGTCGGCGACCTCCGCGACGAGTTCGACGTGGCCGCCGACCGCCACACGATCCGGCGGACCGACGACCGCACGCACGAGGCCGACGGGTCGGTCGCGCTCGCCGACGTCAACGACGCGCTCGGCACCGACCTCAGCGGCGACGGCTACGAGACTCTCGGCGGATACGTCCTCGACCGGATCGGGCGCTCGCCCGAGGTCGGCGACGTCGCCGAGGCGTCGGGGTTCGCCTTCGAGGTCACCGCCGTCGACGGCGCGCGCATCTCGACCGTGCGGGTCACGCGACGCGACGGCGCGGAGGGATCGGCCGCCGGCGGAGACGGGTCCGACGGCCCCGGGGACTCGGCGTAACCGCGCCTCGCTCCGCGGGCCGCGTCGCGCGCGTCTCGGCCGGTGCGTTCCGTCGTTCGGACGCGAGCCCTTTTCACCCGCGGCCGCGACGGTGCCAGTATGTTCGACCGGATCTGCGTCCCCACCGACGGCAGCGACGCGGCCGCGGCGGCCTTCGAGCACGTCCTGGCGGTCGCCGCCGACCACGACGCGACCGTCCACCTCCTCCACGTCGCGGACACCACCCGCGACAGCGTGACCCGGATCGGCGGTGACGTCGTCGACGTGTTGGAACAGGAGGGCGAGTCGATCGTCGCGGACGCGGCCGCCCGCGCCGCCGACCGCGGTGTCGAGGCAGAGACGGCGGTCCGGCAGGGCGGCGTCCCGGAGACGGTCGCCTCGTTCGCCGCGGAGGTCGACGCCGACCTCGTCGCGATGTCCACGCGGGGCCGGCAGGGCGTCGAACGCATCGTCGGCAGCACGACCGAGCGCGTCGTCCGGCAGTCGCCGGTGCCGGTGTTGGCCCTCCGCCCGGGCGACGAGGAAGTCCCGTACCCGTACGAGGACGTCTTAGTGCCGACCGACGGGAGCCCGGCCGCGACCGCGGCGCTCGACCGAGCGATCCCGGTCGCGAAGCGCGCGGGCGCGACGGTCCACGTGCTCTCGGTCGTCGACACCGGCGGGATCGGCATCGGGGACTCCGTCGAGGCGGACGTCCTCTCCGAGTACGCGGACGACGCGGTCGCCGAGGGCGTCGAGCGCGTCGAGGACGCCGGCCTGGAGGCGGTCGGAGCCGTCGAGGTCGCCTCCTCGGCCGCGCGCGGCATCGGGGCGTACGTCGACGACCCCGGCGTGGACCTCGTCGCGATGGGGACGCACGGCCGGACCGGCGCGGGCCGGTACCTGCTCGGGAGCGTCGCCGAGCGGACGCTCCGCACGGCCCCCGTTCCGGTGTTGACGGTCCCGATCGGCGACGAGGAGTCGTCCGACTGATCGCGCCGCAGTCTGTCGGTCTCAGCGGCCGATCTCGTGGCGCGTCTGACGCCGCGGTAGGTTTACGGGCCTTCCACGCGACACGGGTTGTATGAAAGTGTTGGTAGCCGGGGGGACCGGCTTCATCGGATCGTATCTCTGTCGCGCGCTCGCGGACGACGGCCACGCGGTGACTGCGCTCTCCCGCTCGCCCGGCGACACGCCGGACGGCGTGACGGGCGTCAGCGGGGACGTGACCGATTACAGCTCCATCGAGTCGGCCGTCGACGGCCACGACGCGGTGGTGAACCTGGTCGCGCTCTCGCCGCTGTTCGAGCCCGACGGCGGCAACCGGATGCACGACCGGATCCACCGCGGCGGGACGGAGAACCTCGTCCGCGCGGCCGAGGACGGGGGCGTCGACGGGTTCGTCCAACTGAGCGCGCTCGGCGCGGACCCGAACGGCGACACCGCGTACATCCGCGCTAAGGGCGAGGCGGAGGAGATCGTCCGCGACAGCGACCTCGACTGGACCATCTTCCGCCCCTCCGTCGTCTTCGGCGAGGGCGGCGAGTTCGTCTCGTTCACCAAGCGTCTGAAGGGGATGTTCGCGCCGGGCGTGCCGCTGTACCCCCTCCCGGGCGGCGGGAAGACGCGGTTCCAGCCGATCCACGTCGACGACCTCGTCCCGATGATCGCCGCCGCGGTGACCGACGACGAGCACGTCGGCGAGACCTACGAGATCGGCGGGCCGGAGGTGCTCACCCTCCGGCAGGTGACGGACCTCGTCTACGAGGCCGAGCAGAAGGGCGTCACCATCGTCCCGCTCCCGATGCCGCTCGCGAAGATCGGCCTCTCCGTGCTCGGCGCGGTGCCCGGGTTCCCGATGGGGGCGGACCAGTACCGCTCGCTGAAGTTCGACAACACGACCGCCGACAGCGACGTCGGCGCGTTCGGCGTCGACCGGGCGGACCTGACCACGCTCGGCGAACACCTCGGGATCCGATGACCGGGATCGCGAACGTGTCAACGGTCCTAATCTCAACGCTGGTAACGGCAACCGAAGGCTTATATACGAGATCACGTTCTGTTCATTTCAAACGCGGAGGGAGCACACGATGAAACTCGCAATGATCGGATTCGGCCAGGCGGGGGGTAAAGTAGTTGACAAGTTCTTGGAGTACGATAAGCGGACGGGCTCCGAGATCGTTCGAGCGGCCGCGGCCGTCAACACGGCGAAGGCGGACCTGATGGGGCTCGAACACATCGCCGAGGACCAGCGCGTCCTCATCGGCCAGTCGCGCGTGAAGGGCCACGGCGTGGGCGCGGACAACGAACTCGGCGCGGAGATCGCGGAGGAGGACATCGACGAGGTCCAGGGCGCGATCGACTCGATCCCGGTCCACGAGGTCGACGCGTTCCTCGTCGTCGCCGGGCTCGGCGGCGGGACGGGCTCCGGCGGCGCGCCGGTGCTCGCGAAACACCTCAAGCGGATCTACACCGAGCCGGTGTACGGGCTCGGGATCCTGCCGGGCAGCGACGAGGGCGGCATCTACACCCTCAACGCGGCCCGCTCGTTCCAGACGTTCGTCCGCGAGGTGGACAACCTGATGGTGTTCGACAACGACGCCTGGCGGAAGACGGGCGAGTCCGTCCAGGGCGGCTACGAGGAGATCAACGAGGAGATCGTCCGGCGGTTCGGCATCCTCTTCGGGGCCGGCGAGATCCAGCAGGGCCAGGAGGTCGCGGAGAGCGTCGTCGACTCCTCGGAGATCATCAACACGCTCTCGGGCGGCGGCGTCTCCACGGTCGGCTACGCCGAGGAGGAGGTCGAGGAGCGCTCCTCTGGCGGGCTGCTCTCGCGGCTCCGCGACGACGGCAACGACGAGGAGCTCGACAGCGCGCACACCACGAACCGGATCACCAGCCTCGTCCGCAAGGCGGCGCTCGGCCGGCTCACGCTCCCCTGCGAGATCGAGGGCGCGGAGCGCGCGCTGCTCGTGCTCGCGGGGCCGCCGGAGTACCTCAACCGGAAGGGTATCGAGCGCGGGCGGAAGTGGCTCGAAGAGCAGACCGGATCGATGGAGGTCCGCGGCGGGGACTACCCGTACCGCGGGGCCGGCTTCGTCGCGACGGTCATCCTGCTCGCGGGCGTCACGAACGTCCCGCGGATCAAGGAGCTCCAGCAGGTCGCCATCGAGGCGCAGGACAACTTAGACGAGATCCGCGAGGAGAGCGACGACAACCTCGACGAGCTCGTCAGCGACGACAGCGACGAGCTGGAGTCCCTGTTCTAAGCGCCGGCGTCGCTCGCGATGGAGGTCATCGTTCCCTTTTCGACCGACCGCCCGAAGTCGCGACTCTCCGACGCGCTCTCCCCCGACGAGCGCGCGGCGTTCGCCCGAGCGATGCTCGACGACGTGCTCGACGCCGTCGCCGCCGCCGGCGGCGAGCCGCGGGTCCTCGCCACGGATCCGGTCGACGTCGACCGATCGGTCACCGTCGACGACCGCCCGCTCACCGACGCGGTCAACGCGGCGCTCGACGCGCGGCTCGGCGGTGACGGCGGGACGGGGCCAGACGAGGCTCCCGAGCCGGTCGCCGTCGTGATGGCGGACCTCGCGCTCGCGACCCCGGCGGCGCTCGACCGGCTCTTCGCGGCCGGCCGCGAGGCCGACGTCGCCGTCGTCCCGGGACGCGGCGGCGGCACGAACGCGTTCGTCGCCTCGCACCCGGACTTCCGCGTGGACTACCACGGCGCGTCGTACCTCGACCACCGCGAGATCGCGGCCGAGGTCGGCGCGGCGTTCGCCGCGGTCGACTCCCAGCGGCTCGGCACCGACGTCGACGAGCCGGCGGACCTCGCGGAGGTCCTGATCCACGGCGAGGGGCGGGCGGCGGCGTGGCTCCGCGAGGCCGGCTTCGCGCTCGACGCGTCCGAGGGCCGCGTGACGGTGGTCCGGGACTGAACGCGCCGCAACCGGCGGCGTACTCGGGCGACCGACACCGTAACCGGAACCGATATCGCCGAGGGATCCGCAACCGGGATCCTTTTTGAACGCCGACCGCGAGGAACGAGCGTGTTCGCCGGGGCCGACGAGTACGGGATCGACGTCGCTATCGACGAGCGGGCGGTCGAGCGACTGCTCTCCGTCCGCCCGGGCGACGTCGACGTCGCCGACCGGCTCACCTTCGCGCGGAACGTCTTCATCCCCCTCACCACGGCGTGTCGGTACACGTGTACGTACTGTACCTACTACGACGTCCCCGGGGAGGCGTCGCTGCTGTCGCCCGAGGAGGTGCGCGAGCAGTGCCGCGTCGGGGCCGACGCGGGCTGTACGGAGGCGCTGTTCACATTCGGCGACGAGCCGGACGACCGGTACACGGAGATCCACGAGACGCTCGCCGAGTGGGGGTTCGACTCGATCCACGAGTACCTCCACCGGGCCTGCGAGATCGCCCTGGAGGAGGGGCTGCTCCCGCACTCGAACCCCGGCGACCTGACCGAGTCGCAGTTCGCCGCCCTTCGCGGGGTGAACGCGTCGATGGGCGTCATGCTGGAGACGACCGCCGACGTCGACGCGCACAGCGGCGGCCGGCGGAAGACGCCCGGCCAGCGGCTCAACACGATCCGCGCGGCGGGCCGGCAGGGCGTCCCGTTCACGACCGGCATCTTGGTCGGGATCGGCGAGGACTGGCGCGACCGCGCCGAGAGCCTGCTCGCGATCCGGGCGCTCCACGAGCGGCACGGCCACGTCCAGGAGGTGATCGTCCAGAACGTCGTCCCCAACGAGCGCTCCGACTTCCCGAAGCCCGACCTCGCGACGATGCGCCGGGTCGTGGCGATGGCCCGCGCGGCGCTCCCGTCGGAGGTGTCCGTCCAGGTGCCGCCGAACCTCTCGCCGGCGGCGGACCTCGTCGACTGCGGGATCGACGACCTCGGCGGCGTCTCGCCGGTGACGGACGACTACATCAACCCGGCCTACGAGTGGCCCGACCTCCGCGGGCTCGAGGCGGTCGCCGACGCCGGCGGCGTCCCGCTCCGCGAGCGGCTCCCGACGTACGCGCGGTACCTCCCCGACGAGATCCGCCCGGCCGGGGTCGAGCCGGCACCCGAACCCGACGGTCACGAGGCGTGGATCCCCCCCGCGGTCCGCGAGCGGATCGCGGCGGACGACGTTCACGGGCGCCGGCTGCGCGCGGTCGCCCGCGGTGACGGCCCGCTCGCCGTGCGGAGCGACTGATCCGCGCGGCGGCGGGTCGCATCGAACGGACCGTCACGCCGCGACGACGGAAT
>NZ_CAKZRO010000169.1 GCF_937146585.1 uncultured Halorubrum sp. | reverse complement strand
GTACCCAGCGGGAGGCCGCGGACGTGGCCGGCGTGACGCCGGTGACCGTCCGGCGGACGTACGTCGACCTGACGGAGTCGTAACGTCGGGCGTGGACGCCGGACCGCGGGGAGAGATCGTCAGGTGATCAGGAGCCAGGCGAGGGCGACGGCGACGCCGCCGGTGACGGAGCTGATCGCCGCGTGGGTGCGCAGTCGGTCGCGGAGCCGGTGACCGTCGCTCGCGGCGTCCGCGGGACAGGTCTCGCTCCCCGCCGTACACTCCGGCAGCAGGTCGACGGCGACGTGGAGGAACACGCCGGCCCCGACGCCGAACAGCAGCCCGCGGAGGGCGCTGGACGGGGCGAGGCCGACCGCGGCCACCGGGAGGGCGACGAGGCCGACGGCCGCCGCCGGGAGCGCGAGGGTGACGATCGACCGGTCGCGGCCCGCGAGGCGGCGGGCCGCCGCGTAGCCGGCCGGCACCTTGTGGGAGACGAGGGCGATGCCGAGCAGCGAGGTGAGCGACGGCATCGCGCCGTAGATGGCCCCGATTATCGCGCCGGCCGCGAGAGCGTGGACCGTCAGCTCCGCCGCCGTGTGCTCGACGGGGAGGTCGAGGTGCGCGAACCGGTGTCCGAGCGAGTGGCCGGCGTACCCGGCCAGGAACCCCGCGGCGATGCCGAGCCCGCCGAACCGCGTGTGTTGGGCGAGCGCCTGCGGGATCAGGAACAGCGCCGTGCTCGTCACCATCGCGCCGCTCGCCAGTCCGTACCCCCAGACCGGTTCGAGGGGGTGATCGGCCGCAACCGTCCGAGCCCCCAGCGGCGCGCCGACGGCCATGGCGCCGAAGGCGGTCCAAGAGATGGCGAGCAGCTTCCACGTGACCCCCGCGGCGAGCGCGAGCGCCGAGAGCCCGGCGAGCGCGACCACGCCGCCGACGCCGACCGCCCACTCGCGGGGCGCTATCGAGCCGCGACCGCCCGTCGCTCCGTCGGTGTCGGTCTCGAATGCCGTCATTGTACAGTAATAACTATACTGTCTAGATTAATAATATTTCCGACGGGGCGTCCCGACTCCCCCGACGGGCGAGCCGCGCCGTTCGGGGGCGCTCCCGAGGGCTCGGTACCGATCACGTGCCGTGGGTCCACGTACCACGAAAACCGTTAAGCCCGGCTGTCGCTTACGTTCGCCCATGAGCGCTGACCGGTCCGCCCTCAGGCGGGCCATCGAGCGCGGCGAGCGGGACGGCGGCGCGATCGAGTTCAAGGAGCGGCTGACGCGCGAGGTCCACCTCGCCGACGGGCGCATGGAGTCGCTCGTGGCCCAGCTCCGCCATCGCGTCCTCTCCGGCGACGGCGAGGCCACCTACGTCCTCGGCGTGACCGACGACGGGGGGCTGGCGGGCGTCTCCCCCGACGCCTTCTCCGAGACGATGGACGTGCTCTCGCTTCTGGCCGACGAGGCCGACGCCCACATCGCCGACGCCGAGACGTGGAGCGCCGGCTCCGGCGGCGACGGCGACGAGGCGGGGCTCGTGGGCCTCGCCACGCTCCGCGACGGCGGCGTGTTCGAGGCCGACGAGGACCACCTCGTGGTCGGCACGGCGGGCCACGTCGACCACGGCAAGTCGACGCTCGTCGGAACGCTCGTCACGGGGCGCGCCGACGACGGGCAGGGCGGCACGCGCGGCTTCCTCGACGTCCAGCCCCACGAGGTCGAGCGCGGCCTCTCGGCCGACCTCTCGTACGCGGTGTACGGCTTCGCCGACGGCGCGGACGAGCCGGTCCGGATGGACAACCCGCACCGCAAGTCCGACCGCGCGGGGGTCGTCGAGGCCGCCGACCGGCTCGTCTCCTTCGTCGACACCGTCGGCCACGAGCCGTGGCTCCGGACGACGATCCGCGGGATCGTCGGCCAGAAGCTCGACTACGGGCTCCTCGTGGTCGCCGCCGACGACGGGCCGACGAAGACCACCCGCGAGCACCTCGGCATCCTGCTGGCGACCGAGCTGCCGACGCTCGTCGCGATCACGAAGGCGGACGCCGTGAGCGACGACCGGCTCGCCGCGGTCGAACGCGAGGTCGAGTCGATGCTCCGAGACGCCGGACAGACCCCCCTGTTGGTCGACCGGCACGGCGTCGACACCGCGGTCGCGGAGGTCGGCGACGGCGTCGTCCCCCTGCTGCGGACCAGCGCGGTGACGAAGGACGGGGTCGAGACGCTCGACCGCCTGTTCGAGCGCCTCCCGAAGCGCGCGACGCCCGACCGCGAGGCGTTCCGGATGTACGTCGACCGCAGCTACAAGGTGACGGGCGTGGGCGCGGTCGCGTCCGGAACGGTGAACTCGGGGACCGTCGAGACGGGCGACGAGCTCCTGCTCGGCCCCATGCCCGACGGCTCGTTCCGCGAGGTGGAGGTGCGGTCGATCGAGATGCACTACCACCGGGTCGACAAGGCGACCGCCGGGCGGATCGTCGGCATCGCGCTGAAGGGCGTCGACGAGGCGGAGATCGAACGGGGGATGGCGCTGGTGCCGAGGGACAGCGAACCCCGGCCGGTCCGGGAGTTCGAGGCCGAGGTGATGGTGCTCAACCACCCGACCCGGATTCAGGAGGGGTACGAGCCGGTGGTCCACTTGGAGACGCTCTCCGAGGCGGCCGCGTTCTTCCCGGACGAGGGGCGGCTGCTCCCGGGCGACACGGGGAACGCGCGCGTCCGGTTCAAGTTCCGGCCGTACCTGATCGAGCCGGGACAGCGGTTCGTCTTCCGGGAGGGGTCGAGCAAGGGCGTCGGGACGGTGACGGATATCGGGGAGACGGACGGCGGGCCGTCGGCCGACGACCGCTGATCTGGGAGTTTCCGACCGTCGCCGACCGCTGATCCGAATTCGACCGCCGTCGACCGACGGATTCCGTTATTTTCGCTGATCCGAGCGGTGCGCGTGCGAATTTGTCGCCACAAAAGGACGACCGGCCGAACAGAGTGACCGTACGAACACGCTGACCCCAAACCTTATTATATGGAAAGAAGAGTTGCCTGTATGCGACGAGAAAACACGGAACGCATTTCGCGACGAAAGGTCCTCGCCGGCACCGCGGCCGGGACCTCGCTCTTCCTCGCCGGGTGTTCCGGCGGCGGAGACGGCTCCGACGGCGGCGATGGGAGCGACGGCGGCGACGGGAGCGACCTGCCGAACCAGGAGCTGTACTTCGCGCAGGTGAAGGGCCCGCTCGACATGGACCCCGTCATCATCAACGACGTCCCGTCCGCGCAGATCGCGGGCCGGATCTTCGACGGGATCTACGAGTACGACGAGGGCGTCGGGCTCGTGCCGGGGATCGCCTCCGACATGCCGACGGTCGAGCGCGAGGGGACCCGGTACATCGTGCCGGTCCGCGACGACGCCATGTTCCAGAACGGTGACCCGGTGACGGCGGAAGACGTGATGCACACGGTCCTCGCGCCCGCCGAGGAGGAGACGGAGAACGCCTCCGAGGTCAACATGGTCGACACGGCGGAAGTGATCGACGAGACGACCGTCCAGTTCGACCTGGCGTACCCCTACGGGGCGTTCGAGACCGCGCTGGTCCGGAGCGTCGTCAACAAGGAGGTCCGGACGAGCGACCGCGAGGCGTACAACACCGACCCGGTCGGTTCGGGGCCGTTCCAGCTCGCCGAGTGGGAGCCCGAGAGCTACGCGACGCTCGAGCGCTGGGACGACTACTGGGGCGACTCGAACGGGCTGCCGAACCTCGCGACCGTCGAGTTCGACCCGATCGAAGAACAGACCACGCGGGTGACGGAGCTCGAGACGGGGAACGTCGACATCATCGAGACCATCCCGCCGCAGCTGTACGAGACGGTCCGGAACAACGAGGACGCCACGATCAGCGAGACGCCCGGCATCGGCTACTTCTACCTCGCGTTCAACTGCGGCGAGGGGCCGACGTCCGACCCGCTCGTCCGCGAGGCGGTCGACTACTGCGTCTCGATGGACCAGGCGGTCTCGAACTTCGTCGAGCCGGCCGGCGTGCGGCAGGTGAGCCCGTACCCGCGGACGATGGCCGAGGAGTGGGAGTTCCCGCTCGACGAGTGGGGCGACATCTCGCACGACCAGGACCTCGAGCAGGCGCAGGCGCTGTTCGAGGAGGCCGGCGTGGACATGGACTACAACTGGCGCATCATCGTCCCGCCGGACGACAAGCGCGAACAGATCGGCATCTCGATCGGCGACGGGCTCCAGAACGCCGGCTTCGAGAACGTCCAGGTCCAGCGGCTGGACTGGGGCACGTTCCTCGACGCGTACGTCACCGGCGACTCGGAGCAGTACAACATGTACACGCTCGGCTGGTCCGGCTCGCCCGACCCGGACGCGTTCGCGTACCAGCTGCTGAGCCAGGAAGTCGAGGGGACGACCAACGGGACGTTCCACGAGTACGACGAGGCCTCCGAGATGCTGACGCAGGCCCGCGAGAGCGCCGACTACGAGGAGCGGCGCCAGCTCTACATCGACGCGACGACGGAGCTGCTCGAGGGGCGCGTCCACATCCCGGCGTACAACCTCAAGAACTCCTACGGCATCCACAACAGCGTGTCGGACTTCAGCTCCCACGCCATCTCCAGCGAGATCCAGCTCTTCACCGGGCACAACAACGTCGCGGTCGAGTAACGGTTCGGTCAGGTAGCGGTCCGGTCGAGCGACGGTTCGGCCTCGAACCGCCTCGTCCGCACCGATTCGAAACCGGAACGCGGTCAGTCTGACTCCGGTTCGAACGCTTCGAGGAACAGCGGCGCGGCGAAAGCGGCAAAAATCGGGCACACTAAATAATCGTCCAAGAACATCGACGATAGCAACCACACAGATGGGGCTCTTACGGTACACACTTTGGCGGCTCGCACAGGCGATCCCGGTACTGATCGGTATCATCACGATCACGTTCTTCCTCGCGAACCAGATCCCGGGGGACCCGGTCGAGATCATGCTGGGGCCCAGCCCGGCACAGGAACAGGTCGAGGCGATCCGGGCGCGGTACGGGCTGGACCGCCCGGCGTACCAGCGGTTCCTGACCTACCTCGCCGGGGTGGCGACCGGGGACCTCGGGCAGAGCATCTACTACGACCGGCCGGTCCTCGAGATGATCATGCTCCGGCTCCCGGTGACGCTGTACCTCACCGTGTCGGCGTTCGTCTTCGCGATCGTGACCGCGATACCGCTGGGCGTCATCTCGGCGAAGCGGCGCAACAAGCCCGCCGACCACGTCTCGCGGATCGTCTCGCTCATCGGCGTGTCGACGCCGTCGTTCTGGATCGGCCTCATGCTCATCATCGTCTTCGCGTTCTACTTGGGGTGGTTCCCGGCGCGGGGGCTCCCGGTGCCGTGGGCGTCGCCGGCCGACGTCAGGGGCGCGGAGACGCAGCTCCAGGTCCTGCGGACGTCGCTGTACCACCTCGCGATGCCGATGGTGGCGCTGGGAACGCTCCAGATGGCGCAGATCACGCGGATCGAACGGTCGTCGATGGTGGAGTCGCTCCAGGGCGAGTACGTCAAGCTCGCCCGCGCCTACGGCGTCTCCGAGTCGAAGATCGTCCGCAAACACGCCTTCCAGGTCGCACAGCTGCCCGTGATCACGATCGTCGGCCTCGGCCTCTCGACGGCGCTCGGCGGGGCGGTCCTCACCGAGACCGTCTTCGAGATCCAGGGGATGGGCCGGCTGATCATCACGGCGATCAACAACCAGGACTACGAGCTCATCATGGGGACGACGTTCATGTTCGGCGTCGCGTTCGTCGTCGGCGTCATCATCACCGACATCGCGTACGCCTACATCGACCCCCGCGTCGCCTACGGTGACGAGACATAATGGCTACCGAAACAGACTCAGCGACCGACGGCTCGACGGACACGGAGGGAACGGGTGCCGGAGAAGTCGAGGCCCGCGTCGGCCTCCGGTACACCCTGCGGCAGGTGAAACGCGACACGACGGCCCGGATCGGGATCTACACCGTCGGGTTCATCACGCTCGTGGCGGTGCTCGGCTCGCTCGACTACTACGTCTTCGACTACGGCGTCGCGGAGGCGATCTGGTACAGCCCGGTCCAGGACCCCGAACAGGTCCGGCGGCTCCTCCCGCCGGTCGGGATGGAGAACCAGTACGGGCAGGGCACGCTCGAACACCCGATGGGGACCGACCACCGCGGCCGCGACATCCTCGGCCGGCTGTTCTACGGCACGCGGATCGCCATCACCGTCGGGTTCATGGCCACGGCGATCGGCCTCGTCGGCGGCACGCTGATCGGCGCGGTGTCGGGCTACTACGGGGGCTGGATCGACGACGTGCTCCAGCGCGTCACGGAGACCATCTACGCGATCCCGTTCCTCGTGTTGGTCATCGCGTTCATGACCGCATTCGGGCGGGACCTCAGCTTCGCGATGATCGGCGTGGGGATCACGTCCGTCCCGGTGTTCAACCGGCTGATCCGTTCCCGCGTCGTCTCCGTCCGCGAGGAGGACTACATCGAGGCCGCCCGCGCGGCGGGCGTGAAAGACCGGAACATCATCCTGCGGCACGTCATCCCGAACAGCTTCGCCCCGGTGCTCGTCCAGGCGACGCTCCAGATCGGGGTGAGCATCCTCATCGTCGCCGGGCTCTCGTTCCTCGGCTTCGGCGCGCAGCCGCCGACGCCGTCGTGGGGGCAGATGCTCTCGGCGTCGCGGAACTACATGCTCCCGGCCCCGACGTTCAGCCTCTTCCCCGGCATCGCGATCCTGATCACCGTCATCGGCTTCAACATCTTGGGCGACGGCCTCCAAGACGCCCTGGACCCGCGGATAAACAACTGATATGACCGAACCACTACTCAGCGTACGCGATCTCAAGACACAGTTCTTCACCGAAGACGGGACGGTCCGCGCCGTCGACGGGATCTCCTTCGACGTGTACGAGGGAGAGATCGTCGGGCTCGTCGGCGAGTCCGGCGCGGGCAAGTCCGTCGCGACCTCCAGTATCCTCCGGCTGGTCGACAGCCCGGGCGAGATCGTCGGCGGCGAGATCGAGTTCAAAGGCGAGACGATCTTCGGGCTCGAGGAGGACGGCGCCGGCGAACTGCGGCCGCGAGACGAGATGCTCACCGAGTCCGAGATGCGCAAACGGATCCGCGGCCGCGAGATCGCGATCATCTTCCAGGACCCGATGGAGTCGCTGAACCCCGTCTTCACCGTCGGGGGGCAGCTCCGCGAGTTCATCGAGATCAACCGCGACCTCGACCCGGACGAGGCGAGAGAGGAGGCGATCGACATGCTCCGGGAGGTCGGGATCCCCGCGCCGGAGTCCCGGTACGACGAGTATCCGCACCAGTTCTCCGGGGGGATGCGCCAGCGCGTGCTGATCGCGATGGCGCTCGCGTGCCAGCCGGACCTGATCATCGCCGACGAGCCGACGACCGCCCTCGACGTCACGGTCGAAGGCGAGATCCTCGAGATGGTGACGGACCTACAAGAGAAGTACGACACGTCGTTCATCTGGGTCACCCACGACATGAGCGTCGTCGCGGAGATCTGCGACCGGGTCAACGTGATGTACCTCGGCGAGATCATCGAGCAGGCCGAGGTGGACGACCTGTTCTACGACACGAAGCACCCGTACACGTCGGCGCTGCTCGACTCGATGCCGCGACCGGACAAGACGGTCGACGAGCTCAGGCCGATCGAGGGGGTGATGCCCGAGGCGATCAACCCGCCCTCGGGCTGCCGGTTCCACTCCAGGTGCCCCGAGGCCCGGGAGGTGTGCCGCGAGGTCCACCCGGACCTGCGGGACCTGAGCGACGAGGGCGCGGCGACGCACACGGGCGCGTGCGTGAAACACGACGCGTTCGACGTCGGGTACGACGACAGCCCGGCGATCGAGACGCAGACCGGGAGCGGGTTCTCCGCCGGCCTCACGGAGACGGGGGGTGAGGCGGAATGAGCGGGGTCGGCCCCGCCGAGTCGGACCCCGACGCCCTGCTCCAGGTCCGCGACCTGTGCAAGTACTTCGACAACGACAGCGGCCTCCTCGGCAGCGTGGGCCTCGACGACGAGTTCCCGTACGTCACCCGGTCGTCGTCGAACGTGCGCGCGGTCGACGGCGTGAGCTTCGACATCAAGGAGGGGGAGACGCTCGGGCTGGTCGGCGAGTCCGGCTGCGGGAAGTCGACGCTCGCGCGGACCGTCCTCCGGTTGCTCGAACCGACGAGCGGGAGCGTCTACTTCCAGGGCGAGGACCTCGCGTCGCTGTCCGGCGAGCCGCTGCGGCGGATGCGGAAGGACATGCAGATGATCTTTCAGGACCCGCAGTCGTCGCTCGACCCGCGGATGAAGGTCGGTCCGATCGTCGAGGAGCCGATGCAGGCCCACGGGATGCTCGACGAGGAGGGGCGCGAGGCGCGCGCCAAGGAGCTGTTAGAGAAGGTGGGGCTCGACCCGCAACACTACAACCGGTACCCCCACGCGTTCTCCGGCGGGCAACGCCAGCGCGTCAACCTCGCGCGGGCGCTGTCGGTGAACCCCGACTTCATCGTCTGCGACGAGCCGGTGTCGGCGCTCGACGTCTCGATCCAGGCGCAGGTGCTCAACACGATGGAGGAGCTGCAAGAGGAGTTCGACCTGACGTACCTCTTCATCGCGCACGACCTGAGCGTCATCCGGCACATCTCCGACCGGGTGGCGGTGATGTACCTCGGCAACATCGTCGAGCTGGCCGACAAGGAGGAGCTGTTCGAGAACCCGAGACACCCGTACACCCGGGCGCTGCTCGACGCGATCCCGGTGCCGGATCCGCGGAGCGGCGGCCGCGACGAGCTCCTGTCCGGCGACGTTCCGTCGCCGATCGACCCGCCCTCGGGCTGCCGGTTCCGGACGCGGTGTCCGAAGCTGATCCAGCCGGAGGCGTACGACATGACGGACGAGACGTGGCGGAACGTCGTGCGGTTCCAGCGGGCGGTCAAGCGCCGGGCGTTCGAGGAGACCGATCCCGACGCGCTCCGCGGTCGGTACTTCGACGACGGCGTACCGAGCGGCGACGCGGGCACGCTGCTCGACGAGGCGCTCGGCCACATCCAGCGCGACGAGTGGGACGACGCCGAGGCGATCCTCACCGAGCGGTTCGCGGACGAGAGCGTCTGCGCGACGGCGAAGCCGGCCTACGAGATCGAGTCGGCCCTGACCGACGGCCGCCACTACGCCGCGTGTCACCTGCGCCGCGACGAGGCGGTCGCCAGCGCCGTCGACGAGAGCGCGTTGGACGGCGCGGCGCGCCTCGGCACGCCCGAGGCGGACGACTGAGCGGCCCGCCGCCGCGTTTTTTCTGAAGACGTGCGGAGCCGACCGGGGGTCGCCGGCTATCGGATCCGTATCCGAACGCTGTCCTCGTGACGCTCGTCGGCGTCGGGGACCGGAACGAACGCCGAAATCGTGTGTTCCCCCCGGTCGGCGCGGACGGAGCGGTCGAGGCCGTCGCCGTCGGTCCGGCGGAAGCGGCCGTTCCAGGTGGCCGTCGCCCGCTTCGTCTCCCCGGCCCGGAACGCGAGCGTAGACTCCTCGGCGCGCACGTAGAGCCGCTCGTCCGTGGCCTCTAACACGCCGTCGACCGCCCAGCCCCACGCGCGGCGGGTCGAGGTGGGAACCTCGACCGGAACCGGCAGTCGGTTGCGGATCGCGACGGTGATCGTGACCGGTTCGTCGGGCGCGTACTCGGCGGCGTCCGTGCTGACGGCGACGTCGACCGCGCGCCGCGCCACCGACCGGGGCACGACGCGACCGAGGGCGCTCGAGAGGTAGTTCTTCGTCTCGTCGAAGCCGGTGCGGTCCGTCGAACTGTCGTGGCGTCTGTCGACCATGTGGGGCTCTGAAACCGGGAGGGACGAGGCGTCGGTCGCCGTTCGGGTCGCGGTACGCGTGTCGCGGTACTAAGGGTTCGGGTCGGCGGACGGCGGCGACGGACGCTCGTTTGGGTCGTGGCGGAAGCCTCCGATCGGGACAAGGGTCGGATTCTTGCCATCTCGCACAGCACGTAACGAGTGGGGGCACAGGTTCAGGATCCGGTGAAAAAGCTCGGTCCGAACGGGGAGATCGAGTACCGATAACTCATTATATCGAAAGCGTTAATTATTGTGCTTAGGGATCAAGTGTGTATGTCTGACAAAGACAATTTCAAACGGCGCCAGTTCCTCCGAGTGACTGGAGCGTCGGCACTCACGGCTAGCATCGCGGGCTGTTCCGGGAACGGCGGCGACGGCGGAGACGGATCCGACGGCGAAGACGGAATGGACGGATCCGACGGCGAAGACGGAGACGACGGCGGAGACGGAGACGACGGCGAGTTGGAACTCCCGTCTTCGTACCCGTACGGAGCGAACGAGAACCGGATCCAGGAGGCCCGAGCGGCGATGGAAGAGGCCGGGTACGGGCCCGACAACCGGTTCAGCCTCGATTGGCTCCAGTACAACTCGCCGGCGTGGGAGGAGATCGCGAATACGCTCCGAGCCCGCCTCGAGTCGGTCTACATCGATATGAACATCAGCAAGGCCGACTTCGGCGCCCTCCTCGAGCGGACCGAGAAAGGCGAGATGGACGCGTTCACCCTCGGTTGGATCGCGGACTACCCGGGGATCAGGAACTTCACGCAGCTGGTCGATCCGGACAACACGGTTTACGACGCCGAAGGGGCGTCGCCGAACGGCGCACGGCTGTTCTGGAGCGAAGACTCCTACACCGACCCCCAAGTCCGTAGCGCGATGACGGAGGCGTTCGCGGGGATCTCGGGCAATCCGGAGAACACCGACGAGGCGGCAAGCGCACGCGGCGACGCGACCCTCCGGCTGGAGAAGCTGCTCTGGGAGTCCGCGGCGCTGCTCCCGGTGTACCACAGCGTCGAGGACCTGTTCTGGTACGACCGAGTCGACTACGACCCGCCGGGCGGGATGGGCGCGTCCCGGGCGAAGACCAGCACGTCCGTCCGCGGGCTCGAAGGCAGCAGCACGCTGAACGGGACGTCCGCGACGTTCAACGCGCTCGACCCGATCGCCTCGGGGAACACGGCGAGCGGCGCCAAGATCATGGACATGTTCGACGCGCCGTTCAACTACGTCAACGGGACGGTCGAGGTCGAACCGCTCCTGATCGAGGACTACTCCACGAACGACGACCTCACCGAGTACGAGTTCACCCTCAAGGAGGGAATCCAGTTCCACGGCGACTACGGAGAGGTGACCGCGGACGATATGGTCTACTCGATCCGACGGCTCGTCGAGTCCTCGAACTCGACGAACACCTACTTCCCGATCAGCGTCCTGAACATCGACCGCGAGGAGGACGAGGACGGGAACGTCGTGCCGGAGTCGGTCGCCGTCGAAGCGACCGGCGACTACACCTTCACCGTCACGCTCCGCGAGCCGTTCGGCTACGCGCTCGAGGTGCTCAGCTACTCGGCGTTCTCGGCCGTCCCCGAGGGCATCGTCGGCGACATCGAGGGGTACGACGGCGACATGACCTTCCAGGAGTTCTCGACGAACCCGGTCGGCTGCGGTCCGTTCGTCTTCGAGCAGTGGGAGTCCGGCGTCGGCGGCGAGTTCCGTGCCTCGGCGTTCGGGGACTACCACGGCGATGCGCCGGCGATCGACAACGTCCAAGACGCGATCCTCAGCGATCCGAACGCGATCTACAATCGGTTCCTCAACGAGAACGCGGACGCCGGCGGGATCCCGACCTCGCAGTTCGATCCCGGGCTCATCGACCTGACGAGCCAAGACGGCGCCCAGCAGACCGGAACGTACGGGCCGCTCGGGAACGACAAGACGGTCAACATGTCGCGGACGCCGACCATCGACACGTTCTACGTCGGGTTCAACATGGAGAACGTGCCCAAGCCGGTCCGGAAGGCGATGGCGTACGTGATGACGCGCGACGACTTCGTCGAGAGCGTGTTCAAGGGCCGCGGCGAGTCCGCGTACCACCTCACGCCCCCGCAGGTCTTCCCCGGCGGCGGTGACGGGTACGCCAACCACTGGCAGGGCGAGTAACCCGCGACAGCGTCGCTTATCGGCTTCGGACCGGCCGTTCGCCCTCCCTCGCGGTCGTTTGATCGGTATGGTTAAGAATGGCCACCAGTATCACTCCATTACGTTTGCGTCCCACAGATTCGACGAACGATCGACAGTCGTTGACGGCACCGACAAGTCGCGCGCGGGGTGTCCGGACCGTGTTACGTTCGTGCGGGCCGGTCCCGGCTAATCAGTCCTCCCAGCCTCAACCCGTCGGCGGGACATCGGTTCCCGGCCCGGTGATCGGAGCATGAATCGAGGCGTCTACATACTCAAGCGGTTAGGACTCGCGATCCCGGTGATGATATTCGGGATCACGATGTCGTTTCTGATCCTCTACCTCGGGCCGATCGACCCCGTCGGGAGCATCCTCGGTCGACAGGCGACGCCGGCGGACATCCGACAGCTCCGGATGGCGCTGAACTACATCGACTCGGCCGGAAACCCCGTTCCCCTGTGGGAACAGTACTTCCGAGTCGTCAGCGACCTGTTCCTGCTCGACTTCGGTGACTCGTGGGTCATCCAGCGCGAGACGCCCGTCACCACGCTCATCATCAACCGGATGCCCGCGACGCTCTGGCTCGGGTTCTGGTCGGTCGTCATCGCGCTCGGGGTCGGCGTCCCGGTCGGGCTGTACGCCGGCCTGCGCGCGAACACGTTCCGCGACTACGCGAGTTCGGGGTTCGGGATCATCTGGCGCGCGATGCCGAACTTCTGGCTCGCCGTCATCATCTCCGGGCTGATCACCGCCGGTGGCGCCCTCAGCTTCTACCGCACGGCGATCGTCGAGACGCAGGTCACCGGGACCCCCGATGCGCTGGGCAACCTGTTCACCAACGTGGAGATATTCAGCGGCATCCCGTACCTGGAGCTGTTGTTCATTCCGGTACCCAATCCCGGCCCGATGTTCGTCGCGTTCAAGTGGATACTGCCCGCGGCGCTCGTGCTCGGATCGTCGTCGATGGGTAACGAGGTACGGATCGGACGGACGGCGGTGCTCGAGAGCATCAACTCGAAGTACGTCGAGACGGCGAAGGCCAAGGGCGTGTCACCCCGTCGGATCATCGCCAAACACGTCGGCCGAAACGCGATCATCCCGCTTCTGCCCGTCGTCATGGGCGAGTTCTACCTGCTGATCGGGGGATCCGTCCTCGTCGAGTCGGTGTTCGGTATCAACGGTCTCGGGAATCTCTTCTTCAGCGCGGTGCTGGGGCCGGACATCCCGCTGGTGATGGCTCTCGTGTTCATCTTCATCGTGATCCAGATCCTCTTCAACATCAGCCAAGACCTCCTGTACACGTACATCGACCCGCGAATCAGCCTTGGAGAGAGTGAGTAACATGTCCGATAGACATTCCACCGAGTCGATTCGAGAGGAACTGACACACCGCGATAATCTGTCGCTCACCGCCCGTATCGCGGAGAACCCGGAGCCGTTCGTGTGGTGGGCCGTTCCGATGTTCGTGTTGCTCGCCGTCGAGTTCGCCACGTGGGGGGGGATCCTGGTCGGCATGCTCGACGCGTTGGTCCTCGGAGTGACCGCCCTCATCGACATCGTCGTGGGGTACGTCTCGCCCGGACTCGCACAGGTGGTGACCGATTTCCAGGCCGGCGTGGTCGGGATGCTCCGCAGCGTGGGGGGGACGCTCGGCGAGCTGCCGACGCTGTTCAGCCGCGAAGTCATCCCGAACCAGGGGCATCAGACCCCGAACGGCGCGTGGCAGGGCACCTTCCTCGGGCTTCAGCCGGCGGTCGCATGGGCTCTCAGGTTCACGCTCATCATGGCGTACGCGCTCTTTACCGCCTACTGGGCGTTCCGCGGGTGGCTCGTCTACCGCGACCACTACCGCGAGTCCGACTGGACTCCGACGGACGACATCGTCAACAATCTCCGTGGACACCGTTGGGGACAGTTCGGAATCATCGTGTTGGTCGTGTTCCTGACGATGGCGACGTTCGGGTCCGCGCTGGCTCCCTCGACGGTCAGTCAGAACATCCAGAGCCCCTACGGCGAGGAGAGCCAGATCCAGTACCTCTCGGAGGAAGGGACGGTCGAGACGGTGTTCGCCGGCGACGCCAACTTCAACTCGAAGTCGAAGGGTGCGGTCGATACCAACGTGGGCGTGATGACCTACGACGACTACGGCCGCTTCCACCCGTTCGGAACGCTCCCGAACGGCCGCGACCTGTTCACGTTCATGATGGGCGGCGCCAGGATCACGATGATCGTCTCGGGGATGGCGATCACGGGGGCCGCGGTGGTGGCCATGACGCTGTCGATGCTGTCCGCGTACTACAGCGGGTCGCTCGACCTCGGGATACTCACGGTCGCGGACGGAGTCGTCTCCGTGCCACAGCTGCTGTTGCTGATAATGATGAGCGCGGTCTTCGCGAACACGTGGCTCGGGGCGGTACTCGACGGCGGGTTCCTGTTGGCGCTCATATTCGCGTTCACAACGTGGCCGTTCCTGTGGCGGGCGGTTCGGGGCCCGGCGCTACAGGTCGCGCAGGAAGACTGGGTCCGCGCCGCGGAGAGCTACGGCCAACGGCCGCGGAACATCATGCAAAAGCACATGCTCCCCTACGTCCTCGGGTACCTGCTCGTCTACGCCTCGATGTCCGTCGGCGGGATCATCATCAGCCTCTCGGCGCTGTCGTTCCTCGGTAACGGCTTGGGGATATCACCCCCGACGCCCGCCTGGGGGCGGGCGATATCGGCCGGGCAGAGCTACGTCTCGTCGCCCTCGTGGCACATCTCGCTGATCCCCGGGCTGATGATCGTGCTCCTCGTCACCGGAATGAACGCCCTCGGTGACGGAATCCGCGACGCCATCGATCCGGAGGTCGAGACCGGCGAGGGCGAGGAGGCGGCCGCCGGAGGTGGTGCGTGATGGCCCGATCACAGAGCGCGAGCACGGACGCCACGGACGGCCGCGAGGATCCGATCCTCTCCGTCAGAGACCTCCAAACGGTCTTCTACACGGACGACGAAACGATTCGGGCGGTCGACTCGGTGAGCTTCGACGTCGGTCGCGGCGAGACGGTCGGAATCGTCGGCGAGTCTGGGTCCGGCAAGAGCGTCACCGCCCGCTCGATCATGGGGCTGATCGAGTCACCGGGGAAGGTGCTCCCGGAGTCGTCGATCTCGTTCGACGGACAGGAGCTCACCGACCTCTCGGAGAAGCAGTACCAGTCGATCCGTGGGAGCGGGATCGGAATGGTCTTTCAGGACCCGCAGCAGTCGCTTAACCCGGTCTACACCGTCGGCAACCAGATCCGTGAGTCGCTCGCGGTCAACCGCGACATCACGGGCGAGGAGGCGACCGAGGAGGCGACGAGACTGCTCCGAGCCGTCGGCATTCCGGACGCCAAGCGTCGGTTGGACGAGTACCCGCACGAGTTCTCCGGCGGAATGCGCCAGCGCGCCGTCATCGCGATGATGCTGGCGTGTGACCCCGACTTCCTGATCTGCGACGAGCCGACGACCGCGCTCGACGTGACGATCCAGGCGCAGATCCTCGACCTCCTGAAGGAGCTACAGGAAGAGCGCGGGCTGTCGATACTGTTCATCACCCACGACATGGGAGTCATCGCTGACATCGCGGACCGCGTGAACGTGATGTACGCGGGACAGATCGTCGAGAAGGCGCCCGTCGAAGAGCTGTTCGGGAATCCGCATCACCCGTACACGCGGGCGCTGCTCAGGTCTATTCCGGGCGAACACTCTCGTGCGGACGGGCTCGAAACGATCGAGGGACAGGTTCCGACGCCGAACGAGCCGGCCGATCACTGTCGGTTCGCGCCCCGGTGTCCGAAGGCGTTCGACGACTGCGAGGAGGTACCGCCGCAGCACGTTGCCGTCGGTGACGCCGAGGACCACACGGCGGCGTGTCTGTTGTACCCTGACGATCTGAGCGAGACGGCGCGCGTGGAGAAACACGTCGAAATAGCGAACGAGAGTACGGAGGAACACTCATGAGCAACGCAGTCGAGCAGTCGGCTCCAGCCGAGGAGTCGGAGGTACTGGTGGAAGTCGAGGGGCTGAAGAAGTACTACGGAGGCGACGGGATGTTCGCCGACCCGCCGGTGAAGGCGGTCGACGGCGTCTCCTTCGAGATCGAGCGCGGCGAGACGGTCGGGTTGGTCGGCGAGTCCGGGTGTGGAAAGAGCACCCTCGGGCGCACCATGCTGGCGCTCGAAAACGCCACCGAGGGCTCGATCAGATACGACGGCACGGACATCACGACGCTCTCCGGGAAGGATCTGAAGGAGTGGCGAAAGAACGCCCAGATGGTGTTCCAAGACCCCGAGTCCAGCCTGAACGACCGGATGACGGTCGGAGAGATCATTCGGGAGCCGCTCGACGCGCACGACTGGAAGACGATGAACGACCGCCGCGAGCGGGTGCTCGATCTGCTGTCCGCGGTCGGTCTTCCCGACAAGCACTACTTCCGGTACCCTCACCAGTTCTCCGGCGGCCAGCGTCAGCGGATAGGGATCGCTCGCGCGCTCGCGCTCGAACCGGACTTCCTCGTCCTCGACGAGCCGGTCTCCGCGCTCGACGTGAGCGTTCAGGCGAAGATCATCAAGCTCCTCGAGGACCTCCAAGAGGAGTTCAACCTCACCTATCTGCTCATCGCCCACGACCTCTCCGTGGTCCGGTACATCTCCGACCGCGTCGCCGTGATGTACCTCGGGAAGATCATGGAGATGGGCGAAGCGGAGGAACTGTTCACGGACGCGTCGAACCCGTACACGCAGTCGCTGTTGTCTGCCATTCCGGAGCCAGACCCGACCAAGACGTCTCGCCGGATAACGCTCTCGGGGACGCCCCCGAGTCCGAGCGACGCGCCGGCGGGCTGTAACCTCTCGACGCGCTGCCCGGCGAAGATCAAGCCGGAGTCGTACGCCGACCTCGACGAGGACCTCTGGGAGGGGATCGAGCGGTTCAGGGAGGTCGTCCGCGAGCGCGCTCGCATCGCGCTCTCGACGGGGGACCGAGTCAGGCGGCAGTTCGACCGATTCGACCGGTTCGACGACATCGAGGAGAGCAGGGCGGACACCTTCGACGGCATCGAGGTGCCTGAGCGGGTCGACGAGGAGATCCAGACCGCTGTCGAGATGGTCAAACGGGGGCGGCCGACGGAGGCGCAAGAACACCTCTACGAGGAGTTCGCCAGCGTCTGTGACGACGAACCGCCCGAGATGTACGAGGTGTCCGCGTCGGGTCGGTACAGCTACTGTCACCGGCACTCCGACGAGTACGAGGACGTAGACCCCGTGCTTACGCGCCGTGCGGACAGCGACTAACGCCGACCGGATCAGCGAGTTCGCCGTCTGGGTCGGCGCCGCGTCGGCCGCCGTCGTCGGGGCCTGCGCCGTCGTCGCCTTCGCGTTCGGTGACGGCCTGATCACGCTGAAGTACGTCCTGTTCGTCGTCGGGTTCGCGCTGTTCGGTCTGGGCTCGTTAGCCATTCAACCCAAGTCGAAGCGTCGTGACCGCGAACGCGTCACCCTCGACACCGACGAGGCGTGGGACGTCGAGACCAGACTCATGCGGCTTCCCCCGCTCCGCGAGCGAGCGATTCCGTTCGAAGAGCGAGTGAGCCGCAACGTGAAGGCGTTCGTGACGAGCCTGGTCGTGTTGGGCGTGTCGCTGTTGCTCGAACTCGTCGCAGGCGTCGGCGTCTGAAGCGCACAAGCGTTTTACCTCTCTGTGACAGTGCGAGAGCATGGTTCGAACGGACCCGAACGGACGGGACGCGGACGACGCCGAGCGGCGCGCACGGTCGGTTGAACAGTCCAAGACGGGGCTACAGCGGACGGTCGAGGACATGAAGGCGATGGCCGCCGACCGCGAGGAGGCCGGATACGAGACGTTCACGGTCGCGGCGGGGGACACGACGCCGAAGTCGCCGGACACGGGCGAGACGGACGAGTGGGGGCTGAGCTACGTCGTTCCGGGCGACGTCGAAGACGAGTTCGTCGCGCTGTCCGAACGTGCCGACTTCGACGAGATCGGAGTGTATCAGGCCGACGGTGAGGGGGTTCGGTTCATCGTCACCGAGTGTCTCGACCACGACGAGCAGATCGCGATGTTCGTCGCCGGCACGTTCCGACTCCGGTTCGCGGCGCCGCTCGTCAGGACGGCCCTCGACCGCGGACGCATGTACACGCACGTGAAGAAGGTCGACGGGACGGCTCTCGGGTCGATCGAACACGAGGACCCGAGCGCGTTCTTCCCGGAGCCGGAGTCGGTGTACGCCTACGAGCGCTGACCGCGTCTCGCCGGGAGCGAGCGGTCGCCGGTCACCGGCCGGGTTCCGCCGTCTCGACCACCTCGACCGGCGCCGCCAGCGGGTTGGTCGCCTTCCGTCGCCATCCGCGTGCCGACGACCCCTCGTAAGCGATCCGCAGTTCGGCGTCCGTCGGGGGACCGGTGGACTCGGTGTCGTCGTTCCCCGATCGATGGCGTCGGCCACCCGGTCGCCGCGGGGCGTCACGTCACCCGCCTCGCGGTGCGGTTGGTTCTCTATCGTCACCCCCGTCGCGACGTCGAGACTCCGCGCGCACGTCTGGTCGCCGGCGCCGGGACTGGCGTCGGATGGCGTCGAGAACGGGGCCGGAATAAAAGGACCGCCCGGACCGGTCAGACGTACTCGAGGATGTCTCGGAAGTTGATCGCGACGGCCAGCGCGGCGCTGACGACCAAGACGATGATCGTCGCCATCGGGTCCATCGCCTCCGTCCCCTGCGAGTACACCACCATGCCGTACATCTCCTTCGTGAGCGCGTCCATCGTCCCGCCGACGAAGAAGACGCGGATGAAGTCCTCGAACGAGCGGAGCCACGCGAACACGAAGCCCGCGGCGATGGCGGGCGAGATGATCGGGAGCGTGACGTCTTTCAGCACGCCCCGCCAGTTCGAGGAGCCGCCTGCGGCGCTCGGCGGAGAGCGTCACGCCGGTCGGGTTGTGGAAGTTCGGGATGGTGTACAGCAGCTTCGGGAGCGGCTCGCCCGCCGCGTCGCGGGCGGCGAGCTCGTCGGCGAGGGCCTCGACGTCGAGCCCGTCGGCGTCCATCTCGCACCCCTCGATGTCGACGCCGTAGTTGCGGAACAGCCGCAGCGCGCCCATGAACGTTGGCGACTCGACGAACACCGTGTCGCCGGGGTCGAGGAAGGTCTGACACACCGTGTCTATCGCGTTCGTCGCGCCGTTCGTCAGGTGGAGCTGTGACGTCGTACAGTCGATGCCGCGGTCGCGGGCCCGATCGACGATCACCTCGGGGAGCGCGTCGGCTCACTCCGCCACGGAGACCAGCTCCATCAGCGGGTAGCCGTCCTCCA
>NZ_CAKZRO010000168.1 GCF_937146585.1 uncultured Halorubrum sp. | reverse complement strand
ATGCACTCGACTTGTAATCGAGACTTCCGGGGTTCAAATCCCTGCCCTGGCTTGACGCCGGCCGGTTTTCTCGTCGCTCCGCTCGCAGTGTCGCACTAAGCCGTCGCGACCACCGATGGTTCTAGACCCGTTCGGTCCCAATGCGTCGTGTGAACGACCACCGAGATCACCGCGCGGGACTGCGCACGCAGCGCGAGGAGATCGATGACACGCGACTGCCCGTCAGCGGGGCGTTTCCGGACTGGCTGTCCGGCGACCTGATCGGCAACGGGCCGGGGCAGTTCGAGGCCGGGGACACGGAGCTCCGCCACTGGTTCGACCCGTTCGCCATGCTCCGCCGGTTCCGGATCGACGACGGCGAGGTCAGGTACGCGAACCGGTTCGTCCGGAGCCGCGACTACGCGTACGCACTGGAGCGCGGCGGCGTGCGGACGCCGTTTCCGGGGACGCCGCCCGACCGCTCGCTCCCGACGCGGCTCCGACAGGTCCTCGACGGGACGTTCCCGGACAACCCCGTCATCGGCGTCCAGCGGTTCGGCGACGAGTACGCGGCGATCACCGAGTCGCCGACCGCGCTGACCTTCGACCCCGACACGCTCGAGACGACCGGCCGGATCGATCTCACCGCGGGGCTGGACTGCGACCTGACCCTCGCGCACGTCCACTACGACCCCGACGCGGAGGCGTTCCTCAACCTGGGCGTCTCGTACGGTCGCGACACCGTGTACACGCTGTTCGAGCGCCCGAGAGACGGTGGTGAGCCGACCGCGTTGACCCGGCTTCAGTTCGACGAAGCGCCCTACATCCACTCGTTCGCCGTGACCGACCGACACGTCGTCGTCACCGTGAACGCGTACGGGTTGGACACCGCTCGCCTCCTCAAGGGCGCGGTGACGAAGGAGACGTTCCTCGACGCGTTCCGACCGCTCTCGGCGCCCCTCCGGTTCGTCGTCCTCGATCGGTCGACCGGCGAGCACGTGGCGACCGCGTCGGCGCCGCCGGCGTTCGTCTACCACCACGCGAACGCGTTCGAGCGCGACGGCGAGATCCTCGTCGACCTCGTCGCGTTCGACGACGACCGCGCGGTCACCGGGCTCGCGCTGTCGAACCTCCGGAGCGACGAGCCGGACCTCCCGCGGGGCGACCTGTGTCGGTACGCGGTCCCCCTGTCCGGCGGCGAGGCCGCTCGGACGACCCTCTACCGGGGGCCGGTCGAGTTCCCGGTGATCAACTACCGCGCGGTCAACGGCGAGCCCCACCGATACGTCTACCTCGCCGAGACCGACGGCGCGTCGAGCCTGCCGACGGACGTCACGAAGGTGGACGTGGAGACCGGCACCGTCCGGCGGTGGCGCGAGTCGGGGACGCACCCGGGGGAGCCGCTGTTCGTCCCCGCCCCCGACGCCGACGGCGAGGACGACGGGGTCCTGCTCTCGGTCGTGTTGGACCCCGAGGCGGACCGCTCGCGGTTGGTCTGTCTCGACGCCGGGACGCTCGATGAGATCGGCCGAGCCGAACTCCCACACCGCCTCCCGTTCGGCTTCCACGGGCAGTTCTATGGGCCGTCGACCCCGAGACGCAGCATGGCGTGACGTCGCCGCAAGTCTCGCTGACCGACATCCGGCTCCCACCGGAGGAGCGACGACGGTCCCCCTCGCGGCCATCGCTTAAGTGCGCCCGACGCGCACGTCGGGTATGGACTCGTCGGACCGAGCGCTGCTCGGCGCGGCCGGGATCGTCGGGGCGCTCGTGGTGGCCGTCGCGTTCGCCGGCGGCGCGCTCTTCGGCTTCGACGAGTCGGCCGCGCGGCCGCTCCGACTCCTCGCGGTGGAGCCGATCACGTGGATCGTGGTCGCGGCGCTGCTCGTCGCCGTCGTCGGGAACGCATACATCGAGTAGCGACGCGGGACCCCCCGCCGCCGGACTGACTCCCGACTCACCGCACGACCGTCACCGGCACCGGCGAGCGCCGGAACACCGTCTTCGCCACGTCGCCGACGAGCAGCCGGTCCGCGATCGACCCGCCGTGGGTGCCCAACACGACGACGTCGAACTCCTCGGCGCGGTTGAGAATCCCGCGCGCGGGTCTGCCCACCTCCACGACCGTGTCGACCGTCGCGTCGTGCTCCGCGGCGATCTCGCGGGCCCGGTCAAAGACGGGCTCGGCGGCCTCGCGAATCCCGTCCGCGCCGGTCTCCGACAGAGCGATCCCCGCGGCCGAGCCCATCATCGGCGACGCGCTGCCCACGACGTGTACCACGCTCACCGCGGCGCCCGGGTGGGCGTCGAGCGCGTACCGGAGCGCGCGCTCCGAGAGGTCCGAACCGTCCACCGCCACGAGCACGCGCGATATCATACCGGCAATACGCGCCGCGAGCTGATAAACGCAAGTAGTGATCTGCGGCCGGAGAACCGGGTGAGCGACCGCTCAGGCGTCGGCGTCCTCGATCGCTGCGACGAGCGCGCCGAGCGCGCGCTCGGCCGCGCCGCGCTTCACCGCGTCGCGGTCGCCGTCGAGGACGACCCGTTCGGCGCGGACGAACGACTCGCCGGTGCCCCACGGGGCGGCGTGCGCGACGCCGACGTAGACGAGCCCGACCGGCTTCTCGTCGGTTCCGCCGGACGGCCCCGCGATCCCCGTGGTCGCGACCGCCCAGTCGGCGTCCGCCCGGTCGCGCGCGCCGGCCGCCATCTCGCGGACCACGGGCTCGCTCACGGCCCCGTGCGCGTCGAGCGACTCGCGGGAGACGCCGAGCAGCTCGCGCTTGGCGTCGTAGGTGTACGTAACGAACCCGCGGTCGAAGTAGGCGCTCGCGCCGGCCACGTCGGTCACCCGCGACCCGACCAGCCCGCCCGTGAGCGACTCCGCGGTCGCGAGCGTCTCGTCCCGGTCGGCGAGGAGTACGTTCAGGCGGTCGGCCGGGGGCGTCGTGTCCTCCATACCGCCGCTCCGGGCGAGACGCCCCTGAGGTTTACGCCCCGTCCCGTCGAAGGGCGACCGTGACCGACACCGACTGGGACGAACGGTTCGCGTCGGGCGAGTACCCGCGCGCCCCCGAGCCGTCCCCCGTGCTCCGCGCCTACGAGCCGTCGCTGCCCGACGGGCGCGCGCTCGACGTCGCCGCGGGGACCGGCCGCAACGCCGTCTACCTCGCCGACCGCGGCCACGACGTGGACGCGCTCGACGCGTCGGCTGAGGGGCTCCGCATCGTCCGGGAGCGCGCCGCCGAACGCGGGACCGCCGACCGGGTCGAGGCGATCCGCGGCGACGTCGCGACGTACGGCTTCCCGGCGGAGACGTACGCGGTGATCACGATGAGCTACTTCCACGCGCTCGACCGGTTCACCGACCTGATCGCCGCGCTCGAACCGGGGGGCTACCTCTACGTCGAGGGGCACCTGCGGTCGGCGGAGCCGTCGCCGTCGGGGCCGAGCGACGACAGCTACCGCTTCGCGGCGAACGAACTGCTCCGCGCGGGGCTGGGGCTGAGCGTGCGCTACTACGACGAGACGACGACCGAGCGACCGGGCGACCGCCGGCGCGCCGCGGCGCGGCTGCTCGCGCAGAAGTCGACGGGCGTGCGGCAGTCGTATCCCTCGCGCCCGGAGGCCCCAGAGCGGTGGGCGGGAGACGCGTGAGCGATGACGTTTCCGCGTCGCCCGCGACGGTCCTCCGGACGCTGGTGGCGCGCGCGGTCGACGCCGACCCGGGGAGCCTCGCCGATCGGGTCGAGGTCGTCGAGCGCGGGGGCGAACCGGAGATCGACGACGGAGGCGAGCGCGACTCCCGGACACCGGTGGAGCGCCTCGCCGGACTGATCGCCGAGGCCGACGGCGTCGTGGCAGTCGTCCCGCGGTTCGACGCCGACCTCGCCCGTCGGCTGAACGACGCGCTGGCGGCGGTCCCGCGGGCGGTCCGCGTCGTGTTCACCGACGACGCGGCCGACCGCCTCGCCGGCGCGACGGGGCCGATCGTCCGGCGCGCGCTGGCCGAACGCGGCGTCGACGCGTACCGACACGACGGGGAGTCGCCGGTGGCGGTGGTCCTCGCCGACGAGCGCGCCGCGGTCGGGCTGATCGACGGGAACGGGGTCGCGGCGCTGTTGACGACGGACGACCCGGCGGTCAGGGAGTGGGCGGCCGGGACCTGTCGACGCTACCTCGACGCGGCCGAACCGGTGACCGAGGGGTGACAGAGGCGGACTCCGGGTCGGTGACGAGCGGCCCGACTCGGTGACGGAGGCCCCGGACCGCTTTTGAGGGTTGGCGTCGAACGGCGCGTATGAAAGCGCTACTGCTGTTGGTGGCCGGGATCGGCGGACTGCTCGAGGCCGTCGCGCCGCGGCGCGCCGTCGCGCTCTGGACGCGCGCGCTCTACCGGAACGCCGGCGAGGCGGAACCGCGCGACTGGGTGTACGCGGCAGCGAAGGTCGAGGGGACCCTGGTCGCGGCCGGCGCGCTCGTCGGCCTGTACCGGCTCGCGACGGCGGACGGAGCGACCGAGGGCGACGACGAAACGGGCGCGGCCGAGGGCGGCGCGGACGCGGAGCACGGCGTAGACGCGGCGTGAGCCGACGGGCGGTCGGAAGCGTCGGGTGCGGTGACCCGAACGTATATCAACGAGGTCGCGGTACGAACTGGCATGTCGG
>NZ_CAKZRO010000167.1 GCF_937146585.1 uncultured Halorubrum sp. | reverse complement strand
ACGCGTGGGAGCGCCGCGTACACCCCGACGACGTCGAGGCCGTCGAGGACGCCCTCTCGGCCCACGTCGCGGGCGAGACGAAGTACTACGAGGCCGAACACCGGATGCGCACCGCGGCGGGCGGGTGGAAGTGGATCCGCGACGTCGGCAAGATCGTGGAGCGCGACGGGGACGGGGAGCCGGTCCGCGCGGTCGGGATCCACCTCGACGTCGACGAGCAGAAACGACGCGAAGAGGAGCTGATACGGACGCGGCGGGTCATCGAGCGGACGCAGGAGGGCGCGTCGATCGGCTGGTGGGAAGTCGACCTGGCCGAGGGAGAGCTCACGTGGAGCGACGAGGTGTACCGGCTCCACGGGGTGCCGACGAGCGAGTCGGTCGAGCTGGCCGACGGGATCGAGTTCTACCACCCGGACGACAGGAAGACGATCGGGGCGGCGTTCGATCGGCTGACCGAGGACGGCGAGTCGTACGACCTCGAACTCCGAATCGTCACGGAGAGCGGTCGGACACGGTGGGTCAGGACGGTCGGCGACCCGCAGTACGACGAGGACGGAGAGCTCGTCGGCGCGTTGGGGCTGCTCCAGGACATCACCGAGCGGAAGGAGTACGAGCGGGCCATCGAGTCGACGCGCGAGGAGCTCCGGAAGATCATCGACCTCGTGCCCGACCTGGTGTTCGTGAAGGACCGCGAGGGCGAGTACCTCCTCGCCAACGAGGCGACCGCGGCGGCGTACGGGCGGACGCCGGCGGACGTCGAGGGGAAGACCGAGGGAGAGATCATCCCGGACGCCGACGACTCCGCGGAGTTCCGCCAGGACGACTTGGAGGTGATCGAGTCGGGCGAGCCCAAGACGGTCGGGGAGGAGACGCTGACCACGGCGGCCGGGGAGACGCGCATCCTCCAGACGACGAAGATCCCGTACGAGGTGTCCGAGACGGGCGACGACGCCGTCCTGGGGTACGCCCGCGACGTGACCGAGCTCAAGCGGTACGAGCGGACGCTCGAAGAGCAGCGGGACACCCTCATGCTGCTCAACCAAGTCGTCCGCCACGACATCCGGAACCAGCTGATGGTGGTCGAGTCGTACACGGAACTGCTCGCGGAGTCGCTCACGGACGAACAGAGCCGGACGTACGCGCGGACTGTCATCGAGGCGGCGAAGCAGGCGGCCGACATCACGGAGACCGCCAAGGACGTCACCGACGTGCTGCTACAGGTCGGCGTCGAGCAGACGCCGATTCCCCTTCGAACGGAGCTCGACCGACAGGTCGAGCAGGTCCGCGCGGACCAGGACCGCGCGACGGTGGCGGTCGAGGGCGTGATCCCCGACGTGACCGTGATGGCCGACGACCTGTTGGAGGCGGTGTTCCGGAACCTGCTGACCAACGCGGTCGTCCACAACGACAAGGGCGTGGCGGAGGTCACGGTCTCGGCCGAGGCGACGGACGACGCCGTGCGCGTGTCGGTCGCGGACAACGGCCCCGGGATCGACGACGACCACAAGGAGCGGATATTCCAGGAGGGCGAGAAGGGGTTGGAGACGGGCGGCACCGGGATCGGGCTCTACCTCGTCAAGACGCTCGTCGACAAGTACGACGGCGACGTGTGGGTCGAGGACAACGACCCGACCGGCAGCGTGTTCGTCGTCGAACTGCGCCGCGCCGACTGACCGGGCTCACCGATTCGCGCTGCGCCGCCGGCGAGGAACCGAGAGGACGGCGGCCGCCGCGTCCGGATCTCGCACAGCGACGGGCTTAATCGCCCGAGCGCCCAACCGTAAACGATCACAGCCATGGCGGAACCGTCGGGGATGGACGCGTTCGCGCACCTCGGGAGCGAGGTCCGCGCGGCGCTCTCGGAGCAGGGGTTCTCGACGCCGACGGAGCCGCAGCGCGAGGCGATCCCGCCGCTCGCGGCCGGCCGGAACGCTCTCGTGCTCGCCCCCACGGGCACCGGGAAGACGGAGACAGCGATGCTGCCCGTCTTCGACGCGATCGTCGACGCCCGCGACGCCCCGGGCGACCCGCCGCGCGAGGGGATCTCGGCGCTGTACATCACGCCGCTCCGCGCGCTCAACCGCGACATGATGGACCGCCTGGAGTGGTGGGGCGACCGCCTCGGCGTCGAGGTCGCGGTGCGCCACGGCGACACGACGCAGTACGAGCGCTCGAAGCAGGCCGACGACCCGCCGGACGTGCTCATCACGACGCCGGAGAGCCTCCAGGCGATCCTCACCGGGTCGAAGATGCGGGTCGCCTTAGAGGACGTCGCGCACGTCGTCATCGACGAGGTCCACGAGCTCGCCGCCGCGAAGCGCGGCGCGCAGCTCACGGTCGGGCTCGAACGCCTGCGCCGCGTCGCGGGGCCGTTCCAGCGGGTCGGCCTCTCCGCGACGGTCGGCGACCCCGAGGAGGTCGGTCGGTTCCTCGTCGGGACCGGGAGACGCGACCCGGACCGCGAGGGCGACCGCGGGTTCGAGACGGTCGAGGTCGCCGCGGGGACGCGGACCGACGTACGCGTCCTCGACCCCGAGATCACCGACCGCGACGCGACGCTGGCCGGCGAGCTCGCGGTCGACGAGACGACCGCGAGCCACGTCCGGACGATCCGCGAGATCGTCGCGGACCACGAGTCGACGCTGATCTTCGTCAACACGCGCCAGACCGCGGAGGCGCTCGGATCGCGGTTCAAGACGCTCGCGGAGACGGAGCGGGACCGCGGCGACGACGACCCCACCGAGATCGAGCTCCACCACGGCTCGCTCTCGAAGGAGGTCCGGATCGACGTGGAGGACCGGTTCAAGTCGGGCGACCTCGACGGGCTCGTCTGTACCTCGTCGATGGAGCTCGGCATCGACGTGGGGCGCGTCGACCACGTCGTCCAGTACGGGAGCCCCCGCGAGGTCGCCCGCCTGCTCCAGCGCGTCGGGCGCGCGGGCCACCGCCGCGACCTCGTCTCCGAGGGGACGATCGTGACGCAGGGCGGCGACGACACGCTGGAGGCGCTGGCGATCGCGCGCCGCGCCGGCGAGGAGCTCGTCGAGCCCGCGAACATCCACCACGGCAGCCTCGACACGGTCGCCAACCAGATCGTCGGCCTCGTCATGGACGAGGGGGAGATCCACGCCCGCGAGGCCTACCAGACCGTCACGAACGCCTACCCGTTCGCCGACCTCTCGGAGCCCGAGTTCCAGGAGGTCGTCCGCGAGCTCGACGGGAACCGCCTGCTGTGGCTCGACGAGGAGACGGACACCGTAGAGAAGTCTGGCGGCACCTGGCAGTACTTCTACGCGAACCTCTCGATGATCCCCGACGAGTCCACCTACGAGGTGTACGACATGTCCTCGCGGCGGGGGATCGGGACCTTAGACGAGCAGTTCGTCGTCAACTTCGCCGGGCCGGGGGAGACGTTCGTCCAGCGCGGCGAGATGTGGCGGATCACCGAGGTCGACGAGGAGGAGGAGCGCGTGAACGTGACGCCGATCCCCGACCCGACGGGGGAGGTCCCCTCGTGGGTGGGCCGGGAGATCCCCGTCCCGAAGCCGGTCGCCGAGGAGGTCGGCCGGATCCGGGGCGAGGCCGCGGCCGCCCTGGAGGCCGGCTCAACCCCGGAAGCGGTCGCCGCCGGCCTCGCCGAGCGCTATCCGACCGACGAGGAGACGGTCGCGGCGGCGCTGAAGTCGGTCGTCGACCACGTCGACGCCGGCCACCCCGTCCCGACGGACGAGCGGATCGTGATCGAGGGGAGCGCCCGCACCGTCGCGGTCAACGCCGCCTTCGGCCACGAGGTCAACGAGACGCTCGCGCGGCTGCTCGCGGCGCTCGTCGGCCAGCGCGCCGGCTCGTCGGTGGGCATGGACGTCGACCCGTACCGGATCGAGTTCGAGGTGCCGAACGGGGCGGGACCGGGCACCTTCCGCGAGGTGCTGGAGACGACCGACCCGGACCGCTTGGAGGCGTACCTCGAGCTCGCCGTCAAGAAGTCGGACGCGCTGAAGTTCACGCTCGCGCAGGTCGCCGCGAAGTTCGGCGCGGTCAAGCGCTACCGCGAGGGGCGGGGGCGGTTCGGCGGCGACCGCCTGCTCGCGGCGCTGGAGGACACGCCCGTCTACGACGAGGCGCTCCGCGAGGTGTTCCACGCGGACCTCGCGGTCCCGGAGACGGCGGACCTGCTCGCCGGGGTCCAAGACGGCTCCCGCGAGCTCGCGATCGCCCGCGAGCGCACGCCGCTGGGCACCGCGGGCCGCTCGGCCGGCACCGAGTTCCTCGTCCCCGACAACGCCGACGCGGACGTGATAGCGACGGTCAAAGAGCGGATCCGAGACGACCGCGTCATCCTCTTCTGTCTCCACTGTACCGACTGGAAGCACACGACGAAGGTCCGGCGCGTCCGCGACCAGCCGGAGTGTCCGGAGTGCGGGTCGACCCGGATCGCGGCGCTGAACCCGTGGGACGACGAGACGGTGGCGGCGGTGCGCGCGCCGGAGAAGGACGACGAGCAGGAGCGCCGCACCGAGCGCGCGCACCGCGCGGCGAGCCTCGTCCAGACGCACGGGAAGCGGGCGGTGATCGCCTTGGCCGCCCGCGGCGTCGGCCCCCACAACGCCGCGCGGATCATCAACAAGCTCCGCGAAGACGAAGACGAGTTCTACCGCGACGTGCTGCGGCAGGAGCGCGAGTACGCGCGCACGCAGTCGTTCTGGGATTAGCCCGGCCCCGTTTTTAAATATCGGACGGCCGAACCGGCCGTATGGATCTCTCCGCCGCCATCACGGCAACGACAGCGACCCTCCGTCGACGCCCCGCGGACCTCCTCCCGTTCTACCTCCTCGGCACCGCCGTGCCGGTGATCGCCCGCCTCGGCACGTTCGCGGCGCTCGCCGGGGTCTACCTCCACCTCGAACTGACCGGGCGGCTCGCGACGCTCCGCGAGGCGCTCGCCGGGGCGGAACCGCCGCCGGAGACGCAGGACCCGGAGGCGCTCCGGGCGTGGGGCGAGGGGGTCGCGCCCGCGTTCGAGCCGCTCGCGACGCCGACGGTCGCGACCCTCGTCGCCGCCGGCGTGCTCGTCACGGTCGCCCTCGCGGTCCTCGCGTACGCCGCCATCTCGGCCGGGCAGCTCTCAGCGGTTATCGCGAGCCTCCGCGACGAGCGGGGGCTCGTGGGCGGGATCGCGGGAGCTCGGTCACGGTGGCTCACCTTCCTCGGCCTCTACGTCGCCGAACTGCTCCTGTGGGTCGCCGTGGTCGCGCTCGGGTCGATCGCGGTCGGCGCGGCGTTCCTCGCGAACCCGTTCCTCGGCGCGGCGGTCGCGGTCGGCGTCCTGCTCGTCGGCTTCGCCGCCGTCGCCCTCGTGCGGATCCTCTTCGCGTTCGCGCCGGTGGCCGTCGTCGTCGACGACGCCGGCGTCGTCGGCGGGATCGAGGGCGCGGGCGGCTTCGTCCGCTCGAACCCGGCCGACGCCGCCGCCTACCTCGTGGTCGCGATCGGCGCGCTGGTCGCCGTCGCCTCGGTCGCCTCCGGGATCGCGTTCCTCGGCGGCGGCGCCGTCGTCGCGCTCGCCAGCGCGGTCGTCGTCGCGCCCGCGCTCGACCTGCTGAAGACCGTCCTCTACGGCGACTACCGCGGGGCGGTCGACCCCGTCTCGCCGCCCGAGGCCGGCGTCCGCGCCCAGCTGGTCGGCGGCCTCCGCCGCGGCTGGCGAGAGCTGGTCGGGTTCGTCCGGTCGACGCCGGGCTCCCACGCGCTCGCGCTCGCGGTGGCGCTCGGGTTCGGCGCGGTCGGCTGGACCGCCGCCGCCCCCTTCGCGGAGGCGGTCCCCACGTCGATCGAGGGGCGGCTGGTGGGGCACGTCCCGCCGGTGGCCGCGCTGACGTTCTTCGGGAACAACTGGGGGGTCGCGATCGCGACCGCCTTCTCCGGCGTCGGCCTCGTCGTCCCCGCGCTCTCGTCGCTCGCGTTCAACGGCCTCGCGCTCGGGGCCACCGCCGCCCTCGAAGAGAACCTGCTCGCCCTCGTCGCGTTCGTGGTCCCGCACGGGATATTCGAGATCCCGGCGCTCGTCGTTTCGGGCGCGCTCGGCGTCCACCTCGGCGCGGTCTCGTGGCGGTCGGTCCGCGGCCGCGCGAGCCGCGGAGGGCTCGCCGACGCCCTGGAGACCGCGTTCTGGGTGACCGTCGGCCTCGGGATCCTGCTCGGCGTCGCCGCCGTCATCGAGGGGTTCGTCAGCCCGTACTACTGGCGCCCGTTCCTCTGAGCGGCCCCGACCGACGGCCCGCCGTCGCCGGCGCGTCGACTCGTCCGCAGCCTTATTACCACGCGGCCGAAGCGTCGGTATGCAGCCGCTCGCCGCCGCTATCCTCGTCGGCGTCCCGCTCTTATGGCTCGTCGGCTTCGCCGCCTACGCCTACGTCGACGCGCCGAACTACGGGATGAACCCGCGCAAGTGGGCGCTCATCTCGTTCGTCGTCCCGCTGTTCGGCTTCTTCGCGTACATCTTCGAGCGGGAGGAACAGGGGTACGACGCGGAGACCGACCCGTACGCCGGCGGGAGCGACGAGCGCAGCGGCGGCTTCGCCGTCCACGAGTCGCGGCAGGGAGAAGAGCGCCTCGGCCCGGCGGGGACGGATGCGGACGACGGCGACGGCGACGACGAGTGGAACGACCCGGACGGGATCGACCTGTAGCGCCGGCGGCTCAGAGCGCGTCGATCAGCGTCGCCCGCCGCCGGTCCAAGTCGAACGCGGCGTCGGCGGCGTCGAGCCGCCCGAGGAAGGCGAACACGTCCGCGCCCGCCCCCTCGGCGTGGCGGACCAGCGCCTCAATCGACTCGCGGTTCGGGGCGAACGACTCCAGTTTCCCACAGCAGAGCGCCAGGGCGATCCCCGCCTCTCCGGACGGGAAGACGGGGTCGACGCGGCCGAGGTCGGGGTCGTCGGTCGCCGCGTCCGCGACGCCGGCCTCGCTCGCCGGGGCGACCCGCAGACACCGCGTACAGATCGCCGCCGCGTCGGCGGGGGCGTGTTCGCGGAGCGACGACGGGACCGCGAAGGCGACCGCCTCGGCGTCGCAGTCGGGACAGGGCATGCGCGTCGCTACGGGCGGGACGCGCTAAAAGTCGGCGGCGAGAAGACGCGGAAGTGCTGATGGCGGGTCGCGACGCGGGGTGCCGTCAGTCGGCGGGCTCCGGCTCTTCGGTCTCCGCGGCCGCGGCCTCCGCGGCCGCCTCGGCCTCTTCGGCGGCCTCTTCCTCCTCTTTCTTCGCTTTGATCTTCTTCATGCGGAAGATCTCCTCGCGCTCCTGCTCTTCGAGCTTCTGTTCGATGTACTCCTGGTTCTCGTAGAGGCTCGGCAGCAGCGTGAACTCGAGGGCGTTCACGCGGCGCTTCGTGGTCTCGATCTCCGTGAGCATCTTTTTCATCGCCGTCTCCACCTCGGCGGCGAGGATGATCGACTCTAACAGTTCCTCGTAGGCGTCGGCCGCCTCGTCGATCCGCGCCGAGGAGCCGAGGAGGCCGTAGCCGCGCTCGTCGAGGTTCTTTTTGACCTTCGAAGACTCGATCTGCGGGACGACGACGCCCATGATGTTCTTCGAGCGCGTCGTGATCTCGGGGTGTTCTTTCAGCGCCGCGGCCGCGCCACGGACGGCGACGTCGCCCTCCATGGCCCGCGCCATGTCGATCGTGTGCTGGGCGGTCTCGTAGTCGTCTGCCACCTCCGAGCGGACGTCTTGGGCCTGGTCGAGGATGTCCATGAACTCCATGATGAGCCCGTCACGCTTCTGTTCGAGCGTGTCGTGGCCGCGCTCTGAGAGCTCGATCCGGTCTTCTATCGCCATCAGGTTCTTCCGGGTCGGCTTGACGTCCGTTGCCATCGCTTACCGATCTCTTCCAGGCGGGCGTGGTTAATTCTTTCCAGACGAACCAGTCGCTCGCTGGGTCGAGACGACGGTTCAAAAGGGCTGCCGGCTCAGTCGTCGGCCTCGACGGCGACGCGCTCCGACTCGTCTTCGCGGTAGTACGTCTCGATGAACTCCTCGTCGATCCGGTTGAGCTCCTCTTTGGGCAGCGTCGAGAGGAGGTCCCACCCGAGCGCGAGCGTGTCTTCGAGCTCGCGGTTCGTCTCGAAGCCCTGGTCGACGAACGTCGTCTCGAAGGCGTCCGCGAAGTCGAGGTACTTGTTGTCGCGCGCTGAGAGCGCCTCGCGGCCGACGATGTTCACGAGATCACGCAGGTTCTCACCCTCCGCGTACGCCGCGTACATCTGGTTGGCGACGTCGCTGTGGTCGGCCCGAGTGAGCCCCTCGCCGATCCCGTCGTCCATCAGCCGTGAGAGGCTCGGCAGCACGTTGATCGGCGGCTCGAGCCCCTGGCTGTTCAGGTCGGGGTCGACGTAGATCTGTCCTTCCGTGATGTACCCGGTCAGGTCCGGGATCGGGTGGGTGTCGTCGTCGCCGGGCATCGTGAGGATCGGGATCTGCGTGACCGACCCGTCGCGGCCCTTGATCCGGCCCGCGCGCTCGTACAGCTGCGCCAGGTCGGTGTACATGTAGCCGGGGTACCCGCGGCGGCCGGGCACCTCCTCGCGGGCCGCCCCGATCTCGCGGAGCGCCTCGCAGTAGTTGGTCATGTCCGTCAGGATGACGAGGACGTGGTAGTCCTTCTCGAAGGCGAGGTACTCGGCCGTGGTGAGCACCATCCGCGGCGTGACCGTCCGCTCGACGGCGGGGTCGTCCGCGAGGTTCATGAAGACGACGGAGCGCTCGAGCGCACCGGTGCGCTCGAAGTCCTCCATGAACTCGTTCGCCTCCTCCTGGGTGATCCCCATCGCACCGAAGATGACGGCGAACTCGGAGCCCTCCTCGTCGTCGCCGCCCTCCTCCTCTTCGGGCACGCTGGCCTGCCGGGCGATCTGCATCGCCAGCTCGCTGTGCGGCTGGCCCGAACTGGAGAAGATCGGGAGCTTCTGCCCGCGGACGAGCGTGTTCATCCCGTCGATGGCGGAGACGCCCGTCTCGATGAACTCCTCGGGGTACTCCCGGGAGTACGGGTTGATCGCCGCGCCGACGATGTCCTGTCGCTCCTCGGGGACGATCTCCGGCCCGTCGTCGATCGGGCGGCCGGAGCCGTCGAGCACCCGCCCGAGGAGGTCCTCGGTGACGGGCATCTTCATCGTCTCGCCTAGGAAGCGGACGGACGCGTCTCTGTCGATGCCTGAGGTGCCCTCGAAGACCTGGATCGCGACCACGTCCTCCGAGGATTCGAGCACCTGCCCGCGCAGCGTCTCGCCCTGTGCCGTCTCGATCTCGACGATCTCGTCGTAGCCGATCGCCTCGTCGACCTCGGCGTACACGAGGGGACCGCTGATCTCGGTGATGGTTTGATACTCTTTCATGATCAGTAGAGGCTCCGGAGCTCCTCGGTGATCTCCGCCTTGAGATCCTCGACGTACTCCTCGTAGTCCTCTTGCACGCCGATACGGTTAATCCGCGGGGCCGACTCGATGTCGATGATCTCCTCGACCGGGACGCCGGCGTCGAGCGCGTCGAACGCCTCGTCGTTGAACGTCTGGATCGTCGTCAGCATCAGGTACGTCTTCTCCGGCGGACAGAACGTGTCGACCGGGTGGAACGCGTTCTGCTGGAGGTACGCCTCGCGCAGGTAGCGCGCGACCTCCAGGGTGAGCTGCTGGTCGTCGGGCAGGGCGTCCTTCCCGACGAGCTGGACGATCTCCTGCAGCTCCGTCTCCTCGTCGAGCACGTCGACCGCCCACTGGCGGCGCTCCGACCAGTCGTCGGCGACCTCGTCCTCGAACCAGGGGTCGAGCTGGTCTTTGTACAGCGAGTACGACTCGTTCCAGTTGATC
>NZ_CAKZRO010000166.1 GCF_937146585.1 uncultured Halorubrum sp. | reverse complement strand
TCCGGAACGACCACGACCCCGGCACCGAGCCGTACGAGCAGTACGACCGGCAGCAAGGAGCTGTCAAGGTTATTATGAACTCACTCTACGGCGTGACGGGGTGGGATCGGTTCCGTCTTTACGACAAAGAGGGCGCAGCAGCCGTCACGGCGACCGGTCGCGAGGTCATCGACTTTACCGAGGAAGCCGCAGAAGAGCTTAATTATCAGG
Source organism: uncultured Halorubrum sp. (assembly GCF_937146585.1). GTDB lineage: Archaea > Halobacteriota > Halobacteria > Halobacteriales > Haloferacaceae > Halorubrum > Halorubrum miltondacostae. The sequence goes on along the minus strand of NZ_CAKZRO010000166.1, from coordinate 2,124 downwards.
TTGCTTATGGAGACACCGATTCGGTCATGTTGTCTCTTTCTAACATGTCGAAAGAGGAGGCTATCGAGACCTCCTTCGAGATCGAGGACCACATCAACGAGCGCTACGACGACTTCGCGCGCGAGGAGCTCAACGCCGACGAGCACCGCTTCCAGATCGAGTTCGAGAAGCTCTACCGGCGGTTCTTCCAGGCGGGGAAGAAGAAGCGGTACGCGGGCCACATCGTCTGGAAGGAGGGAAAAGACGTCGACGACATCGACATCACCGGCTTCGAGTACAAGCGCTCGGACATCGCCGGCATCACGAAGGAGGTTCAACAGAACGTCATCGAGACGATCGTCACCGGCGACGACATCGACGAGGACATGGAGGAGGTGAAATCGTACCTCGTGGACGTCATCGCCCGCGTGCTCGACGGCGACGTGGACCTCGACGAGATCGGGATCCCCGGCGGGATCGGCAAGAAGCTCGACGCCTACGACACGCCGACCGCGCAGGTCCGCGGCGCGAAGTACGCCAACCGTATGCTCGGAACGAACTTCGGCAGCGGGTCGAAGCCGAAGCGGCTCTACATCGAGAAGGTCCACCCCGACTTCTGGGCGCGGATGGAAGAGGAGGAGGGGCTCGACCCCCAGCGCGACCCCCTGTACGGGGAGTTCAAGCGCGACCCGGACGTGATCTGCTTCGAGTACGCCGACCAGGTGCCGGAGGAGTTCGCGGTCGACTGGGAGAAGATGTTGGACAAGACGCTCAAGGGGCCGATAGAGCGCGTGATCGAGGCGCTCGGGATGTCGTGGGAGGAAGTGAAGACGGGACAGGAGCAGACCGGGCTCGGCTCGTTCATGTGACCGACGGCGGGGGCGACCGCGCTCTCTCGAAAGCAGTTTTCCGTTGGTAGAAAATTTCTTGATCGATATGCGATTTTTGACGGGTGGATGCGTAACCATTAACCCCCTCAGCCCCCACCGTCAACGTACGAGGCACGAGAATACTCATGGCTACTCTCGAAATCAACGATCTTCACGCACGAGTGGCGGAAGAGGGCGGCGAACGCATCCTTCGCGGAGTCGATCTGACCGTCGAGTCGGGCGACATCCACGCGCTGATGGGACCGAACGGCTCGGGGAAGTCGACGCTGGCGAAGGTGATCGCCGGCCACCCCGCCTACGAGGTAACTGGCGGGGAGATCCTGCTCCACCTCGACGAGGCCGACGTCGCGGACGTCGACGTCGACCTCGAAGAGGAGGACTACGAGTGGGAGCTGCTGGACCTAGAACCGAACGAGCGCGCCGCGCTCGGCATCTTCCTCGGTTTCCAGTACCCCGCGGAGATCGAGGGCGTCACGATGACGAACTTCCTCCGGCAGGCGCTCAACGCCAAGGCGGACGAGCGTGAGGAGCTGTTCGAGGACGAAGACGAGGACGAGGAGGAGGCGGAAGCCGACGAGGACGACGAGGGGTACGAGACCTCTCCGATGGAGGGGCCCGCGGACGACGGCGAGATCGGCGTCGCCGAGTTCCAGGAGATCCTCTCCGAGAAGATGGAGCTCCTCGACATGGACGAGAAGTTCATGCAGCGCTACCTCAACGCCGGGTTCTCCGGCGGCGAGAAGAAGCAGAACGAGGTCCTCCAGGCCGCGATGCTGGAGCCGAGCGTCGCCGTGCTCGACGAGATCGACTCGGGGCTCGACATCGACCGCCTGAAGGACGTCTCAAAGGGGATCAACGCGCTCCGCGACGAGCAGGGCACGGGCGTCCTCCAGATCACGCACTACCAGCGCATCCTCGACTACGTCGAGCCCGACCACGTCCACGTCATGCTCGACGGGGAAGTCGTCAAGAGCGGCGGCGCGGAGCTCGCCGAGAAGCTCGAGGACGAGGGGTACGACTGGGTCCGCGAAGACGCCTACGAGGCGGCGTAACCGAATGCGGGCACGCGACACACGTAAACACGGGAATCCGTAACAATACACTATGAGTTCACAACAGGACGATCTGAAGGAGACAGACACCGAGGCGCGCTTCGAGTTCAAGAAGGAGGAGAACTCCGCGTTCAAAAGCGAGAAGGGCCTCACCGAGGAGACGGTCCGCGTCATCTCGGAGGACAAAGACGAGCCGGAGTGGA
>NZ_CAKZRO010000165.1 GCF_937146585.1 uncultured Halorubrum sp. | reverse complement strand
GTGCCCTGGAAGAACTCGATCCGCCGGGGTGTCCGACGAAGCCTCCGTGATGTCTGTCATCGATTCACGACAGGACGGTCGAGTACTTAACGGTTTGGACGATCGCAAAATCGGAGCGGACCGGCAGTTCGGAGCGATCCGACGGCGTTCGAGAAAACCGCAAGACAGCGCCGGTGTAAATACACCTTAAGGAAGTAATACGCACACCGGAGATCCGGCGTGTATTCCGATTCGGAAGTCGATTAATAAGCCGGATCGACGTTCGTTTCGTTCGGCGGCGCGCCGGCGCGCGGTCCGTTGTGGCTATCCGCACTGGTGGGCCAGACCGCCGCGACGTATCGCACCGACGAATACGGGTCGCCGCTACCGCCCGAGCGCGTCAGTCACCTCGCGGCGGAGCGCGACGAGGTCGGGGTCCGCCCGCTCGCGGGGCCGCTCGACGTCGACGTCGACGACCGACGCCACCGTCCCGGGCTGGCCGGCGAGGACGACGACGCGGTCCGCGAGGTAGACCGCCTCCTCGACGTCGTGCGTGACGAGGACGACGGTCGTGCCGCGCTGCTCCCACACGTCGAGCAGGTGGTCCTGCTGGTCGGCCTTCGTCAGCCGGTCGAGCGCCGAGAACGGCTCGTCGAGCAGCAGGACGGACGGGTCGTACGCCAGTCCGCGCGCGAGCGACACGCGCTGGGCCATCCCGCCGGAGAGCTCGCCCGGGTGACTGTCGGCAAACCCGTCGAGCCCGACCGTCTCGATCAGGTCGCCGACGCGGTCGCGGGCGGCCGGGCTCGCGGGATCGACGTCGGCCGGGAGTCCGACGGCGACGTTCTCGCGAACGTCCGCCCAGTCGAGCAGCCGCGGCTCCTGGAACACCATCCCGACGTCGTCGCTGCCGCCCGCCCTGACGTCGGTGCCGTCGACGGTGACGCGGCCCTCGAACCGCGCTTCGAGCCCCGAGAGCACGCGGAGCAGCGTCGACTTCCCGCACCCGGAGGGCCCGACGACCGCGACGAACTCCCCGTCCGCGACCGCGAGGTCGACGCCGTCGAGCGCGACCGTGTCGTCGTACCGCTTCCGGAGCCCGTCGACCGCGAGGACGGGGTCAGCGCCCGACGACACGGTCTCGCACCTCCTTGACCGCGACGTCCGAGCAGTTGCCGAGGAAGGCGAACAGCAGGATCGACGCCACGATGATGTCGGGCCGCGCGAGCGTCCGCCCGTCGCTGAGCAGGAACCCGACGCCCTGGCTCGCCGCGATCAGCTCGGCGGCGACGACGAACATCCACGCCAGCCCGACGCCGCCGCGGATCCCGACGAGCAGGCTCGGGAGCGCGGCCGGGAACACGACCCGACGCAGCGACTCGACGCGCCCGAGGTCGTACACCGCCGCGACCTCCAAGAGCTCCTCGTCGACCGCGGCGATACCGGTCGAGAGGTTGAGGTACACCGGGAAGAACGCGCCGACGGCGATGAGCAGCACCTTCGCGGTCTCCCCGATGCCGAACCAGAGGAGGAACAGCGGCACCCACGCCAGCGACGGGATGTTCTTCAGGCTCTGGAGCAGGGGGTCGAGGAGGTCGCTCGCGGTCCGCGAGAGCCCCGTGGCCGTCCCGAAGACGGTCCCGACGGCGATCCCGAGGCCCGCGCCGAGAGCGACGCGCCGGAGCGTGACCGCGACGTGGCCCCACAGCTCGCCCGAGGCGCCCATCCCGTACAGCGTCTCCGCCACCCGCACCGGGGTCGGGAGCTGGTACGCCGCGATGGTGCCGGTCGCGACGACGAGGTGCCAGCCGACGACGAGCGCGGCGGGGACGAGCAGCCCGAGGAGCGGTCGGAAGCGGCTCGCGGCGGGGAGGGGGACCGGGCCGAGGCTGTGAGACGCCGCCTCCGAGGCCGACCCGCCGCCCGTCGAACCGCGACCGGCGTCGGACTCGCGGGAGACGTCCGACTCCCGGCGGGTGTCGGCGGCCATCTCAGACGACCTCGCTCGCGAACTCGGAGTCGATCAGGTCGTCGACGTCGGCGGCGGGGTCGGCGTCGTCGGTCACGAGCCCCTCGCGTTCGAGGATCGGCGAGAGGTCGGCGAGCAGTTCGCGGTGCGCGTCCCCCGGGATCGGCTCCGAGAGGTCGTTCCGCTGGGTGAACACGCGCTCCGCGACCGGCCGCGACATCTCGGAGGCGTCGGCGAGGATCCCCGCGGTCGCTTCCGGGTTCTCGACCGCCCACTCGCGGCCGCGCTCGTACGCCTCGAGGACGCGCGTGGCGTCCTCGGTGCGGTCCGCGAGGAACCCGTCGAGGAAGTTCAGGAAGCCGTAGGTGTTGTACCGCGGCTCGCGGAAGAACAGCTCGGCGCCGTCGTGTTCGAGCTCCAGCTCCGCCATGTGGGGGTCGAGCCCGGCCCACGCGTCGACCTCGCCCCGGACCAGGGCGGACTGCCCCTCGGGGTGCTGGAGGTTGACGACCTCGACGTCCTCCTCGCCCAGTCCGGCGTCGTCGAGCGCCTGGAGTAGGAAGAAGTACGGGTCGGTCCCGCGGGTGGCGGCGACGCGGCTCCCCTCGAGGTCCGCCACCGACTCGATGCCGGTCTCCCGGAACGTGACGAGCGCGGTCCACTCCGGCTCCGAGTAGATGTACGGCGTCGTGATCGGCACGCCGTTGGTGCGGGCCATCAGCGCCGCGATCCCCGCAGTGGAGGAGACGTCGGCCTCGCCGCTCTGGGCGTACTCGTTGGCTTGGTTGCTCCCGAGACTCAGCACCCACTCGACGTCGGTCCCGGTGTCGGCGAACGCCGCCTCGAGCCACCCCTTCTCGCGCAACACGAGGCTGACCGGGTTGTAGTACGCGTAGTCGACCGTCACCGTCTCCGAGCCGCCGCCGCCCGCGCAGCCGGCGATCAGCGAACCGCCGATCGCCGCGCCGGTGCCGCGGAGGAACTGTCTTCGGTCCATCGTGACTCTCCGTACCGGTGCCACTCATAAGGAGATATGGCTATGGAGAATATTCATCTGCGACTATGATGCCCTATAGTTATTTATTTTCGATGCTGTGTCGAGTTGACACGGCCGTCGACGGGTGCGTTACGAACGCAGACGGGCGAACGCGCGTTTCGCCCGAGGACCGAACGGCGACCGAACCGGTTCGTTCCGCGTTCCGGTCTCAGGAATATGTTGCCGGTTGCTCACGGCGGCCGCGTGGCCGGGCGCGAGACGGGGATCGACGGCGGCGACCGGGGGAGTCGGCTCCCCGGTTACATCCCCATGTCGGCGGCGGCGTCCGGCACGGGGAGGTCTGGGACGGCGACGCCGAGCAGCTCCGCGGCGTGGTCGAGCGCCATGTCGAACCCGTAGTAGCGCTCCAGTTCGTCGCCGTCCGGGCCGGTGCGCACCTTCAGCATGGCGTACCCGTCGGCGTTCTGTGCGACCGTCGCCTCGCGGCCGTCCCGAGAGAAGGTGAGCCGGCGCTCGCCGTCGATCTCCTCGTACGTCGCCTCGATGCCGTTCGCCGACGCGGCCTCCGTGTCGGTCATACGAATGGTACGGGCCGATCCGTGTCGAACCTGTCGGTCACCGAGGCGGGATCGGGGCGGTCCGCGCTCCGCCGCGACGGGCCCCGACCGCGGGAGTCGCTCCCGCACGTGCGAGATTGCGCGCCGCGCTCTCGTCGTCGCCACGGCGTCGCCGACACCTGCGCCGGTCCGCGATGGCAAGCTTAAGGGACGCCACGCGCCAACGGAGGGCAATGAGTACAGAGGTCACCCGGCGGCGGGCGTGGGTGATCGCCGCCCGGCCCCAGACGCTCCCGGCGGCGGCCGCGCCGGTGGTCGTCGGCGTCGGACTGGCGTTCGCCGACGGCGTGTTCGCCCCGCTGCCCGCGCTGGCCGCGCTCGTCGGCGCGGCGCTGATCCAGGTCGGGACGAACTTCGCGAACGACTACTACGACGCGATCCAAGGCGCCGACACCGACGACCGCGAGGGGTTCACCCGCGTCGTCGCGAGCGGCCTCATCGAGCCGGCGGAGGTGAAGCGGGCGATGTGGCTGACGTTCGCGGCCGCGATCGGCGTCGGGACGTACCTCGTCGCGGTCGGCGGCGTCCCCATCCTCGTGATCGGGCTGGCCTCCGTGGCGGCCGGGATCGCCTACACCGGCGGCCCGTACCCCCTCGGCTACCACGGGCTCGGCGACCTCTTCGTGTTCGTCTTCTTCGGCGTGATCGCCGTGACGGGAACGTACTACGTCCAGGCCGCAGCGCTGCTCTCCGGGTGGTTCCCGGTCGGGATCCCGGACGGGACCGTCACGCTCGCGGCGGTCGTCGCGAGCCTCCCGATCGCCGCGCTGTCGACGAACATCCTCGTCGTCAACAACCTCCGCGACCGCGAGGAGGACGCCTCGACCGGCAAGCGCACGCTCGCGGTCCGGTTCGGCTACCGGTTCGCCCGCGCCGAGTACCTCGCGATGCTCGCCGTCGCGTACCTCGCCCCCGTGTGGTTCGTCGCTCGCGGCGACGGCCTCGCGACGCTGCTCCCCCTCGTCACCCTCCCGCTCGCGGCGGCCGTCGCGCGGACGGTGCTGACCGAGACCTCCGGCGAGGCGCTCAACCCCGCGCTCGAGTCGACCGGGAAACTGCTCGCGGCGTACGCCGTCGCGTTCGCGGTCGGGCTGGCGCTGTGACCGCCGACGACCCCCCGACCGACGGCGGCGGGAGCGAGGGCCGGACGGTGCGACGCCGCCCGTTCGCGCTCGACCTGACCCGACCGCTCGGCACCGCCCGGGGCGACATCGCCCGTCGAGAGGGGTTCGTGGTCACGGTCGAACCCGCCGGGAACCGGTCCGAAGCGGTCGGCGTCGGCGAGGCGACGCCGCTCCCGGGGTGGACGGAGTCGCACGAGGACTGCGCCGCGGCGCTCGACGCGGTCTCCGACGGCGACGGAACCGATGCGCCGCTCGGGGCGCTGCGCGCGGAGTCGACGCCCGCGGCCCGGCACGGCGTCTCCCTCGCCCTCGCCGACGCCGCGGCCCGCGACGCGGGGCGGTCGCTCGCGGAACGACTCGCGAACGAGGCCGACGTCGACGCGTCGCCCGCGGCCGCGGTCCCGGTGAACGCGACCGTCGGAGACGGGTCGCCGGCGGAGACCGTCGCCGCGGCGACGCAAGCCGTCGACGAGGGGTTCGACTGCCTCAAGCTGAAGGTCGGTGCCCGCGACGTCGACGAGGACGTCGAGCGCGTCCGCTCGGTCAGGGAGGCGGTCGGCGACGCGGTCTCGCTCCGCGCCGACGCGAACGGCGCGTGGGACCGGGAGGCGGCGCGCCGCGCGCTCGACGCGCTGGCCGCGTTCGACCTCGCGTACGTCGAGCAGCCGCTCCCGGCGGACGACCTCGACGGGCTGGCGGCGCTTCGCGGCGAGGCGCGCGGCGGGGCGGTCCCCGTCGCGGCCGACGAGTCGGTCGCGGCCCGCGGGGTCGACGCGGTCCTCGAAGCCGACGCCGCCGACGCGGTCGTCCTCAAACCGATGGCGCTCGGCGGCCCCGACCGCGCGCTGTCGGCCGCCCTGCGGGCGCGGTCGGCCGGCGTCGACCCGGTCGTCACCACCACCGTCGACGCGGTCGTCGCGCGGACCGCCGCCGTCCACGTCGCGGCCGCGATCGGGGGGGTGTCGCCCTGCGGGCTCGCGACCGGGACGCTGCTCGACGAGGACCTCGCATCGGACCCATGCCCGATCGACGACGGGCAGATCGCGGTCCCGACCGGGCCGGGAATCGCGGGCGGCGCGTTCGACGACCTCCGGCGCGAGTGAGGCGGGCGCGGCTCGCGGCTCAGGCGTCGTCGGGGGCGACCTCGACGCTGCCGCGCATCCCCCGCGTCTGGTGCGGTGTACAGAGGTACACGTGAGTGCCGGGCTCCTCGAACGCGCGCTCGAATGTGTTGCCCGCCCCGGCGAGGATGTCGGACGCGAACGAGCCGTCGACGGCGTACACGTCGTGACCGCCGCCGCGCCCGGTCCACTCCCAGACGACCGTCGTCCCGGGATCGACGCGGACGTGCGCCGGCGCGTACGAGAACCCCCCGTCCGCGCCGACGGCGACCGTGACGCTCGCCTCGCCGGTCAGGTCGATCCGTTCGTCGTCCGCCGCCCCGTCGCCGCCCGTCCCCGCGTCCGGAAGGACCGAGCCGAGGCAGCCGGTGAGCGCGGCGGCGGTTCCGGTACCGGCGGCGGCGAGGAGGGCGCGGCGACTCCTATCTCTCATAGCCGAACGGAGGCGCTCCGCGGTATAAACCTCACCGCGTCGCGGTTGAATCGCAACCGCGCGGCCGGCCGAACGGGAGCCACGGCTCCGACGGCTCCGACGGCTCCGTCGGCGGCGGGGGACGGACTTTTCACCGCGACCGTCGAACGGAGCCGTATGAGCGAGTGGACCGACGCCATCGTCGGCGAGCGAATGACCGTCGACAACCAGTTCAACGAGCGCGTCGCCGCGTCGCGCTTCTCCAGCCAGGAGTGGGGACTGATCATGACGGCGACCGAGTTCGAGATCGAGAACGCCGACGACGCCGAGGCCGCGCGCGTCGTCGCGGACACGTCGAGCCTCCCGGCGATCATGCCCGAACTGGAGAACCTGCGGTCGCAGATGGCGGGGATGGGCGGTGCGCCCGGCGGGGGCGACGCCAGCGGGTCGAGCGGCGGCGTCGTCGACTCGATCAAGGGCGCGCTCGGACTCGGCGGCGGTGGGGGCGGCGGTCCCTCGGACGAGGAACTAGAGGCGGCGGAGCGGCTGGTCCAAGAGTACGCCGGCGAGCTACAGGCCCACCTCGAAGAGGTCGGGAAGTGGGATCAGGTCCGCGTCGCGTACCAGGAGTAGCGAAACGGTCCCGCGGTGGGCAACCGAGTTACTCCAAGTCGCTGCCGCGGAACAGCGTCAGCTCCTCCGCCTCGTAGATGTTGATGAGCTCGGTCACGATCTCGTCGTACTCCTCGTCGTCGACCCGGAGCGCGTCGAGCCGTTCGACCGTCTCCTCGTCGAGGTG
>NZ_CAKZRO010000164.1 GCF_937146585.1 uncultured Halorubrum sp. | reverse complement strand
CGATGAAGATCGACCCCTCGAGCGCGTACTGGACCGGCTCGCCGGACATCTGGAACCCGACCGTGGTGAGCAGGCCGTTGTCGGACGCGACGGCCTCCTCGCCGGTGTTCATCAGGTAGAACGCGCCGGTTCCGTAGGTGTTCTTCGCGTCGCCCTTGTCGAAGCAGGTCTGGCCGAACAGCGCGGCCTGCTGGTCACCGAGCGCGCCGGCGACCGGGACCTCCTCGCCGAGGAAGCCGTCGGCGTCCGTGTGGCCGTAGTAGTCCTCGTCGGAGGAGGGGCGTACCTCGGGGACCATCTCCTTCGGCACGTCGAACTCGTCGAGGAGTTCGTCGTCCCACTCCATCTCCCGGATGTTGTACAGCATCGTCCGGGACGCGTTGGTGACGTCCGTGATGTGGTTCCCCGTCAGGTTGTGGATGAGCCACGTGTCGATGGTCCCCATGATGAGCTCGCCCTCGCGAGCGCGTTCACGAAGGTCGCCGCCGCGGGAGCTCTGCATCTTGAGCGGCTCCGCGTTGTCGAGGATCCACTCGGTCTTCGTCGCGGAGAAGTACGCGTCGCACTCCAGGCCGGTCTTCTCGCGGATCTCCTCGACCTTGCCGGCCTCCTGAATCTCCTCGACGCGGTCGGTCGTCCGGCGGTCCTGCCACACGAGCGCGTTGTGGACCGGCCGTCCGGAGTCTTTGTCCCAGACGATCGTCGTCTCGCGCTGGTTGGTGATGCCGAGCGCCTCGAGCTGACTCGCCTCGAGGTCGGCGTCGGCGAGGCCGTCGAGGACGACCTGCTTGGTGTTCTCCCAGATCTCCATGGGATCGTGTTCGACCCAACCCGGGTTCGGGTAGATCTGTTCGTGCTGTTCGTAGGCGTTCGCGACGACCTGGCCCTCATGGTCGAACACCATGAATCGAGTCCCGGTCGTCCCCTGGTCTATCGCACCGACATACTGTGTCATGTTGTGGATCCCTCCTGTGGCGCTGGTCCGTGCGCGGCGGTGGCCGAGTCGCCCTCGCCGTCGAGGCCGGCCCCGGTGCCGCGTTCGCTGTCGCGTCGCGCGTCCGCTCGGTCAGGCCCGTCCGGAGCCGGTCCGAGACGGCCGCAAAGCGCATCGACGCCGCCGCGACATATTTTCATGGAAGCTACCACGCCGGTCGTGAACATAATGTACTACCATAATAATCTTCCTGTTGAAATCCGGATATCGGCGCAAGTGAAAAACTCTCGTACATAAACCCGTCGGCAACGACAGCGATTACACTACTTGAATGACCCTGATAGTTATGCGCGGGGCACCTCGGGAGGTAAAGTAAAGTGGGCGTGGTCCAAGGGCCTCGCATGGACAGACAAGTAGACGTCGTGGTCGTCGGTGGGGGGTCGACCGGATGCGGCGTCGTCAGGGACCTGGCGCGGCGGGGGCTCGACACCGTGCTCGTCGAGAAGGGGAACCTGACGCACGGCACGACCGGCCGGATGCACGGGCTCCTCCACAGCGGGGGCCGCTACGCGGTCTCGGACCAGAAGAGCGCGAAGGAGTGCATCGAGGAGAACATGGTGCTCCGCGACATCGCCGGGCACTGCGTCGAGGAGACCGGCGGCCTGTTCGTCAAGCGGCCGGAGGACTCGGAGGAGTACTTCCAGGAGAAGCTGGAGGGGTGTAAGGCGTGCGACATCCCCGTCGAAGTGATCGACGGCGAGGAGGCGCGCCGGCGCGAGCCGTACCTCGCGCGGGACGTCGAGAAGGCGATCGCCTTACCCGACGGCGCGATCGACCCCTTCCGGCTCTGCGTCTCGAACGCGGCCGACGCCCGCGAGCACGGCGCGCGGGTCGAGACGCACGCCCCGGTGACCGACGTGCTCGTCGAGGACGGCGAGATCGTCGGCGTCGAGATCGAACACGAGACGGGCCCGGGCAAGCGCGTCCACCGCGAGCCGGGGACGACCGAGGAGATCCGCGCGCGCCACGTGGTCAACGCGACCGGCGCGTGGGCGGGGAACGTCGGCGAGATGGCCGGCGTCGACGTGGAGGTCCGCCCCTCGAAGGGCGTGATGACGGTGATGAACACCCGCCAGGTCGACACCGTGATCAACCGGTGTCGGCCGAAGGGCGACGCGGACATCATCGTCCCCCACGAGACCGCCTGTATCCTCGGCACGACCGACGAGGAGGTCGACGACCCCGAGGACTACCCCGAGGAGGACTGGGAGGTCGACCTGATGATCGAGACGCTCTCGGAGCTCGTCCCCGCGCTCGAGGACGCGCGGACGCTCCGCTCGTTCTGGGGCGTCCGCCCGCTCTACGAGCCGCCGGGGACCGGCACGGAGGACCCGACCGACATCACGCGCGACTACTTCCTCCTCGACCACGGCGACCGCGACGACCTGCCGGGGATGACGACCATCGTCGGCGGGAAGCTCACCACGTACCGCATGATGGCCGAGTCCATCAGCGACCACGTCTGCGACGCGCTCGACTACGAGGCGACCTGCGACACCGCGGACGCGCCGCTGCCGGGCTCCGAGAACCCGGCGCGCATGGAGGAGCTGATGGACGAGTTCGGGCTGCGCTCGCCCGTCGCCCGGCGCTCGGGCCAGCGGCTCGGGTCGCGCGCCGACGACGTGCTCGACGAGTACGACCCGAACCCGATCGTCTGTAACTGCGAGAGCGTGACCCGCGCCGAGGTACAGGACGCCGTCGACGACGCCGGCTCCGACCTCAACGCGGTCCGCCTGCGGACCCGCGCCTCGATGGGGAACTGTCAGGGGGGCTTCTGTACGCATCGCATCGCGTCTGAGCTCGCCGAGGAGTACCCCGAGCCGGTCGTCCGCGACGCCGAGGACGAGCTGTACCAGGAGCGCTGGAAGGGCCAGCGGCACGCGCTGTGGGGCGAGCAGCTCTCGCAGGCGATGCTGAACCACATGCTCCACGCGACGACGATGAACCGCGACGGCGACCCCTCCAACCTCGAGGAGTCGGTGGACTTCGGCGCGTTCGACGACGGGACCGGGGGCGCGGACGCCACCGACGCCGGAGGCGAGGCCGGAACTGCGGCCGCAGACGGTGGCCGCGCAAGCGACGACGCGGCGACCGACGGGGGCCGCGCAAACGACGACGCGGCCACCGATCGGGGCCGCGCCGACGACGGAGGGCGCTGATGGCGATAAACAGCGACGTCCTCGTGATCGGCGGGGGGCTCGCCGCGGTCACGGCCGCGGTGTCGGCCGCCCGCGAGGGCGCGGACGTGCGGCTCGTCTCCCACAAGGCGAGCACGCTGCGACAGGCCTCCGGGCTGATCGACGCGCTCGGCTACGTCCCGGCGACCGAGCCCGCGAAGCCCCTGCGCGACGGGCCGCCGACCGCGGGACGCAACCTCGACCCCGACGAGTGGCCCGACCCGGAGGGCCCGCTCGCCGACCCCTTCGAGGGGATCGATCGGCTGCCCGAGTCACACCCGTACCGGGTCGTGGGCGGCGACGCGCTCCGCGAGGGGCTGACCCTGTTCGACGACCTCGCGGGCGACGCGTACCGCGGCGGCCACACCGAGCGCAACGCGCTCGTCCCCACCTTCGGCGGCGCGGTGAAGCCGACGGCGCGCTACCCCGCGGCCGCCGAGGCGGGCCTCGCGAGCGACGACCGCCCGATGCTGGTCGTCGGGTTCCGGTCGCTGACCGAGTACGACGCGCGCGCCTTCGCGGGGCGGCTGGAGGCCGCCGGCGTGCCGTTCGACGTCGCCGGCGCCGAGGTCGAGTTCGCGGAGGGGTTCCGCGCCGACGCGAAGATCACCCGGCTCGCGAAGGCGCTCGACCACGACGAGGAGATCGACGGCGTCCCCGCCCGCGAGGCGCTCGCGAAGGCGGTCTCGCCGCACCTCCACGACGTGGTCGACGAGGACGGCGGCGTCGACCGCGTCGAGCGCGTCGGCTTCCCGGCGTTCCTCGGCGACGACCGCGGCGAAGCGGTCCGGGACGAGCTCGCGGACCGCCTCGGGGCCGACGTCTTCGAGATCCCGATGGGCCCGCCGAGCCTCCCCGGACTGCGGCTGGAGGACCGACTGTTCGACGCGCTCGACGCCGAGGGCGTCCGGTTCGAGACCGGGAACCCCGTCGTCGGCGTCGAGTCCGCGACCGACGGCCGGGTCGAGACGGTCGCGGTCGATCGGAATGGGCGCACGGCCCCGTACGGCGCGGACGCGTTCGTGCTGGCGACCGGCGGGCTGGTCGGGAAGGGGCTCGACTCCGACCGCGAGGGCGTGCGGGAGCCCGTCTTCGACCTCCACGTCGACCAGCCGGCGGACCGGTACGAGTGGTTCGTCGACGACGCGTTCGGCGACCAGCCGTACGCGCGGTTCGGGGTCCGCCCCGACGAGCGGTGTCGACCCACGGACGGCGACGGAGCGGCACAGTACGAGAACGTGTTCGCGGCCGGCGGCGTCGTCGGCGGCGCGGACGCGGCGAGGGAGAAGTCCGCGAGCGGAGTGTCGCTCGCGACCGGCATCGTGGCCGGGCGACAGGCGGCGACGGAGGCGAGCCAATGACACGACACACGGAGGACGACGGCGACGCGGGGGACTCGAACGAGACGACCGAACCGACCGACGGGTGCGGCCGCGGGGAGCCGGCCCCGGGCGTCCCGGAGGCCGGCCGCGACGAGCGGCCGTCGGTATTCGTCCCCGACGGAGGGGAGGTTCCGGAAGCGGAGGCCGGCGGCCGCGACGACGGACCGGCGGCCGACGACCGGGCCGCCACCGACGGCGGCGTCGAGAGCGCCTCGGGCGGGACCGAGAGCGCGACCGGCGGCACCGACTCGGCGGAGCTCGACCCCGACGCGTACGACCCGGTCGACGTGTTCCCCGGCGGCGACCTCGACCTGCGCGAGGGGGCCGACTCCTGTTACAAGTGTACGAGCTGCGACACCTCCTGTCCGGTGGCCGAGGTCGACGACGAGTTCCCGGGACCGAAGTTCCAGGGGCCGGAGCAGTGGCGGCTCAAGCGGAAGGAGGACCACGACATCGACGAGTCGATCACCTCCTGTTCGAACTGTATGCGCTGTGACGACGCCTGCCCCTCCTCGGTGCCGCTCTCGCAGATGCACAACGAGGCGCGCGGGCAGTACGTCGAGCGGCAGATGGAGAAGCTCTCGGTCGAGTACATCCGGAACCGGATCCTGGCCAACTACCGCACGTCGGCGAGCCTCGCGAGCATGTTCCCGCGGACGGCGTCGTTCGCGATGAACTTCGGCCCGGCGCGGTGGGCGATGGAGAAGGCGATGGGGATCCCGAAGGAGCGCGACTTCCCGGAGTTCGCCACGGAGACGTTCCGCGAGTGGTGGAAGGCGCGCGGCGGCGCGCAGGTGGACAACCCCGACAAGCGCGTGGCGTACTTCCACGGCTGCTACTCCAACTACAACACGCCCGAGGTCGGCAAGGCGATGGTCCGCGTCTACGAGCACTTCGGCTACGAGGTGATGGTCCCGCCCCAGAAGTGCTCGGGGACGCCGATGTTCGCGAACGGGATGCTGAAGGACGCCCGCCGCCACGCGGAGACGAACGTCGAGAACCTCGTCGAGGCCATCGGCGAGGGCGCGGACGTGATCGCCTCCTGTACCTCGTGTTCGATGTCGCTCCGCCAGGAGTACCCCGAGCTGTTCGACCTCCACGGGATCGAAGACCTCGCCGAGCACACGTTCGAGGCGCTGGAGTACCTCCGGATCCACGAGGACCTGGAGGGCGAGCTCGAGGCGGCCGGCGGGCTCGACGACGAGCGCGCGTTCGCGTACCACGCGCCGTGTCACGCCCGCAACCAGGGCCTCTCCCGGCAGGCCGTCGAGACGTTCCGCGACGTCGACGGCGTGACGATGGAGGACGTCGGCGACTCCTGCTCGGGCATCTCCGGGACGTACGGCTGGAAGGAGGAGAAGTACGAGAAGTCGATGAAGATCGGCGAGGAGATGTTCGAGCACATGGAGGACGCCGAGGGCGAGGTCGGGATGACGGAGTGTCCGACCTGCGCGATGCAGATGGAGCACGGGACGGGGTACGAGATCGAGCACCCGCTCCAGCTGTTGGAGGACACGCTGGGCGCGTAACGACCTCGCCGCTCGCGGGTCCGGCTCGGCCTCGCGACCGAGCCGCTCCGAGACCCGCTGCGTCTCGCTCTCGCGCGCCGTTTCTCAGATCGAATAATTCTGCGCGAATCTTTATCCGGCGGACTCGCTCACAACGGAGCACGTGACTCTCGAACGGTTTCTCGATCGCTTCGACGGCCCCGAGCGCTCCGTGGTCATCGTCAACCGGACCGACCCGGACCCCGTCTTGAACATGCTCGTGGACACGTTCGGCGACGACGCAGTACGGGTGGTGGACGGCCGCGTGACGACCGGCCCGGGCGACCGACGCATCACCGACGGGGCGGGGGCGGCCGGAGTCGCCGGCGGCGACCCGGCTCCCGGTCTCACCGCCCGAGAACTGGCGACGACCGGGGTCGTCGACGGTGACGGCGAGGCCGCCCCCTCGCTCGACGTCGACGTGCTCCGACACCACGACGACGTCCCGTTCGACGGCGGCGACCTCGACGAGGTCGAGAACCTCGTGCTGCTCATGGAGGACGACGAGGTGGTCGCCGGGTCGACGCTCGCCGAGCTCGGCGACGCCGTGCTCTTCGTCAACTCGGACCTGTACGTCACCGGGAGCCGCTCGCTCAGCGACGTCGACCTCCCGTCGGTGATAAGCGGGCTCAACGACGCCACGTTCACCCTCCGCGGATACCCCGAGTCGAACCGCCAGAAGCTGCTGCTCATCACCATCTCGCGGTTCATCGAGCGGGTGGCGTGGATGGCCGGCGACGGGACCCTCCGCTCGTCGTTCCAGCGGCTCTCGCGCATCGACGACGAGGTCGGCACGCGGAAGGTGTACGACCGCGTCACCGACACCGACGTCGACACGCACCTCTACGGGGTCCCCGACAGGCTCCCGAAGGACCTCGACGCGGTGGTCCACGCCGGGGACGACCCGGACTTCACCGACAGCTGGTTCGTGGTGTACCGTCCCCCGGAGGGGCCGCACTCGGCCCGGAGCGACCCGGAGACCGACCTCGAGCGCGGGGTCGAGGGCGGCGTCGGGCTCCTCGCGATCGAGACGGAGCCGCGGGTCTGGCGCGGGCTGTGGACGTTCGACGCGGACCGGATCTCGCGGCTGAACCGCTACGTCGAGCGGAACCTATAGCCTCGATTAACATTTCTCCCGGCGGGAGTCGCTCGTATCCAACCCGTGCGTTCATATTCTCGGAGCGGTGACGGGCGGCCATGTTCACGGAGCGGTCCGGTCTCCTCGACGACGGACGCCCGATGCGCGGATACGGGGTCGCGGTGACGCCCGGCCGCGACGGACCGCTCGTCTTCGTCGCCGGCTACGGCGAGCCGAACCGGCTGTACGCCCGGCGGGACGGCCGCTACGTCGACACCGCATGCGGCATCGTCGCCGACGGGACGCGCCACGGCATGGGGGTGTGCGCGGCCGACCTCGACGCGGACGGCTGCGAGGAGGTGTACGTCCACAACTGCGCGCGCGGCGTCGACGGCGGCGACCCCGACCTGCTCTTGAGCCGACTCGAGGCCGACCGGTACCGCTGGACCGACGTGTTCGCGCGCGAGGTGAACGCCGACCGCCTCGACGTCCGCGCGGGCCGGTCGGTCGCGGCGCTCGACCGACTGGGGACCGGCCGGTACGGCGTCGCGGTCTCCGGCTACGCCGCCCCGCTCGCGTTCTACGAGCTCGGCGACGACGGCGAGGTCACCGACATGGCCGAGGCGGTCGGCCTGGAGGTCGACGGCGGCTGTCGGTCGCTGCTCGCGGTCCCGTACCGCTCGCGCGAGGGCGACCTGTTCGCCGGCGTCGAGGGGGGACCGAACCGGCTGTTCAGCAACCGCGACGGCCACTACGATCGCACCGACGGCGGCCCCGCCCTCTCCGACCCCGGCGGGGACACCCGCGGCGCGGCGGTCGTCGACGAGGGCGGGACGTTCGCGCTCGCGGTCGGCAACGAGGCGGCGCCGAGCCGCCTCCTGCGCTGTTCGCCGGCGGGCGGCTACGACGACGTGGCCCCCGCCCCGCTCCGCGAGGTGGGCGCGGTCCGGACGGTCGTCGCCGCGGACTTCGACAACGACGGCCGAGAGGAGCTCTTCTTCAACGTCTGCGGCGCGGAGAACCGCCTGTTCGAGCGCGTCGACCGCACGGGCGAGCCGCCGGAGTGGGAGCCCGTCCCGCTCGGGCCGGCCGCGGAGCCGGACGGGTTCGGCACCGGCGCGGTCGCGGCCGACGTCGACGACGACGGGGCCCTCGAGCTCCTCGTCGTCCACGGCGAGGTCGCCGCGCAGCCGGTGACGGTGTACGGCGACCCGGACGCGCCCGACGGCGGCTGGCTCCGCGTGCGCCCGACGACGCGGCAGGGCGCGCCGGCGCGCGGCGCGGTCGTCACGCTGGAGACCGCCGACGGCGTCCAGCGGCGGGCGATCGACGCGGGCGGCGGCTGCCTCTGTCAGACCGAGCCGGTCGCGCACTTCGGGCTGGGCGGTAGGAAGCCGCTCCGCGTGGACGTGCGGTGGCCGGACGGCCGTGAGCGGACCGTCGTCGGCCCGAGCCCGGACCGAGAGATCGCCGTCGAACACCCGTCGCGCAGGGCGACCGACCGCGACGCGCGGACGAGGCGGTAGCCGCCGGACCGCTCTCGTCGAGGCACGGACGCCGCCGTGGCCAGAACTGCCGCCCTTCGCGGGTTCAAGTGCCCCCGGGCGTACGGAGACGTATGGTGGATCCGACCTCGGACCTCGAGGAAGACGTCGACGAGGAGTCAGCGCCCGAGTGCGCGACGTGCGGCGAGCCGGCGCTGGGAAGCGGTCGTCGAACGATCACGTGGGTCGACGGCGACGACGTCGTCCACCGACACTTCTGCTCGGAGTCGTGCCGCGGGGAGTGGGACGACGAGCGACCGTCGGCCGGGAGATAGCCGGCGCGGCGGACGAATAGGGCCGGGCGGCGCGACGAGGACGGCGGCGGGAGGCTTTTTGCCCGCGGGGGTGGTAGCGTCCGGTATGATATCGCTCGACGAGGCCGTGACGGCCCGACTGGAGTCACACGGGGAGCGCTTCGAGGTCCTGATCGACCCCGACGCCGCGCTCGCGATCAAGCGCGGCGAGTTCGACGGGGAGCTGGAGGAGGTCATCGCGGCCGAGGACGTCTTCGAGAACGCCTCGCGGGGCGACCGTCCCGCCGAGGAGGACTTAGAGACCGTCTTCGACACGACGGACCCGCTCTCGATCATCCCGGAGGTCGTCGAGCGCGGGGAGATCCAGATCACCGCCGAGCAGCGCGCGGAGATGCAAGAGCGGAAGCACAACCAGCTGGTGACCACCATCACGCGCAACGCGGTGAACCCCCAGATGGACGACTCGCCGCACCCGCCCGAGCGGATCGAGCGCGCGCTGGAGGAGGCCGGGTTCCAGATCGACCCGATGGAGCCGGTGGAGAACCAGGTCGACGACGCGCTCGACGCGCTGCGGCCGGTGATCCCGATCCGGTTCGAGGAGGTGACGATGGCGGTCCAGCTCCCCGCCGACTACGCGGGCTCCGGCCAGGCGCAGATCCGGGAGTTCGGCGACCTCGAACGCGAGGAGTGGCAGAACGACGGCTCGTGGGTCGGGGTGCTCACCTTCCCGGCCGGGCTCCAGAACGACCTCTACGACCTCGTCAACGAGGTCACCTCGGGCGAGGGCGACGCCCGCGTGATCAAGGACAAAGACGAGCTCCGGACCCGGTAACGGGGCAGCGAGCCGAGCGGCGGCGGCCGCGGTCGCGACCCGAGAGCGACTGCGACAGCGTCCGCAGTTTCACCGCGTCCGGGAGGTTGATGTCCGCGGGGCGCGGTCTCGTCTCGCATGCATCCACGCGCGGCGGAGTTCGCGGAACGGGCGGAGGAGCGATACGACGTCGACGTCGACGTGCTGGAGTTCGATGCCGGGACGGAGACGGCGGCCGCCGCGGCCGCGGCCCTCGGCTGCGAGACGGGCGCGATCGCGTCGACGATCGTCGTCTCGCTCTCCGGCGGCGCGCGCGACGGATCGCTCGTCGCCGCGATCACGAGCGGCGCGAACCGCCTCGACCTCGACGCCGTCGCCGACCACTTCGACGCCGACGCCGCGGAGATGGGCGACCCCGACCGCATCCGCGACGTCGTCGGCTGGAGCATCGGCGGCGTCCCGCCGATCGCTCACGACGCCGCGCTCCCGGCGGCGTTCGACCCGACGCTCACCGAGTACGACACCGTCTACGGCGCGGCCGGGACGCCGAGCGCGGTGTTCGCGATCGATCCGGAGACGCTCGCCGACCTCGCGGACGCCGCGGTCGTCGACCTCACCGAGTGAGCCGAGGGCGCTCCGGGCCCCACTGCGCGCCGACTCGGCCGTTGTTAATCGGCGGCCGATCTCGCCGCTCGCGTTATTAACACCGAGTTGTGAAATAATAACTCTTTTCTGTTAACCCGTGTTACCGATCGGTATGACTCACTCACGGCGGTCGGTGCTGCGGCGCGGTGCCGGACTCGCGGTCGCGGGAGCGGCGGCGTCGCTGGCGGGGTGCGCGGGCGGAACGGACGGCGGCTCCGAGGCGTTCGACGCCGGGTACGCCGCGTTCTTCACCCTCAACGACTGGGCCAACGAGGTCGCGGGCGAGAACGCGAGCTTCGAGGACCCGGTCGACGTGGGCCAACTCGGCCACGGGTGGACCCCCGACGGGACCCTGGCGGCGGACGTCGCGGCGACGGACGCGTTCGTCTACCTCGACAGCCCCGAGTTCTCGTGGGCACAGGACCTGGCCGCGACGCTGGAGAGCGACTACGACACGGTCGCGACGATCGACGTGCTCGCCGGGCTCGAGGGCGATCTGCTCGAGTGGAACCACACGCACGGCGAGAGTCACGACGACGGGACCCACGAAAACGAGACACACGACGGTGAGGACCACGACGGCGAGAGTCACGACGGCGAGAACCACGACGACGGGACCCGGTACGACCCCCACGTCTGGACGGACCCGGTGCTCGCGG
>NZ_CAKZRO010000163.1 GCF_937146585.1 uncultured Halorubrum sp. | reverse complement strand
TCGAGGTCGGCGTCCAGACCACCTACGAGCGGATCAACCGCGAGATGCACCGCGGGCACGGCAACGAGGCGAGCCGGAACGCCAACCGCCGCCTGCGCGACGCCGCGTTCAAAGTCGGCTTCCACATGATGCCGGGACAGCCCGGCATGACCCGCGAGATGTGCCTGGAGGACTTCCGGCAGCTGTTCGAGAACCCCGACTGGCGGCCCGACTACCTGAAGATCTACCCCACGCTCGTCGTCGAGGGGACGCGGGTGTACGACCGGTGGCGGCGCGACGACTTCGACCCGCTCACCAGCGAGGAGGCGGCCGACCTCGTCGCCGACGTGATGGACCACATCCCGAAGTACACGCGGCTTCAGCGCGTCCAGCGGGACATCCCGGCCGACTTCATCGACGCCGGCGTCCAGAAGTCGAACCTCCGCCAGCTCGCGGCCCAGCGCGCCGAGGAGAAGGGGATCGTCCAGCGGGACATCCGCGCCCGCGAGGTGGGCCACAACGACGCCGACCCGGACCCCGACGACGTCGAGTTGGACGTCACCACCTACGAGGCCGGCGGCGGCACGGAACACTTCCTCGCGTTCGAGGACCCCGTGCGCGACCTGCTGGTCGGCTTCTGTCGACTGCGGTTCCCCTCGTTCGCGCCCGACCAGCCCGGCGCGCCCGGCACCGAGAGCGACCCGATCCGCCCGGAGCTCGAAGACGCCGCGCTGGTCCGCGAGCTCCACGTGTACGGCAACGAGGTCGGCATCGGCGGCGACGGCGACTGGCAGCATCAGGGGTACGGGACGAAGCTCCTCGAACGCGCCGAGGAGCTGTCCCGCGAGGCCGGCTACGGGAAAATCGCCGTCATCTCCGGCATCGGCGCCCGCGAGTACTACCGCAACAAGCTCGGCTACCGGCAGGACGGGCCGTACGTCTCGAAGCGGCTGTAGTTCAAAAAAGGCGACTCGCGGCGGGGACCTACAGCGCGTCGAGGATGTTCAGGTAGCCGGCGCCGTAGAACTCTTTCCCGTACTCATCCGGCACTTCGGCGGCCTTCTTCAGCGCGGACTCAACCTGGTTCGCGTTGTAGTCGGGGTTCGCCGACTTGACGAGGGCCGCTGCGCCCGCGACGTTCGGGGCCGCCATCGAAGTCCCGGCCTTCCAGCCGTAACCCGGTACTTGTGTGTCGGGCTCGTCGTCTCCGTCCGTGTCAACGTAGCTGAACACCGTGTTGAACACGAGGTCGTTGAACCACGGAACGCCGGTGCCGATCGCCCCTAAGTCCGCGTCACCGCCCGGCGCGGCGATCGTGATCGCGTTCGTCCCGTAGTTCGTGTAAAATGCCGGGCTCTCAGGTGGGGCGACCAGATCGCTTGTCTCTCCGTCACCGTCCGCGTCCCACCCGTATCCGATCGGTCCCGTCGAGGCGACCGACACCGCCTGCGCGCCCTCGTTCGGGAGACTGATGAAGTTCTTGTCGTGCTGGAGGTCGGCGCTGTCGTTGCCCGCCGCGATGACGAGCAGCGTCCCCTCTTTGTTCGCGTACGTCATCGCGCTGTTGAGGACCTTCCCGTAGAACTGCCCCTGTGCCTGTCTCGGGATCGGGTACGCTCCCAGCGAGAGGTTCGCCACGTCAGCGTCGATGTTCGCGCTGTAGACGACCGCCGCGAGGATGTCACCAAACGAGGCGGTGGGTCCGGAGAACACGCGACAATCGACGAGGTCGGTTTTCGGGGCCGTTCCGTTGACACCGACACCACCGCCGTTGTCCGCGGCGACGATCCCGGCGACGTGCGTCCCGTGGTCGTCGCCGCCGACGGGGTTGTGATCGCCTCCGTCGTCGGTGAAGTTCCGAGAGAGATCGAGGTTTAGTGGCCCGGCTAGGTCCGGATGCGTTTCGAGCACGCCCGAGTCGATCACGGCGACCCGAGTCCCCTCGCCCTCGGTCGTCTCGTGCGCCTCGGGGACGTCGAGGTCGTCCTTATCCCACTGGAGGAAGTCTCCCGGCTGTCCCTCGTAGTCGGACGCGTCCCGCGTCGGCGCCTCCGCGTTCGCGTCCGGCGAGTCCAGTTCGATCTGGACGTCCGCCTCGTAGCTCTTGACCGACCGCTTCACCGCCGACTCGTCGCCCCGGATGACGGCGTAATTGATCCCGGGCATCTCGTGGACGACCGTCAGGTCGCTCAGGTCGGCCCTACCCTTTGTCGAGACAATGAACCGGTCGGTCCGCTCCGCGGCCGTCACCGTGGTTCCGGCCGCGATCCCGCCGATCACCGACCCGCTCACCTTGAGAAAGTCACGCTTGGTAATATTCAGCATGCGGCTGTACATCGAATATCGTGGAGATATAATTTTCCCACAACATTTATTATGGATAATACCTCGCGGCTCCGTACGATCGCTCACATCGCCTTCGCCGGCTGACCCGGCGACAACGACACGCCTTTTTCCGGCCCGCGAGTCTCTCTTTCGTATGGACCAGAAGCGGGAGCTGTCGAGCATCGACCTCGCCGCGCTCGTCACCGAGCTGAACCGGTACGAGGGCGCGAAGGTCGACAAGGCGTACCTCTACGACGACGACCTGCTCCGGCTGAAGCTGCGCGACTTCGACCGCGGCCGCGTCGAGCTCATGATCGAGGTGGGCGACGTGAAGCGCGCGCACGCCGCGGACCCGGACAACGTCGCGGACGCGCCCGGCCGCCCGCCGAACTTCGCGAAGATGCTCCGGAACCGGCTGTCCGGCGCGGATTTCGCGGGCGTCGAGCAGTACGAGTTCGACCGCATCCTCACGTTCGAATTCGAGCGCGAGGACCAGAACACGACGCTCGTCGCCGAGCTGTTCGGCCAGGGGAACGTCGCCGCGCTCGACGAGACGGGCGAGGTGATCGGGGCGCTCTCGACGGTCCGACTCAAGTCCCGCACCGTCGCGCCCGGTTCCCAGTACGAGTACCCGGCCTCTCGGCTCAACCCCCTCACCGTGAGCCGCGGCGGGTTCGACCGCCACATGCGCGAGTCGGACAGCGACGTGGTGCGGACGCTCGCCACGCAATTGAACCTCGGCGGGCTCTACGCGGAGGAGGTGTGTACCCGCGCCGGCGTGCCGAAGGAGACGCCCATCGAGGAGGCGACGGACGACCAGCTCGGCGCGCTCCACGACGCGCTCTCCCGACTCGACGAGCGGCTCCGCTCGGGCGACATCGACCCCCGCGTGTACGAGGAGTCGGTCGACGGCGACGGCGGAGACGGCGACGACACCGACCCCCGCGTGGTCGACGTGACGCCGTTCCCGCTCGCCGAGCACGAGGGGCTCCCGAGCGTCGGGTTCGACTCGTTCAACGCCGCGGTCGACGAGTACTTCTACCGGCTCGGGAACGAGGCCACCGACGACGGCGAGGCACCGGCGGACGCGACCGCGTCCCGCCCGGACTTCGAGGAAGAGATCGCCAAACAGGAGCGGATCATCGAACAGCAGCGCGGGGCGATCGAGGGGTTCGAAGAGCAGGCGCAGGCGGAGCGCGAGCGCGCCGAGCTGCTGTACGCGAACTACGACCTCGTCGACGAGGTGCTCTCGACGGTGCGGGAGGCCCGCGAGAACGAGGTCCCGTGGGACGAGATCGCGGCGACGCTCGACGCCGGCGCGGAGCGGGGCATCCCGGCCGCGGCGGCCGTCGTCGACGTCGACGGGGGCGAGGGGGCGGTGACGGTCGAGCTCGACGACGAGGACGGCGACGCCGTCCGCGTCGACCTCGACGCGAGCGAGGGCGTGGAGGTCAACGCCGACCGGCTCTATCAGGAGGCGAAGCGCGTCGAGGAAAAGAAGGCGGGCGCGAAGGCGGCGATCGAGTCCACCCGCGAGGAACTGGAGGCGGTCAAGGAACGGAAGGCGGAGTGGGAGGAACAGCAGGCGGCCGACGACGGGAGCGACGGCGACGACGGCGACGACGAGGGTGACGACGAGGAGGCGCACGAGACCGACTGGCTCTCCCGGTCGTCGATCCCGATCCGCAGTCCGGACGACTGGTTCGAGCGGTTCCGGTGGTTCCGTACCTCGACCGGCTACCTCGTCATCGGCGGGCGCAACGCCGACCAGAACGAAGAGCTGGTGAAGAAGTACATGGGCAAACACGACCGGTTCTTCCACACGCAGGCGCACGGCGGGCCGGTGACGCTCCTGAAGGCGGCGGGGCCCTCGGAGTCGGCGGACCCGGTCGACTTCTCCGAGGAGACGCTGCGGGAGGCCGCGCAGTTCGCGGTCTCGTATTCGTCGGACTGGAAGGACGGCCGCGGCGCGGGCGACGCGTACATGGTCGAGCCGGACCAGGTGTCGAAGACGCCCGAGAGCGGCGAGTACATCGAGAAGGGGAGCTTCGTTATCCGCGGCGACCGGACGTACTTCGAGGACGTCCCCTGCCGGATCGCCGTCGGCGTCCAGTGCGAGCCGGTCACCCGCGCCATCGGCGGCCCGCCGTCGGCCATCGTCGACCGCGCGGCCGCGCACCTCACCTTCGAACCGGGGATGTACGCGCAGAACGACGCCGCGATGGTGGCGTACCGGAACCTGAAAGAGCGGTTCGCCGACCAGTCGTTCGTGCGCAAGGTCGCGAGCGCGGACCAGCTTCAGGAGTTCCTCCCCCCGGGCGGGTCCGACATCGTCGACTGAGGGTCCCTCGCGGTTCGACGGGCGACGTGCGCCGCGTTGACGACGCACCGCCCGCCCGAGCGCGACGTTTTCAAGCCTCCGCGACCGAGTGGAGCCATGGCCTTCGAATCGCTGCCGGAGGGGTGGCGGGTGTGGAACGAGGAGCCCAGCGGCCGGGCGATCCTCGTCTACCGCCCCGACGTCTTCGGGAGCGGCGACCTCCCCGACGAGTGTCTCCCGACGATCTACCTGACGAACGGCTCCCGGAACGCGCGGCCCGGCTCGGGCCAGTACGCGACCGACGAGTGGCACGTCGTCCTCTTCTTGGAGCCCGAGATCGAGGCGGTCGCGGAGACGCACGAGAGCCGCGAGGCGGGCGCGGCGGGCGCGGTCGACGTCGCGGAGCGGTTCGTCGACGGCGCGGTCGACTACCGGGGGGCGTACCAGGTGCCGCGAGAGGCGTACTTCGCGCGCCTCGACGAGTTCGTCGGCGGCGAGGAGACCGCGTGACCGTACGCTGACTCATGCCGAATATTATACACGATCACGTATAACTCGAGGCGAGAAGGGGAGCGATACGCCACGAACACGAGGATTTTTATCGCCGCCCGCCTCACTCTCGCGTACATGAACGCCGGTGGGGACCACGGCGGCGACGAACCGCGCGAGAAGTGCGGCGTCGTCGGCGTCTCGCTCGAGGACCGGGAGGCCGCGCGACCGCTGTACTACGCGCTTTACGCGCTCCAACACCGCGGCCAGGAGTCGGCCGGCATCGTCACGCACGACGGGTTCCAGCAGCACAGCCACGTCGAGCGCGGCCTCGTCGGCGACGCGTTCGAGGAGGGGGACCTCGCGTCGCTGTCGGGCGGCACGGGCATCGGTCACGTCCGCTACCCGACGGCCGGTAGCCTCGACAAGAGCTGCGCGCAGCCCTTCTCGGTGTCGTTCAAGTCCGGATCGCTCGGGCTCTCGCACAACGGAAACCTCGTCAACGCCGACGAGGTGCGCGAGGAGCTCGCGGCCGCGGGCCACGCGTTCACCTCCGACGGCGACACCGAGGTGATCGCCCACGACCTCGCCCGGAACCTCCTCGAAGAGGACCTCGTGCGGGCGGTCAAACACACGATGAACCGCATCCACGGCTCCTACTCGCTGGCGATCACCCACGACGACACCGTGCTGGGCGTCCGCGACCCGCTCGGGAACCGACCGCTGTGTCTCGGGAAGATCGACGGCGGCTACGTCCTCGCCAGCGAGTCCGCCGCCATCGACACGCTCGACGGGGAGCTGATCCGCGACGTCCGCCCCGGCGAGCTCGTCGTCTTGGACCCCGACGGAACCGGATACGACACGTATCAGCTCGTCGAACGCGACGCGACCGCCCACTGCTTCTTCGAACACGTCTACTTCGCGCGGCCCGACTCCGTCATCGACGAGAGCCTCGTGTACGAGGTGCGCCGCTCGCTCGGGCGGAAGCTCTGGGAGGAGTCCGGCGTCGAGTCGGACGTCGTGATGCCCGTCCCCGACTCCGGGCGCGCGTTCGCCTCCGGCTACGCGGACGCCGCGGGGGAGACCACGGCTACCGGCGAGCCGCGGCCGGCCGACGACGAGGGCGTGGAGTTCGCCGAGGGGCTGATGAAGAACCGGTACGTCGGCCGGACGTTCATCATGCCCACCCAAGACGAGCGCGAGCGGGCCGTCCGGCTGAAGCTCAACCCGATCAGGTCGACGATCGAGGGGCAGTCGGTCACCATTATCGACGACAGCATCGTCCGGGGGACCACCTCCCGGCAGCTCGTCTCGCTGTTGAAAGACGCCGGCGCCGAGGAGGTCCACGTCCGGATCGGCGCGCCGCCGATCGTCGCACCGTGTTACATGGGGATCGATATGGCGTCCCGCGACGAACTCATCGCGGCCGACCGGTCGGTCGAGGAGATCCGCGAGGAGATCGACGCCGACAGCCTGGGCTACCTCTCGATCGATGCGATCGCAAACGTGTTGGACGCGTCGCGGCTCGACCTCTGTCTCGGGTGTGTCACCGGCGAGTATCCCTACGATATCGACGGCGAGGCCACCGACCGCGACGTCCAGCGGCCGGTCATCGACGACCGGGACGGGTCGGCGGCGCAGGCCGACGACTGATACGGATTATTGTAGTCAACTACCGGTCATTGCCGACCCCGTCTCCAGCACTGACTGGTAATTCGTCACAATAATCCGTATGAGTGCGGCGATCCGT
>NZ_CAKZRO010000162.1 GCF_937146585.1 uncultured Halorubrum sp. | reverse complement strand
CTCGCGGTCCGGGATCGCGTCCTGCTCGGCGACGTACAGGCCGGCCTCGCGGAACGCTTCGCGGTACTCCTCGCGGCTCCACAGCGTCATCTCGACGGCGATGTTCTCCTGCCACGCGTGGGTGGTCTCGCTCTCCGCGAAGTAGTTGACCGCGCAGTAGAACGTACCGCCGGGCTTCAGCACGCGCCGGACCTCTTCGAGCGTGTGGACCGGGTCGGCCGCGTAGTAGAACGCCTCCATCGAGAAGACGTGGTCGAACGAGTCGTCGGCGAAGGGCAGCTCGTCGAAGTCGCCGACGAGGAAGCCGACCGCGTCGTCGTCGGTGTACCCGCGGGCGTTGCGGGCCATCTCCGGCGCGCCGTCGAGTCCGTAGGCGCGGCCGATCCCCCGCTCGCGGAGCGCGCGGAGCGCGTAGCCGGAGCCGGTGCCCAAATCGAGGACGGCGTCGCCCTCCTCGGCCGGCATGCGCGCGAGGACGTGTTTCGCGGTGTGCCAGTGTCTGTCCTCCATCCCGCGGTCCTTGCCGGTCGCCGCCCACTCGTCGAACTCCTCGCGAACGCTCATACCGGCCGGACGGGGAGAGCGGTGAAAAACGGCGGTGTTTTACCGGCTCCCGTCCCGGTCGTGGGTATGAAACGACCGCGGGCGCTCCGCCGGCCAGACTTCCGGGTGGCCGACATCGCCCAGCAGTCGGTCGGCGGCTTCCTGCTCGCGGGGCCGTTCGTCGTCACCGCGGAGGTGTGGGAGCTCGCCGCGGGGATGAACTGGATCCAGGCCGCCGTGACCGCGGCGCTCGTCGGACTGATCGGCTACGCGGCGTTGTACCGGGCCGACACCGGGCGCGACGTCGACGAGGAGCCGGACCTCGTCGGGATCCCGACCCGCTTCGTCTCGCTGATGACGGTGTCGTTCGGGTCCGTGCTGCTGCTCGCGCTGATCTTCGACGCGCCGCAGACGTTCCTCGTCGAGGGCGGGATCGGGGACGGCGCGGTGGTGGCGACGACGGCGAAGGCCGTCGCCGTCGGCGCGGTGTTCAGCGTCGTCGGCGCGGCGACCGCCGACAGCGTGTTCTGAGCGGGCGCGGGCGCGCGGACGCGGACTCGACCGCACCGCCGCAGTCCCCGGCCGCCCTCACACCACGACCGAGACGACCGCGAAGAGGATCAACACGCCGGCGATGTCACAGAGGTTCGTCACCACGGGGATCGTCGTGTCGTCCGGGTTGAGCCCGACGCGGTAGGACACCTCGACGGCGGCGACGCTGGCGACGACGACGAGGACCGCGAGACAGAGGCCGGAGACCAGCGAAATCAGCAGCACCCGGCCGAGCGCGAGCGACCCGCCGAGTGCGAGCCCGATGCCCCACGCGGCGATCCCCACGGCGCCGAAGACGGTCGCCGCGAGCCCGAACACCGCCCCCGCGTTCGCTCGGAGGGCCGGGTTCGACGGGCTGAGCTCGTAGGTCCCGAGGTACAGCTGGGTCGTGAGCCGCGAGCAGGTGATCGCCGCGAGGTTGCCCGCCGTGCCGATCTGGACGGGCACGAGGACGAGCAGCGCCGGGTACCGGAGCAGGACCGCCTCGTACGTCTCCAGCACGGTCCCCGAGACGAGTTGGAGTACCGACAGCGCGGCGAGGAGCGGGATCATCGTCCGGACGATCCGCCGGATCGACCACTCGTCGACCGCGCTCGGTGCGGAGTCGGTCACGACACCGCCCCCACGGCGGCGACACCGACCAAGAGGAAGAACACGCCGAACACGTCGCCGAGCGTCGTCACCACCGGCCCGATGACGTTGTCGGGGTCGAGCCCGCGGCGGTAGCCGAGGAAGATGACCGCGATGAGCACCGTGATCATGAGCACGGCGGAGAGGAAGCCGGCGACGACCATCACGCCGACCAGCTGGAAGAGGCTCCCGCCGTCGCCGAACAGGACGAGCGTCGCGTAGGTGACGACCGCGATGAACACGGAGACGGTCATCCCGTTCAGGAAGGAGGCGACGACCGCGTTCGTGATCCGGCGGTCGAGGCGGAACCGGGGTTCGATGATCCCCTGGTGGAGCCCGGTCGAGAGCCGCGCGCCGAGCGAGCCGTACACCCCGCCGCGGGTGGCGAGGAACGCCGGGAGCAACAGGAGGAGCCCGGGGACCTCCGCGATGTTCGCGCGCATCGTCTCGGAGGCGAGGATCGTTCCCGCGAACAGCCCGGCGATCAGGCTGACCGATATCACCGGGAGGGCCTGCCGGTAGACGTCGCGCGCCGAGTCGTGACCGGGCATCGGACGCACCGACGGCGGGCGGGGCAAAAAAACCGACCGGCGGCCGCGCGGCCGTCGCGATCTCCAGTCGAAACGAAGGGGGCAGAGGGCCGCCGGGCGGCGAGCGGCGGGGGGAGCGACCCGGCCGCGTCCGACGGTCTCGGACTGCGCCGGCCCGCACCGTTAAGTCGATCCGGCGAGTTCCGATCGCATGGACTACTCCCTCGTCGTCGAGAACGGGCCGGAAACGATACCGGGCGGGACAGGACTCCTGCTCGTCCACCCGAGCATCGGCGAGACGGACCGGATCGACACCGACTTCCTGAAGACCGACACGGACGCGTTCCTCGTCGTCTCCACCCGGACCACCGCGCGGGAGGTCGAACAGAAGCTGGAGTACTACGACGTCGACGAGACGAAGGCGACCATCCTCGACACGCTCTCCGTGGAGCGCGGCTACTCCCGCCGCACCGCGGACGACGTCTACTACGTCTCGGCGCCGGACGACCTCGACGGCGTGGTCGACCGCGTCGAGCGGTTCCTCACCGAGAACGAGGGGAAGCGCCGCGTCTCCGTCGACTCGCTCACCGAGATGGCCTACTACGCCGACGACGACGCGGTGTACGAGGCCGCCGCCGAGATCCTCGACCTCCTCGACGAGCACGACGCGGTCGGGATCTTCCACCTCTCCGAGGAGGTCCACGAGGTCGCGACGCTCGACCGGTTCCGAGAGCTGTTCGACGGCGTTATCGACCTCGACGGCGAGGGCACCGTCACCGTCGACGTCTGAGCGCGGGAGTCGCCGCGGCCGGGGCGTCCGTCACTCCTCGTCGTCGACGAGCGCCGCGAACGTCTTCTCCGCCCACGCGACCGCGTAGGGCGCGCCCCGGTCCCTGTAGGCGGTCGTGTCGAGCGCGCCGTACGGCGCCGGGAGGTCGAGGCCGTGTTTCACCGCCGAGCAGGCGTACTCCGTCGCGCTCGGGAACTCCGTGTCGCCGCGCGCGACCTCGCCGGAAAGGCCGCCGAGCCGGCCGGAGAGCCGCTCGCCGGCGTCGACCCACGCGTCGTACAGCCGGGGGTGCTCCGACTCCCACGACGCGAACGCGTCGCGGGTGTGGAGCCCGACCCACGCGTCGAACAGCGCGTTCGCGACCTGGAAGACGTCGGTCGGACCGAAGCCCGTCGTCGACGCCCCCGTCTCGGGGTCTGGGCGGCGGATCGCCGCGTCGAGGTCGCGGTAGCGCTCGCCGAAGAACGGGAGGAACGTCTCGGGGAGGCCCGCCGAGTCCCCGCCGCTCACCGCGCCCGGCGCCGGGTCGCAGTCGATCTGGACCAGGCGCTCGGCGACGAGGAAGGCGAGGAAGTCCTCTGGCGTCCCCTCCGCGCGCCGCTTGACGAGGACGGCGGGCGGGTCGGTCTGCGTGGTCCGAACGACGGTCCCGTCGCCGGGGAGGCCGACGGTGAACGCCGGGCCGGCGTGCTTGCCGAGCAGGTCCGGCACCGCTTCGGGGAGCCACTCGCCGGGGTACGACGCGGGGTCGAGCGCGTCGACGAAGAGGCCGAGGTCCTCCGCGGCGGCGGGCGGGAGCGTCTCGAAGTCGGACTCGACGTCGAGCACGGGCGAGCCGGGCGCGTAGCGGTCGCGGACCGCGGCGAGGTCGTCGTCGAGCGACCGTGGCGAGAACATCAGCCGAGGACGTACGAGAGGATGATGAGCGCCGAGAGGACGGCCGAGATGCCGACCGTGCCAACCACGATCTGGGTCGATTTGGACATGCGAGACACTGGGTTCGCCGCTCGTTAAAATCATCCGGTCCGCGCCAACCGTGCGGCGATTTTATGGAGTCGGACGAGAGTACGCACGTATGCGAGTTCGCGACGCGGTCGAGGCCGACGCCGCGGCCATCGGGTCGATGACGGACCGACCCCGCGGCGTCGTCCAGAACATGATCCACGACCGGTCGGTTCGCGTCGCGGTGACGGACGACGCCGCGTCGGAGCCCGACGAAGGTGCCTCGCCGTCGGACCGGAACGGCGACGGCGACGAAGGGGACGGCGAGGGCGACGACACTCCGGTCGACGCGGTCGCCGGGTTCGTCGCGTTCGACGTGCGCGACGGGACGGTCCACGTGACGAACTTCGAGGGCACCGCGGCCGCGGTCGAGCGGCTGTTCGAGGAGCCGATCGGTTTCGCGAAACGAGAGGGCATGACTGTCGAGGCCATCGTTCCGACGGACGGGGTCGGCCCGGGCGTGGTCGGCGCGTTCGGGTTCGAGGCCGCGGGCTCCGGCCCGCGGATCGAGGGGTCGTCGACGACGCGGTACCGGTTCGATCCGGAGGAGGGCGGCTGAACGAGTCGCGGATCGGCCGGTCCGAGGGCGAACGGTCCGGACGCCGCGACGCTCAGTCCGTTTCGGCCACCGCCACCGCCGCTTCGTTCCGTCGCATGAACGGGGGCGTCCACGGGTCGTCGTAGCGGAGGAGGTAGGGGTCGCCCACGGGCTCGACGCCCTCCCGTTCGAGCGTCGAGAGGAGCTTCCGCGTTCGGCGTTCGACCCGCCACGCGGGAGCGTACCACGAGAACCGGTCGACGGCGACCCGCTTCGCGGGCTCGGTGACGAGGGACACGTCCGACGCCGTCGGTTCGGGCGCCGTCTCGGGACCGTACTCCGCGGGGAGGTAGAACCCCATTCGGACCGCGTCAGTGTCCGTCGCGGCCGTCTCGGACCGAACGGGCGCAGTCATCGAGATCGACTCGCCGTTCCGCGTTTGGACGGGCGCGGTCATCGAGATCGACTCGCCTCCCCGGTTGTCGCCCGAGATGTACTCGAAGAGTCGTCGAAACGCACGTCGCTGATCCGGCGCCGTCGTCTCGACGAGGATCGTCCGCGGATACTGACGGATCTCGACGCCGTTCAGCGTTCGTAGCCGTTCGTACGGCACCGATTCCGCCTCTCTGCTCGAGTAGATACCCCAGCCGACCCAGCCGGCGAACAGCGCGCCGCCACCGGCGAGCAGCGCCTTCGTGAGCGGTCTCATACGACCGCTTCGTCGCCGGAGGTGATTAACCAACGGTCGGGCGAGGTCGACGCGCCTCCGGTCGCGCCGCACGGATACTCCGCTTCCGACGTCTCTTCGCGGGAGCTTCGAGCGATGCGAGTTCGGGCCCCTATCGGAGCCGCGTCGGTCAGTCGAAGCGGTCCTGGACGATCTCGAGGGCCTCCTCGCGGTCGTCCCAGTCGACGAACACCGCGACCGAGGTAGCGCTCGTGATCAGGTCGATGATGTTGATCCCGGCGTCCGCGATGGGCGCGATGATGTCCTGGATGACGCCCGACTGGTTGGGGAGCTCGCCGCCCGTGACGCGGATCACCGCGATGGGGTCGGCGACGGTGACGGAGGAGAGCGCCTCGTCGGTGACGACCGCCTCGTGGAGCAGCGCCTCGGCGGTCTCGGCGACGTCGACGTCGACGTAGAAGGTGACCGAGTCCATCCCGGAGGCGACCGCGTCGATGTTGATCTCCTCGGCGCGGAGCGCGCTCGCCAGTTCAGAGAGGATCCCGGGGCGGTTGCGGATCGCCCGTCCGGCGATGGTGAGGCACGCGAGCGGCTCCTCGCGCATGTCGATCAGGCTCTCGAACTCGCCTTCGATCCGCGTGCCGCCGCGGAGGAGGTCCCCGTGTTGGTAGTGGACGACCCGGACCGCGAGCCCCTCGTCCTTGTACGACAGCGCGGACGGCGCGACCACCTCGGCGCCGCGGAACGAGAGGTTCCGCAGCTCGTCGACGGTGATCTCGCCCACGTTGCGCGCGCCCTCGACCACGCGGGGGTCGCCGGTCATCACGCCCTCGACGTCGGTGACGATCACGACCTCGTC
>NZ_CAKZRO010000161.1 GCF_937146585.1 uncultured Halorubrum sp. | reverse complement strand
GAGTGAACCCCCACCGAGCGAACCCCAACCGAGCGCCCGGGTCGTCGACCGCGCGGCGACGGCTTTTATATCGGTCCGGCCCGCCGTACGGTCGTGACGCTCGATCCGATCCACGTCGAGAACATCGCCCAGCTCGCGTACGGCATCGGCGGCGACGTGGACGCGACGGACCACGACGACCTCGCCGAGCGCGTCTGGCGGGAGTGGCTCCCCGAACTGCGCCGCGACGGCCGGGTCGTCCTCGCGGCGCTCGGCGACCACGAGCGCCGCCGGGCCGCCATCGACGACGTGGCGCTCGCTGCGCGCCCGTTCGAGACGGTCCACGGCCTCGACTCGGGGACGATCAACCCGACGACGTTCAAGAACGGCCTCGTCGTCGACGTCGCGCACGCGGCGATGGCGAGCTCGCCGACGGACCTCGACCTCCACCGCGACCGGACCATCGTCGCCACGGTCCACGCGGGCGACTCGACCGCGGGCTTCGACAGCGAGTGGACCCGCCGCGACGAGGGCCACACCAAACAGCGCGTGCTCCACGTCCCGCGGGTGAACCGCTACGCGGAGCGGGTCGTCCACGCGCTCGCCCTGTACCTCGCCGAGGGGACCCACGCGCTCGACCACGCCGACCGCGTCGACGACCTCCTCGTCCTCGACGGGCCCGTCTACCCGAAGGAGCTGTTCACGTGGGCCGACCGCGACCCCGAGCTCGGCGCGCTCGCCCGCGAGGCGAAGCCCCGCGCGGTCGTCGAGCAGTACGTCCGGCTCGTCGAGCGGTTCGTCGAGCGCGACGTGCCGCTGGCCGGGTTCGTCAAGAACCCCGCGAGCGCGACCGCGACCCGCGCGCTCTCGCGCGCCGGCGTCGAGTCGCCGTGGCCCGACGACACCGCGCTGTTCACCCGCCTGTTGGAGCGGCGCGAACCGGACGACGACCCGGGGATCGGCGGCGACGACGGGAGAACCGGCGAGGACCGCGGCGC
This sequence comes from uncultured Halorubrum sp., assembly GCF_937146585.1. GTDB lineage: Archaea > Halobacteriota > Halobacteria > Halobacteriales > Haloferacaceae > Halorubrum > Halorubrum miltondacostae. Next base: position 11,467 of record NZ_CAKZRO010000161.1, on the reverse strand, counting down.
GCGCCTCGACGACGACCTCACCTTCACGACGTGGTTCCGGAGCCGCGGCGGCGCGGACGCGCCGATGGCGGCCGACGGCGACGCGCTCGGCGTCGACCGCGAACTCGACCCGGCGCTGTACGAGCCCACGTTCATGGTCGTCTACGACCCGCGGACCGACGTGACGTACAAGCTGGAGGCGCCGTACGCCTTCACCCGCGACGCGGCGACCCGCGAGCGGCTCACACGGCAGGTGGTCGCGGAGGTGGCGGCGACCCGCGGGCCGCCGGAGCCGGTCTCGAAGGCGGACGCGCTGGCGCGCATCTCCGCCAGCGAGAAGGCGGCGCTCCGCCGGAAGTTCGAGGAGCGGCTCGGCAGCGACCAGCAGGCGACATACGACGACCTCCGGTGGGGGAAGGCCGACTTCTGAACGGTCCGCGCCGGCGAGCTACACCGCCTGCGCGAGCAGCACCGCGTAGGTGACCGCGTTGTAGATGCCGTGGACCAGCCCCGGCACCACCACGTTGTCCGTCCACTCGTAGAGCGCGCCGAGGACCGACCCCAACACGATCACGACGCCGACGTACGCCCACTGCTCGACCGTCGTCCCGGAGACCGAGGGGAGGTGGATCAGGCCGAACGCGAGGCTCGCGATGAGCACCGCGGGGACGGCGTCGAACGCGCGCCGGACGCCGCCCTGGACGACGCCGCGGAACAGCAGCTCCTCGACCGGGCCGACCACCGCGAGCGACACGGCGATCATCGCGAGGTAGTAGACCACCGGGTCGCCGGTGGGGACGACCGCCTGGTTCTGCCCGGTGGAGAGCCCGACCTGATCGAGCAGCAGGAGGGCCCCGTACTGGAACGCGAACAGGAGGAGGCCGCCGCCGACGATGATCGCCGCCTCGCGGGCGTCGGGCCGGGAGACGCGGGCGATCTCCCACTCGCCGGTGATCGCGAGGTAGCCGACGGCGGCGACCGCGAACCCGGCGAACTGGAGCAGCGTCCGGAGCAGTCGGTAGCCGGTCGTGCCCTCCGACACCAGGCCGAGGCTGGCGGCGAGGTCCGCGCCCGGGGCGGTGATCGCGCTGGCGACGAGCAGCGCGAACACGATCGCGAACAGCGCGCTCGCGACGCGGAATACCCGCTCGCCGACGTCGTTCCCGAGGGGGTCGTCGCTCATTGCCGGAGCCACGGCTCGCGGGGGTTTAGACGCACCGGAAGGCGACCGCGTCGCCGGTCTCTCGCCCGGCGGTCGCCTGCCTCAGTCGATCCGGAGCTCGCGCTTCTCCGCGACCGCGTCGGCCTCGTCGAAGTCGCCGCCGCCGAGCAGCCCCCGGGCCGCCTTCTTCCCCCACTCGACGGCGGGCTGCGTGAACGTCGAGACGCTCGCGAGCTCGCCGTACAGCACGCAGGCCGCCTCCATCTCGAACAGCAGCCGCCCCAGCGACCGCTCGTCGACGCGGTCGATCTCGACGCGCACGTTGGGGACGCCGGCCGCCGCGAGGCTCGCCTCCGTCGCCTCGAACTCGGCGTCGAGTAGCCCGCCGAGCGACGAGCCCCCGAGGTACGCGAGCCCGTCGAGGTCGGTCTCGGGGATCGGCGCGTCGGCGCGCTCGGTCGGGCGCACGAGCGTCACCAGCTTGTCCGGCGGCCCGGCGCGGTACAGCTGGAGCTGGGAGTGCTGGTCGGTCGCGCCGAGCGCGCGCGCCGGGGTCTGTCCGAGGCCGTCCTTCCCGAGGCTCTCGGCCCACAGCTGGGCGAACCACTCCGCGAACGTCTCCAGCGACTCGGCGTACGGCATCACGGCGTTGGTGAGCGCGCCGCGCTCCGCGAGCGCGTACGTCGCCGCGCCGTAGGCGTACGCGGGCGAGTCGTACAGCGACCCGGCGAGCGCGTCCATCCCGTCGCGGCCGCCCGCGAGGACGGCCTCGACGTCGTGGCCCTGGAGCGCCGCGACCGCGAGCCCCACCGTCGACAGCGCCGAGAAGCGCCCGGGGACGCCGTCGGGGACCGGGAGCGACGGGAGGTCGTGGCGGTCGGACAGCTCGCGGAGGTTCCCCGACTCGCCCGTGGTGACGAGGGTGCGCTCGGTCCAGTCGACGCCCGCGTCGACCATCGCCTCGCGGACGACGAGGAAGTTCGCGAGCGTCTCCGCGGTCGTTCCGGACTTCGAGACCACGTTGACGACCGTGTCGCCGAGCGGAAGGTCGGCGAGCAGGCGCCGCGTCTCGTCGGGGTCGACGTTGTCGAGGACGTACGCGTCCACGTCGCTCTCTAAGGCGTTCGACAGCGTCGCCGCGCCGAGCGCGCTGCCGCCGATGCCGACGGTCAACACCGCTTCGGGGCTGTCGAACCCGTCGACTGCGGCGCGGATCGCGTCCGGGTCCGCGGTCTCGGGCAGGGTGAGGGCGGCGTACCCGAACTCGTCGTCGGCCATCCCGGCCGCGATCCGCTCGTGCGCGGCCGCGACGCGGTCGTCGAGCCGGTCCAGCGTCTCCGTCGTGAGCCCCGGAGTCGTCTCCAGGGCGTTGCCGAGGTCCACTCGCATACCTCCCTCACCGCGCGAGAGTCACTTAAAAACCGCCGGCGGGGCGCGGTCGGCGGTCCCCGACCGCCGTCGCGGTCAGTCGGCGGCGACCGCCGACTCGTCGCCGTCGAGCGCGGGCCGACCGAACCAGTAGTCGAACGAGAGCGGCCCGGACCCGAGCGTGAACACCGCCGACGCCATGCCGAACAGCGCCACGTGCGCGAGGACCGGGTCGTCCGGGAGCCCGAACAGCGTCGTCGTGAACAGCACGAACGAGAGCGCGGCCGCGCCGCGGGTGAAGAAGCCGGCGATCAGCGCGATCCCCACGGCGATCTCGGTCACGCCCGCGCCGACGACCCACAGCCCCGGGTCGACCGGGACGACCGCCGTGAGGTCGTACTTCTCGACGACTTGGAGCGCGCTGCCGGGGTCGGCCAGCTTCTGGATGAGCCCGAGGTAGACGAACGAGACGCCCATCCCGACCCGGAGCACCGTCGGGACGTAGCGCCGCATCGGGGCGGTCGTCCGGTCGAGGAACGACTTCAGGTACTGGACGGGGTCGACCCGACCGTAGTACGAGCCAGGCGTGCTCGCGACCGCCAGCAGCATGTCGTCGGCGCTCGGCCGGCCGCCGCCGAGGATCAGCAGCGCGAGGAACACCGGGACGTATTCCACGGCGAGGAAGACGAGGGAGTCGACCGCGAGGAACACCCACGCGTACGTCAGCAGGCCGACCGTCGCGGTGATCCGCGTCGCCAGCCCGAAGAGGGTGAAGAAGCCGAGCCCGATGAACAGCACTCGGAGGAGCGGGCTCGCCCCGGTATCGAACGCGAGCGTCGGCGCGAAGAGGTACCCCTGGAAACCGGCCCCGACGAGCGGGAGCCCGACGGCGAGCCGCAGCATCCACGGGACGAGGTCGCCGTAGCCGGCGAGCTTCTCGCGGAGGACGACGATGTCGACGATGGTGGGCCGCACCCAGAGGTACGCCGCCAGCCCGGCGAGCGCGAGGATCCCGGACCCCGCGAACAGCGCCGCGTTGAACGGGTCGGACAGGACCTCCGCGGTGAACGCCACCGCGTCGAGCGGGTCGCCCGACCCCTCGGTGACGTAATCGACGTGGGCCGCGGCCGGTCGCGCGGCGAGCGTCCCGAGCAGGGCGAGCGCGGCGACGACGGTCGGTCGGACACGGACGGACATACACCGGCTACGAGCCGGACGCACCTAACGGTATTTCTTCACGAACGTTCGACTCCGACTCTGAGGAAGTCGTTTAGCGGATTCGACCCGGGCCGACTACGGCGCTCGCGCGACGACGCCGAACGTCTCGGTGCGGCCCGCGGTCGAGACGACCTCGAAGCCCGCCGCCTCGAACGCCGCGGTCGCCTCCGCGGGCGAGAACCGCTCGTCGACCGGCGGTCCGTGATCGCCCGAGCCGTCGCCGCTCCAGTCGAACGTGACGACGACGCCGCCCGACCGCACGACGCGGGCGAGCTCCGCCAGCGCCGCGTCGCTCGCGAACTCGTGGTACGTCATCGTGGAGACGGCTCCGTCGAGTTCGCCGTCGTCGAACGGGAGGTCCGAGACGTCGCTCGCGACCAGTTCGACGTTCTCCGGGACGCCCTTCTCGCGGTAGTACTCGTGCATCTCGGACTGGACGTCGACGCCGTAGACGGTCTCGACGTGCGGCGCCACGTCGTCGGTGTAGAACCCGGTGCCGCTGCCGAGGTCGGCGACGACCGCGGCGTCGGCCTCGACCAGCGGCCCGATCAGCTCTTCGGCGGACACCCAGCGGTAGCGCCCTGGTCGCTCCAGCCCCTCGGCCTGGTCGGCGTCGAACGTGTGGAATCCCATGCGCGGTCTTGCCCGTCGAGCACTAAAACGCGTCCGGTCGAGCGGCGGCCGCCGCCGACCCGGGCCGCGGAGACCGCGCGCCGCGGCTCACCACTCCGGCTCCAACGCGTCGAGGAGCCGGTCGATCTCCGCCTCCGTCGAGACCGCGTGGACCGACACCCGGACTCCGTCCGGGTGCGGCAGCGACCGGACGACGATGTCGTCGGCCGCGAGCCGCTCGACGGTCGCCTCGGGGTCGTCGACGTCGACCGTGACGAGCCCCGACTCGTGCTCTCGCGGGCTGAGGAGTCGCTCCTCGGGGACGCCCGCCTTCAGCCGGTCGGTGAGCGACGCGATCCGGGACTCGATCGCGTCGACGCCGACGGCCTCGATCGCGTCGAGCGCCTCGACGAGGCCGACGTGCGCCGCGGCCGTCGTCGTCCCGATCTCGAACCGCCCCGCGGCGGGCTTGAACTCGATCTCGTCGCCGGTCGGGTCCGCGACGCTCCGGTAGCCGACCACGCGCGGCTCGAGGCCCGCGGCGACGTCGCGGTCGACGTAGAGGAAGCCGGCCCCCCACGGGCCGAGCGTCCACTTGTGGCCGGCCGCCGCGACCGCGTCGGCCCCCCACTCGTTCACGTCCATCGGCATCTGTCCGGGCGACTGGACCGCGTCGACGAGGGTGAACGCGCCGGCGTCGTTCGCGACCTCGACGAGGTCGGCGACGGGGAGGCGCGTGCCGTGCGTCCAGGTGATCGCGCTGAAGCAGACGAGGCGGGCGTCCGCCACCGCCTCGGCGTACTCGTCGCGGTCGAGGCGGCCGTCCTCCGTCTCGAGGACGCGGACCTCGACGCCCTCGCGTTCGAGGCGCTTCCACGGGAGGACGCCGGCCGGGTGTTCGAGGTCGGTCCGGACGACCACGTCGCCCGGCTCCCAGTCGATCGCGCCGGCGACGCGGTTGATCCCGTCGGTCGTGCTCTCGGTCAGCGCGATCTCTTCGGGCTCGGCGCCGACGAACGCCGCGATCCGCTCGCGAACCCGGTCGTACGTCCCGAAGGCGTGTTCGTACGGGTCGGTCGTCGCCGAGCCGAACTCGTGGTCCTCGATGAACGAGGCGGCCGCCTCGACGACGTACTCGGGGCTCGGCCCGTGCGCGCCGTAGTTGAAGTACGCCGCGTCGCTGAGGGCGGGGACGTCCGCGCGGAGCTCTCTCGGGGTCATACCGTCGGCGTCGAGTTGGATCGTTCTCATGATGTCGGTTTCCGCGGGGGCCGCGGGTGGGCCTCCCGGTTCAGGCGTCGGCGTCGGCGACCGCGTCGGTCAGCGCCTGCTCCGTCTGTGCGCCGACCAACCGCTCGACCGGTTCGCCGTCGGCGAACACGAGCAGCGTCGGGATCCCCTGGACGCCGAACTTGCCGGCGAGCCCCTGGTGGACGTCGACGTCGACCTTCAGCACCGCCGCGTCGGTGTCGTTCGCGACCGCCTCCACGGCCGGTTCCATCATCTGACACGGGCCGCACCAGTCGGCGTAGAAGTCGACGAGGACCACGTCGTGGTCCGCGACGTGCGCGTCGAACGCGTCGGTGTCGGCCAGCTGAATCGGCTCCGCCGGGGCGGCTTCTGTCGAACTCATACAACCGGGTACGCGCCTCGCCGTAATAACGGTTTTGGATAGAAGCCACAATACTATGCGGAACCGTGGCGCGCCGTTCGGGCGATCGCGCGGGAATGCGAACCGGTGCGGCCGCGCTCGGCGCCCGTGCTCCGCGGCGATCGACTGAGCGATCGCTCGTCGGGTTCGCGTCGGAAAGAGAGAGAAGAGAGGGTTCGCAGGCGGCCGACGGCGAGGTCGGCCGGCGCGGCCGATTACTGGATGTGGCCTTCGCGGCGGAGCTGGTCGGCGTCCTCGTCCTCGTACCGCCACTCGACGTTCGCCTTCTCGTCCTGCCAGTCCCACGGTTCCGCGAGGACCACGTCGCCCTCGCTGATCCACGTGCGGTACTTCATGCGGCCGGGGATCCGGCCGAGCCGCTCCTCCCCGTCGGCGCAGCGCAGCTGAACGTGGTTGCCGCCGAGGTGTTCCGTCACCACGGCGAACACTTCGTCGTCGTTGGGCATGCGGAGGTTCTTCCGCCCGGATTCTTCGCTCATACCACCAGTAGTGCGTTCGCCCGTATAAGTGATTGGAGACGCGTGTGTACCCCCGTCATGCGATCTGCTCGCACGACAGCCGAGCCGTGGACGCCGCCGCCTACTCCGCGTCGGTGACCGGGGCCGAGCGGTCGCCGTGACCGCTCGGCTGGTCTTCGCCGGTCCCGTTCTCCCCGAACGCGGCGTCGACCTGCGCGAACGTCTCCGCCTCCGTGCCGGAGTTGTCGACGACGACGTGGTCGGTCGCCACCTCGTCGAACAGCTCCTTGAAGTGGAGGTGGATATCGAAGTCGGCGTCGCTGATCCCGTCGCGGCGCTCGATCCGGCGCTCGACGACGGCCTCGTCGCAGGCGACCTCGACGAGGTCGAACTGGGCGGCGGCCGCGGCGGCCGTCTCGCGGGCGTCCGCCCGGAACCGCGCGTCCGCGAACGTCGCGTCGAGGACGACGGCGTCGCCGGCGTCGACGTCGTCGCGGGCGCGCGCGAGGAGTTCGGCGTAGACGGCCTCGGTCTCCGCGTCGGTGTACTCGGGGTCGTCGAACAGCTCCTTGCGAATCACGTCGGTCCGACGGATCCGCCCGTCGACGTGGGCCGCGACCCGCTCGGCGACGGTCGTCTTCCCGACGCCGGGCAGGCCGCAGACGACGACCAGCCGTCCGGTTGAGGGGCCGTCGTCGTCGGCGATCGTGGCGGAGGCGGTCGACGCGTCCGGAGCGAGAGAGTCGGCCGCGTCACGCTTCGAAGTCGTCGATTCGGTCCGGTCCGGTGTTCGGCCGCCTCCGTCGCTCATCTACGCGTATCCTCCGGGGTGAAGTAAAAGAAACTTCGCATCACGCTGCGGCGCCGTTCAAGCGGTTCGACGGGAGTCTCCTCCCCGTACGAGAGGCCGTCTGTGTCCCCCGCATCCGTGGTAGCGTGTAACCACCCGCGGAGGCTCAACCAACCCGTTACCCGACCGTGTGGGGTGTACTGGTTCCACGGTCGAACGGTCGGAGTGGCTAACCCGGCAATAATAACAAATTTTAAATATTATTAATCAATCATTAGGTATGGTGTAACACACCATGGCCAACCCCCAACACACCGTCGTATTGGAGGGATTAGAACCGGACGGACGATCCGATTACACTATCGACGCGACCGGACAGATCGACATGGTTGACGGGATGTTGGACGGCGTGAACGTCAGTCGGGACAGTGACGCGCCGGTGACAGGTAGCACCACCGAAGGGACCGTCTGGGCCGGTGCCGACGGCTACCGAGTCCACGGGGCGATCAAGTCCATCGACATCGAGAACCCGAGCCACGTCCAACTTCGCGTGAACAAAATGTCGGCGCCCGTACCCCCCGTTGGTGAGGAGTGCCAGGTGACGATCCGCATGGAGAGCGTTGACTTCATCAGCGGCCAGGGGGCGGGCGAGGGAGCACTCGAATTAACCATCGAAAGCGATGTACACGGAGAGCAGTCGGCCACCGAGTCGGTTCGGCTTCCCACGGGCAGCTCACAGAACATCGCGCAGTCGATCGAGTCGTTCCAGGTTCCCGTGGGCCGCTCGCTCACGAAGCAGCTCACGACGAAAGTGACCGAGCGTGAAGTCCCGTCGGACTGGTTTACCGGAAACGACGACTACGGCGAGTCGACGACGGATATCGTCCTCCAGTGTGGCGAGCCCAAGACCGTCAGCCAAGAGGTGACGATCAGCTCGGATCAGGGCAATCCCGGAAAAGTGCGGGTCAACTACACGATCGGTGACCTCTCGCGGTAACGATCGCCCGGGTCCGCTCAGACGCATGCGCCGGATGAACGCCCCATCCGGTCCCCGGGGAACTTCTTTCGATCGAGCGTCCGAGCCACGCGAGTGACTTCGCGGCGGTGATCGGCGATCGGCCGTCGATCGAGGACGACCGCCGTCCCGACCGCTGGGGCCGATTCGGACTGCGGTCGCCTCGCTCGCTCCGTTCCCCGCTTCGAGTCCGTGGCACCGCGCTGTCGAAAGAAACCGGGCGCGACTGCGGTGTCGAGAAAAGTGGGTTGGGGCAGATTTGAACTGCCGGCCTCCTCCATGTCAAGGAGGTGTCATAACCGGACTAGACTACCAACCCGCAGGGGCTTACTGACGCATCTCGTCGTTTCCGTGGGACGTAATTGAACCTTTCGTTTCGCGCCGCCCCGCCGGGCCCGTCGGCCGCGGTGGATCGGGAGACGGCGGAGCGACGCTCGCGGAGCCGACGGCCGTCGAGCGGTCGATTCGCTCCGGCTCCCGACCGATCCGCACCGGTCGAGGTGCGCGCCGGCCGGGTTCCGACCGGTTTTACTGACTCGCTGAGAGTCGGGTCGTATGGTCGACCTCGCTGCCCGAACGGACAGGCTCGACGCGTACCTCGACGAGCGCGGGCTCGAAGCGGTCTGGTTCGCGCGCCCGAACGGGTTCGCGTGGCTCACCGGCGGCGACAACGTCGTCGACGCCGACGCGACGACCGGCGTCGCGGCCGCCGGCTACGACGGCGGACTCCGCGTGATCACCGACGAGATCGAGGCGGACCGGCTCGCCGACGAGGAGCTCCCGGACGCGTTCGCGGTCGAGTCGTTCCCGTGGTACGCGGACTCGCTCGCGGACGCGGTCGCCGAGCGCTCGCCCGCGCCGGCGGCCGCCGACTTCGACGTGCCCGGCTTCGAGAGCGTCGACGGGAGCCGCCTCCGGCAGCCGCTCACCGACGACGACGTCGAGCGGTACCGCGAACTGGGCCGCGAAGTCGCCATCGCGGTCGAGACCGTCTGCCGAAATCTCGAACCCGAGGACCCGGAGTACGAGGTCGCGGCCGGCATCGACATCTCGCTCGCCTCCCGCGACGTGGACACGCCGGTCTTGCTCGTCGGCGGCGCGGAGCGGGCGCAGGCGTACCGCCACTACACGCCGACCGACGCCGCGCTCGGCGACTACGCGCTCGTGTCGGTCACCGGCGAGCGCGCGGGGCTCTACGCCTCGATGACGCGCACGGTCGCCTTCGACGCCCCGGACTGGTTCGAGGAGCGCCACCGCGCCGCCGCGCGTATCGAGGCGACCGCGATCCGAGCCACCGAGGCCGCCGCGGCCGGGACGCTCTCGGACGACGGCGACGACGCGCCGGACACCGCCGGCGACGTCTTCGAAGTCATCCAAGCGGCGTACGACGCCGTCGGCTTCGCCGACGAGTGGGAGAACCACCACCAGGGCGGCGCCGCCGGGTTCGCGAGCCGGGAGTGGTTCGCCGCGCCCGACGGCGACGAGCCGGTCCGCCGGCCGATGGGCTACGCGTGGAATCCGACCGTTCGCGGAACCAAGAGCGAGGACACGCACCTCGTCGCGCCGGACCTGACCGAACGGCTCACGAAGACCGGCCGGTGGCCGACCCACGAGGCCGAGCCGGTCGACGTGGCGGGGATCGACGACGAGCCGGTCGAGCTGTCGGCCCCCGTCATCCGGTAGCCGTCGGTTCCGGCGTTCCCGCGACTGCTCAGTCAGTCACGCGCGACCGCGCGGCGCCGGTGTGGGCGACGCGTCAGTAGACGTACTCGCTCTCGTCGATGCCGACGTACCCCTTCTTCACCCGTCGCTTGTTCCACTTGTACCCGACCAGCAGCTTCAGCGACTCCCACCCGGAGCGGTACGGCTGCGAGAGCAGGTCGTCGCCGGTCTCGGCGGCGAGCATCGCGTCGGCCGCGCCGATGACGCGGTTCCAGTCGGCCGGCCCGTAGTCGGCGACCATGTCCGCCATCGTCACGTTGCGGACGACCTCGTCGCCGATCGCCTCCTTCCAGCGGCGGTTGTACGCGGCCATGTCGCCCTCGGCGGCGAGCTCGCCCGCGATGGCACCGGTCCGCACCGCCACGTGGTCGCCGCCCTCGTGGAACGCCGAGGTGGTCCCCATCGCGCCGCCCGCGACCGCGATCCCGGCCTCGACGGGCGAGTCGATCGGGCGGGTCGACGAGATCGGATACGTCTCCGTCCCGTCCCGCTTGCCGGCCTCCTCGACGAGCGGGAAGTCTTCCTCGATGTCGTACTCGTCGCCGTACTGCCACTCCAGCAGCCGTCGGACGTACTCGCCGCCCTGCGGGATCGACTCGTCGTCCTCGCGGAGGAGAGCGTACTCCGAGGCGTCTACCGCGTCGATCTCGAGGCCGATCGGCATCGTCAGCCCGACCCGGCAGACGCGGTCCGCGTTGGGGAATACCCACGGGTACGCGGTCTCGCCCGGCATCACGCCCCACCAGAAGACGAGCGCGTCCTCGACCTCCTCGAACACCGCCTCCGGGACGCGCCGGTACTCCTGGTACGCGATGTGGTTCGCGGTCCGGGAGGCCAGCCGCTCGGAGGCCTGCGCGTCCGCGGGCAGGTATTCGTCGAGGACGCGGTTCGTCACCGTCCGCTGCGGCCCGTCCGCGAGGACGACGAAGTCAGCGCCGACGGTGCCGCCGTCCGCGAGCTCGATCGCGTGACGGGGGTCGTCGTCGCCGGGCGCCACCGAGAGGTCCGTGTCGACGCCGCGGACGGAGGTCCCGACGCGGTACTCGGCTCCCGCCTCCTCGGCCCGGTCGCGGAGCCAGTCGTCGAACCGCGCGCGCTGGAAGGTGTACCCGAACTTGTCGTACGAGGAGTCGATGCCGGTCGAGGTCAGCGTCGCCGACTCGTCGGGCCCGCGGAACTCGGCGCGGGTCAGCTCGCGCTGGACGACCCCGTCGTCGAACTCGTCGGGGTGGATCCCCATGATGTCCACCCAGTAATCCAAGATGCCGGCCGCGTCGGTCGAGTCGGGACCGAGGCCGTCGCGGTCGGCCCGGGGGACCCCCTTCTCGACGACCAGGGCGTCCGCCCCGCCGGTCGCGGCCGCGTGCGCCGCGGACGACCCGGCCGGCCCGCCGCCCACGATCGCGACGTCTACGCGTTCCATACCTCGTGAGGTCCCTGTCCGGCTATTAAATTCACGGTCCCCGACGCG
>NZ_CAKZRO010000160.1 GCF_937146585.1 uncultured Halorubrum sp. | reverse complement strand
GACGGCTCCTTCACACGGAGCAGGCCGGCGGTTCGAATCCGCCCCAACCCATACGTAGTACGCACGGACCGTAACCGTGCGATTTCTTCCTTCTCAGACCTTTTAGTGCCTAAATAGTGATTTCGGGAGTCGGAAGTTCCTAACTCAACCGGCTTCCGTAGGTTGATCGCCTCCGTCTGGGGAACCTGTTACATGATTCAGTTCGAGTGATGAGAATTTTGAACGCGAACCGCTCGGTCACCGCATATCCGGGACAGACGGGAGTCCATTCAACTGCTCGGTCTTGATATGCGAGTCGCAGTTGATGCTTCCGCAGTTCGCGCAGTACGTGTCGTCGTTGGCGGTGCCGGCCGTGTCACAGCGAACACATCGGTGGATCCCGTCCTCGGTCAAACGTACGATGGGACCCTGAATTACGGACGCGCTGTTTGCGTGGTTCTCAAAGAGCGGATTCACTGACCGCTTGGTTTGGGGGCGGTCGATTCGTAGATGCTCGCCGATTTAGATACTCTCAATCACAGCAGAGATGGAGTCCACGATTTCGGTCGGCTGGTACGCAAACTCGGTAATCTCGTCACGGTCGGTCGATCCCGTGAGAACGAGATACGTGGTCAAGCCGGCCTCGATACCGGCCACGACGTCCGTATCCATGCGATCGCCGATCATCGCCGTCGACTCGGAGTGAGCGTTGATTCGGTTCAGGCCGCTTCGAATCATGATCGGGTTGGGCTTGCCAATGAAGTACGGTTCCTGGCCGGTAGCTTCCGTGAGAAACGCGGCGACTGAACCCGTAGCCGGGAGTGGACCCTCCGGTGAGGGAGCAGTCGCGTCCGGGTTCGTCGCGATGAACCGGGCCCCTTGGTCGATCAGTCGGAGGGCCGTTGTGAAGTCCTGAAACGAATACGTACGGCTCTCGCCCAGAACCACGAAATCCGGGTCGGAATCGGTCAGCGTGTACCCAACGTCGTGAAGCGCTGTCTCCAGTCCCGCTTCGCCGATGACGTACGCCGAAGCGTTCGGCGCCTGGTTGGACAGAAACTGTGCCGTAGCCGTTGCCGAGGTCCAGATCCGCTCTTCGGGGATATCGAGCCCGACGTCCGAAAGACGCGCCGACAAGTCACACCGTGAGTAGATCGAATTGTTAGTGAGTACCAGAAACTCTCGTCCCTCCTCTCGGAGGCGGGCGACGAACTCTCGAGCTCCGGGGAGGGCAACTTCTTCGTGTATTAGTACTCCGTCCATGTCGAGCAGCCACGTTTCCGGATGGTCTTTCGGGTTAGACATACTCTACTGGAAGCGTACGTAATGCGAGGTCTGCGGCTTACTTGAAACCTCTCGACAGCGATTCTATCGTTCGACTCTCGTCGTGATACTCACGCCGGATCAGCGTCAACGATGGTTGATATCCGGGCGTTCTCCTTGACGCTGATCCCGGCGCCGCCGATCGACAGTGGGACTCGCGGGAGCGACACGACATGGAGCGTGGGGTGAGAGGCCCCCCGCTCTAACAGAGCCTCCCGCGTCTGGACGGTAAATCGCAGGTCATCCCCGGGGATCGACTCGTTGTACTCGACGAGGTACGTGCCGGGGTCGAGCGACCACCACCCGTACTCGTCGTCTGGAGACCGCTTCTCGCACTCCCGCGGTTCGGAGGCGGCAGCTTCGAGTTCGCCGCCGCCGAAGTCGACACGACCCGGATCGGTGACCTCGTAGATTTCAGCGACTGTTAGATCAACCCCGTCCCCGTCGGTCTGGGTTGGTTCGTGGACGATGCCGTCGAGATAGTTCGCGTACTCTGGCATTGAACCATGGTAGGGCGTGACGCACCTAAATGCCGGTGGCCGTCATCGAGGCGTATTCGTGATACACGGTAACACACTCGTCGAAGTCGGCCTCAGCCGGGCCCACGCGGCCTTTACCCACTGCCGTCAGTATCGAGAGAAGTTCTCGTCTGGGTAGACCCGCCCATCCGCAAGGTCCACGACATCCAGAGTTGCCAACCGACTCAACCGCGCAGCTGCGTCATCCTCGTCGACTCCTAGTTCGACTGCCCGTGAGAGCACTCGCTCGCGCGTCGGGACCGATTCGACGAGACCGTCGTCGTCTACCACCACCTCCTCGGCGATGATGGCTTTCAGAACTGCGCCGTGTTCGCGTTTTGAAGGCGTACGGTCGTGACCGGTCCACTCCACTGAGAGGGTCCCATCCGTGTTGACGTGCGACACGACGAACCCGTCGGGAAGAGTCTCGGTCAACGCGGCGACCAGTGCCGCACGGTCAAGGCGCGCTTTGAACCGGTACCGATGCCCGTCCGACGACTGTTCCGTCATTTCGACGTTCGCCCCGCGCTGCTCGGTGGCATCGGTGACTGCCGCTGCCAGCCGTTTTCCGATCTCCGCGCCTGTCTTATCGCGCTCCTTTGCCGCCTCAGTCGCCTCGCTCGACAACGCTTCGTACCTCTCCATCTGCTCGTGTAACGGCCTATCGTCCATACACGTCCACCCGAGGCCAGCGGATTACGTTTTGTGCCGCGGAATCGTCTCTCCTATCAACCAACGCAACCATGACAGATTACAGGACCGTCGCGATCTTCTCAGGAAGGCTCCGTGCGTAGTTCCGGAGGCCTATCGTAACTGCTGGTTTGAGCATGCCCGGACCAGAGTGGCCTCGTTGCCGTGTCCAAGCGACTCTCTCCACGCACAGGGGTCATGTCGTCTTTGGTTAATGGAAGCCGATATTTGCGGGGTCGGTGTCACGATCCAACGATATCTCGAGAATGCCATTGTTGAGACTCCACTCTGTCGACTGGTCGTTGACGTACGACGGCAGGTCGACGCGTGTCACGACCGGCCGAGGTGTAACAGCGGCGTAGATCGCGACGGTACGCCCATCACACTGGATCTTGACGTCGTCTGCCGCAACGTCAGGGAGTTCAGCGACCACTCGGATCTCGTCGTCATACTCGTGGACATCAACGGGTGCGTCGTCACCACCGGCCATCCCAGCTAGCAGGTCCTCGATTCCGCCAAACGAACTACCGAACGGATCCTCGTCATCGTCTGAGTTCCGTCTCATTACAGTATATACGAGAGGTACGCCGATAAGCCTTCGGCGCAGTGCTGTGACTGCGAGAGTCTCAATAGCTGGCTTCGTCTGTCTCAACGACGCCACACCGTTTCTCTCCGGGGAAGGATGTGGTTGCCACTAGTTCATTTACCTGTTGAGGCCCTAACAGCCCTATGAGATCTATTGACGCAGATACGGTGATGATCGGAGCCGGTGTGATCCTCAGTCTGCTGGCGTTTATCGAGATTTACACCACTTGGAAGCGGACCCGAGAGCACGAAGGTATCGAAGGTGGCGATGACCAGCCGTCGGAGAAGAAAAAAGCGCTCTAGAGTTGCTGAGAGTGCCACTAACGCCACTGAGGGAAACTCCTATACCCCTTGGGATTCTTGTTAGTGTGTGGACGAATCAGACGAAACTGCGACTGAACTGGTAGACGATATTGATACCGGCGGTCTGGGGACAGCCGTGATCGCATCCATCGGATCGGTCGCGCTCGCACTGTACTTCTACTACGTCCGTGGGGACAAACAGCGAGGCCAATTCGTCGGCCTTTGGCCAACAACGATCCTCGCCGTGGCGTCGTACTTCAAACTCGAAGAGATCAAGCAGAAACTCGACGAACTCAGCGAGTAAGCCGCTTCACTGATACCTACACGTATTCAGTAGCGAGACGGTCTCAGGCCACTTCGCATTGACAATGACAGCAACGGAGTCCGATAGCGTTCTCACTGACGACCAGTGGTTCGCCATACTCATGATCGTACTCTCGGTTCTACTCTTTATGCTAATTCGCCGAGATGAAACGGACACCTGACTAGCATCTCTTTTTCACTCAGATTTCATTTAGGAAGCCGGCAGATGGGAACTGCGGAGTTACTCGTTTTCGAGAGCGTCGTAGACGTCTCGGGTTGAATTTTGTTACTACGGGTTATGATATACGCAAATATGATCATCCAGAATGTTTTATCCGAGAACCGCTAGGTCCTCGCCACTGTTGACTTCGAGTTCGTCGATCTCTGCTTGCCGAAGGTCCGGTGAGCTATTCTCAACTGTCGGCTGCGTTGTCGAGTCATTCGTCTGCGTGGGGACTGCGGCCGCACTGGTGGTGACCGCACCGATCCGGGGTCGCGACCACTGCGAGACACAGCATGACTGCGGACAGCTTTCGCCACAAATCGGCGTCGTTAGCCACTCTGACCGGACGTCGATACATGACTTCAAGGATAAAATCTCTAATCTATTCTTCTGGTGCGGTATATCGTATCCGGCGTCACATCAAGACTCACCTGCTATCGGAGCGATGCTTTGGTCGGCATGAAGTGGAAATTGATGGGGGTAGGGTCCGCTCTGAGTCTCGTCGGCATCGTGCTGGCGGCAGACCTGAGCTTTGCTGGGCCGACGTTCCCAACCACGCCGCTGGGTCTGGTTGGCTGGGCTTTGCTGCTCGCCGGGCTCGCGGGGATGCGACTCAGTCTCGGCGACGGTCAGTAAGTGTCTCCGGCTGTGGCTGACACTCCTCAAAATTGGCCGTCCATCCGTCAGAACGCAGATGTCAGGCTACTACCTCTATTCCAACCGGACAGGGGCCGAGAGAGTTTGGTGGTAAAACGCGCACGATACTGTGGGCAATCTTGCCACTTGACACGTAGCGAGCGGAAGTCCACCGCTTCAGGGGTGGCTGTAAGCGACAACGCGGCCCCAGCAGTCCACGGCTGTATCGGCTTCGTCGGATTCGTAGCACTCCCGAAGTCCCGAGCGTTCGGACTCTCGGTCGACGAAGCGATCCATACTGTCGAGTGGTCAGAGAGCGGTATGAACGCGCCAAACAACCAATTCTAGAACGGGCTCATCCGGGGTTGGCCATTTTGAGATCGTCTATTGCCGAACTACATTTCACCGACCGGCGGAGAGTCGGTCTGGCGTCCCAACAGGACCCCCGGTCGAGAGTCAGTCGTCGGCAGGAGACGCCTCAGCCTGCCCTTGCCAGAGGTTCGCATATGTACCGCCGCTCGCAACCAGTTCCGCGTGAACCCCCTGTTCGACGATCTGGCCCTGATCCATCACGACGATCTCGTCGGCGTTCTGAATCGTTGACAGCCGGTGGGCAATGATGAACGCGGTCCGCTCCTCGACCAAGCGCTCGAGGCTCTCTTGGATTAGTTCCTCGGTCTCCGTGTCAACGTCCGATGTGGCCTCGTCAAAGACGATGATCTCGGGATCGTTGAGTAGTGCGCGGGCGATGGCGAGGCGCTGCCGCTGGCCGCCGGAGAGTTTGATACCTCGCTCGCCGACCTGGGTGTCGTACCCGTCGGGGAGGTCTTCGATGAACTCGTCAGCTTCGGCGGCCTCAGCCGCCCGCTCAACTTGGTCGCGGGCGCTCTTATTGGGGCCGTCCGACCACTCGGAGTCGAGTATCTCGCGGTCGCCGTATGCGATATTCTCCGCGACGGTTCCTGAGAACAGGTAGGGATTCTGCTCGACAATGGCGATAGCGTCCCGCAACGACTGGAGGTCGTACTCCCGGACGTCAGTCCCATCGACCCGGACTGCACCGTCATTGACATCGTGGAACCGGGGAATGAGTTTCAACAGCGTTGACTTCCCGGCTCCGGTTGCCCCGGCAAGCCCGATCGTCGTTCCCGACGGCACATCGAGTGAGACGTCCTGAAGCACCGGCTCGCGGTCCCCGTAGGCGAACGTCACGTCGTCGAACGTGACCGCTCCGTCGATCGAATCGGGGACGTGCGCTCCGTCGGGGCTGGTGATTGTGGGCTCGCGGTCGAGCAGCCCGAACACGCGCTCGGCGCTGGACTTCGCGAGCTGGTACTTGTTCGCTGACTTCCCGACCCGACGCATCGGCGAGTACAGCCGCCGCAACAGGAGGAAAAAGAGCGCGAATCCGCCGAGGGTCAGCGCCCCTGCCTCACCGGGAACGCCCGTGATGATGTCAGTCCCGCCGATGTAGAGCACGAGGACGAACACGACGCCGGTCAGCAGCCGTAAGGTCGCGAAGAACCCGCGTCGAATGCGCAGCGCTGCGACCTTTTCGTCGTGGTACGCCTCGCTCTGCTCGGCGACCCGGCCGTGCTCGAAGCTGTACCGGTCGAACGCCTTGATCACCGCGGCGCCGCCGAGGTTATTCTCGAGCCGCGTGTTCAGCCGCGCGACGGTCTCGCGGATCGACTTATATCGAGGCTCGATCCAGGTGAGAAACCGGCTGCTCGCCAGTCCGATGACCGGGACCGGTGCGAGCGCAATGAGCGCCAGCTTCGGCGAGTACGTCCAGAGAATGATCGCAATGCCGCCGACCGTTGCGACGACGCGGATGAGCTGTCGGAACTCCGTGTTGAGGAACTGCTCGAGCCGATTGATGTCGCTGTTGAGAATCGACATCATTCCGCCGGTCTGATGATCGGCGAAGAAATCCATCGAGAGCCGCTGAAGGTGGTCGTACGTGTCGTTCCGCAGATCACGTTGGACCTTCTGCGCAGTCGCTTGGAGCAGATACCGGGACACGAACCGAGAGACCGACCGGACCACGTACGCGAGCACCGCGATGAGCACGAGCTGTTCGAGCACCGCGAGGCGAGCCGCTTCGCCGGTGATTTCGCCCGGCGGCAGCAAGCCGACGTCGGTCAACAGCCCCGCGTCAGCCGACCCGCGGATCGCTCGATCGATGGCAGCTGCGACGACAATCGGTGGCACCAGCCGGGCGAACCTGGTGAGAAACGCCGCAAGCACGCCGAGCGTGAGCGTCGGCCAGTAGCGTTTGGCGTAGCCGAGCAAACTCAGCATCGGGTGACCGTCGACGTTCTCGCGGACGTGTTCGAACCCGCCCTGGTCGTCTGTCACGATGTTCGGTAACGCGCTCGCGTACAAGTATCCGATGACATGACGCTGTTGAGCCGGCGCCTCGACTCGGTATCGCGAGCGATCCCTCGATCGAACCTGCGTTCAAACTCGTACGGTTCGTTGACTGCCATCTCGATGGCCCCTTCGACCCCGACCTCGATTGGGAACCACCGAAGAGTGAATCACCTCGCCGGTGGCCACCGTGGCTGAGACGCTCCCCGTCTCTCGCGCGCAATGGTATTCGCCAGCAGCGGACACGCGGAACACGCTGGAGAGCCGTGGTTCAGACCGCGGACACGAAGCAGAGCATCGCGTGTCGGAGATCGCCGTTCCGAGCCGGGGGAGATGGCGTGTCGGCGAGGATAGCGGTCCAGATGGCCGACCGCGGTTCACACAGCGGCTCGGCGGTCACTCGAACTTGTCGAAGAGAACGCTCTCCGAGGACCGGACCCGCGCGTCGCTATATGCCCCGAAGCGTCCGCCACTTCGCGGCGACGAACCCCGCCACGATGAACGCGAACCCGACGACGGTCGCGGGCGTCACTTCCTGCCCGAGCACGAGCCAGCCCGCCAGCGCCGCGAACACGGGAATCACGTACTCGATGAAGCTCATCTCGATGGGGCCGAGGTCGTCCAGCAACGTGAAGTAGAGCAGGAAGCCGCCGACGCCGGCGACCGCGGAGAGGTACGCGAGCGCAGCGAGCGCGGACGGTGTCCACGTTGCGGCCGCGAACGACTGGCCGGGCAGCGCGAACACTGCGACGTGGAGGACGACGGCGCCGACGCCCATCATCCACGCCTGCGTCGAGAGGAACGGCATCGACGGCGACCGGCTGTGCGTGACGACCGCGGCGACGGCGAACGCGAGCGCGGCGGCGAGCACGAGCGAGACGCCGAGGACGCTGTCCGCGACGTTCGCGGGGTCTGGGTCGGCGATGACGACGACCCCCGCGAACCCGAGCGCGACGCCCAGCGCGGTGGCGGCGGTGAACTCCTCGTCCGTGGAGGCGAGCCGCGTGAGCGCGGGCGTCACCACGGGGACGAGCCCCAACAGCACGGCGGCGACCCCGCCCGCGACGTACCGCTGGCCGGCGAAGAGGAACGCGTGGTGCGCGCCGATGATGAGCGCGCCGCCGACGAGCACGTAGACGAAGTCGTCTCGCGTCCGGGGGCGGACGTCCGTGCCGGAGGCGAACACGGCGGCGAACAGCAGCGCGGCGGCGACGTCGAAGCGCACGGCCGCGAACGGTACCGCAGGTAGATCGGCCAGCCCGACGTCCGTCGCCATGAACGCCGTTCCCCAGACGGCACACAGGAGCAGGAACCGGCCGGCCGTCCCGTAGCGACTCATTCACGCGGAGGTCGCCGCCGACGGCGAAGTATGCGTCGAACCGCGACGCTCCGGGCGGTCCGCCTCTAGGTCGTGCGGTCGTTTCGTCGCCCGCACGCACAGGGTACAAGTGAATCGCACCGAGAAACAACTAGAGCTGTATTGAGAAAAGTTCAATTTATATCCCGAACGCTGAGAACCGCATCCGTCGCAGGTATCGCGGCTGATCGACAACAAGACTTTATTTTCGGCGGTCGAAGGTCGGGTAATGGGAGACCCAGCGGGCGGCGGATCGCCGGACGTCCTCGAGAACAAGCGGAACGCGACCCGGTATCAGATCCTCGTGGAGATCGCGGCCCGCCAGCCGGCCGTGAGCCAGGGCGAGATCGCGGACGCGATCGGCGTGACGTCGCAGGCGGTCAGCGATTACGTCCGCGACCTCGCGGAGTCCGGCTACGTGGAGAAGGGAGGCCGCGGTCGGTACGAGGTGACGAAGGAGGGGGTCGACTGGCTCATCTCTCGGACGGACGACCTAGAGGCGTACCTCGAACGGGTGAACTCCGACGTCCTCGGCAGCGTCGAGGTCGACGCCGCCGTCGCGCTCGACGACGTCGCGGAAGGCAGCGAAGTCGGGTTGGTGATGCGCGACGGCGTCCTCCACGCCAACCCCGCCGGTGGGACGGCGACCGCGGTCAGCGTCACGAGCGCCGCGGCGGGCGAGGCCGTCGGCGTCGCCGACTTCGAGGGCGTCGTGGACTACGAGACGGGGAGCGTCTCGGTGCTCCCCGTCCCGACCGTCACCGACGACGACCGCCTGAGTCCCGACGTGGTCTCGACGCACGTCCCGGACGAGGGTCTCGTCGCGGTCGCCGGCACGGAGGCGTACGCGCTCGTCTCGCGGAGCGACACCTCGCCGGACATCCGGTTCGGGACCGCGGAGGGCGTCGCCGAGGCGGGGATGCTCGGCCTCGACGTGCTCCTCGTCGCGGTGACCGACGAGATCCCGCGACACACGTCCAAGCTCCGCGATCGGAACGTCCCGCACCGCGTGCTGGACTCGGACGCGTTCTAGCCTCGCTGCGGCCCGTCTATTCGGCACCCCGGTTGTCGGCGGCGGCGGGACAACTGACACGACGCCGGTGCGCCGCGAAAAACCGTCTTAAATCGGTCTGAAAGGGGCTCAAACGCGTGAATCCGCCTTTACGATTGTACCTTCTTATGTGGTCGGCCGTCCGAACGATGCGTGTGATGACCGCGAAACTCCCCGACCCGCGCTCGCCGGCGTCACCGTCGAGCACGGGAGCACCCGAGCGTCGCTCGCAACGAGTTGATCCCGAATGAAGCGGTCCTCCGTTATCGGCGCCGTGCTCGCCCTCGTCGTTCTCACGGCCGCGGCCGGCGCGATGCTGTACGCCGGCCCGGGTCCCGCTCCCGGCGGCAGCGCGCAAGACTCGGGCGGTGAGGAGTTCCCAACGGAAAGTTCGACGGACGAGGGCGGGTCCACGGAGAGCGGGACCACCGCCGCGGAGCCGTTCACGTTCACGGTCGACGAGACCACCGAGTGCGGGACGACCTGTCGGGACGTCACCGCGACGCTGAACAACGAACGGAACGAGACCGCGACCGGGGTCACGACCTACACGCGGATCTACGCCGGCGAGAACGACACCGACACCGACGACGTCGTCTGGGAGGGCACGGTGGACGTCGGGACGCTCGAAGGCGGTGCGTCCCACACGGCGACCGAGCGCGTCGAGCTCTCGCTGCTGGACGCAGGGAAGGTCAGCCAGAACGACGGCTGGATAACCATCGTAACCACCGTCGAGTCGGACGACGGGACCGTTACCTTCCGAGAGAGCAGACGGGTGTGAGCGGAGAGAGACGCCGCCGAACAGGGGCACCTATCCGTCGCGGGTCGGCGATGTCGCACTCGGTACCACTACCCGTCGGCGGGCGGTGAAAGCGATCCGAAGCGACTGCCGAACGGGACCCCACGCGGACACCCGCTCCGTCGCGATCACTCCGCGGTGACGCCGGCGACGGTCACGTACAGGCCGAACGTGGCGATCATCGTCCCGCCGAGCTGCGTGCCGGCGGTCGGCAGGACCCCGACGTCCGGGTAGAGCAGCGGCGCGAGCATGAACCAGCCCCCGAATATCGTCGTCAGGACGGCCGGCGGGAGGCTGGGCGTTCCCGCCGCCCGCAGGAGCTGGAGACTCCGCGCCGCGAACACGACCCCGAGCAGGCCGCTCGAACTGATACTTCCGGCGAACGCGTTGGACGTCCCGAGCAACAGCGGCAGGACGGCGACCCCGGCACACGCGAGGAGGCAGACGGCCGACGACGCCAGCATGAACCGCGACGGGTGGTGTTCGCTCACGTTAATACTCTCGTCACCGGCCCAATTAATTCCACTGGCGGGGGCGGACGCGCCCGCGGCGCGCGACGGATCCGTGGGCTTTCACCCGTCACGCACGAACGGGCGAGCGTGTCTCAGGACCAGTCCCGTCCGTCCGGTTCCGGGCTCGACGTGCTGATCTCCGGCGGCTCGATGGGCGGACTCTTCACCGGCATCGCGCTCGCGCGCTCGGGCCACAGCCCGACCATCTACGAGCGGTCGGCGGGAGCGCTCGAGAGCCGCGGCGGCGGTATCGTCGCCCAGCAGAACATCCGCCGGTTCCTCGCCGACCACGACGTCGTCGACCCGGACGCGATCACGACGCGGTCGCACGAGCGTCGGTTCCTCACGGAGAGCGGCGACGTCGAACGCGCCGCGCCCGAGACGATGGTGTTCACGTCGTGGGACGCGCTCTATCGGCAGCTCCGCGACGCCTTCCCCGACGAGCGGTATCAGACCGGGGCGAAGGTCACGAGCGTCTCGCCCGAGGCGGCCACCGCCACGATCGCCGGCGAGACGGAGCGGACGGCGGACCTGGTCGTAGCCGCCGAGGGCGGTCAGTCGACGACGCGCGCGCAGCTGTATCCGGACGCGGAGCCGGAGTTCGCCTCCTACGTCGCGTGGCGCGGCGTCGTCGACGAAGCGGACCTCTCGACCGCGTGCGTCGAGGCGTTCGACGGGACGTTCACGTTCTACCAAGGGGCCGACCAGCTCATCCTCGCGTACTTCATTCCGGGCGCGGACGGGGAGACCGAGCCGGGGTCGCGCCGCCTCAACTGGGTGTGGTACGACACCCTCGACGGTCGGGACCGAGAGGCGATATTCACGGACACGAGCGGCACCGAGCGGCGGCGCTCCGTCGCGCCGGGTCGGCTGCGCGACCCGGTTCGCCGCCGACAGCGCGAGCGCGCGGCGACGCTCCCGCCCGTGTTCGAGACGCTCGTCGGCGAGACACCGGACCTCTTCGTCCAGGCGATATACGACCTGACGGTGCCGTCGATGGTCGCGGATCGGGCGTGTCTCCTCGGCGACGCCGCGTTCGTCGCCCGCCCGCACACGGCCGCCGGGACGGCGAAGTCGGCGGGCGACGCGACCGCGCTCGCCGACGCCCTAGCGAGTCACGAGTCGGTCGACGACGCGCTCGCGGCGTGGAACCGGAGACGCACCGAGTACGGCACCGCGCTCGTCGATCGGGGGAGAGAGATGGGAGACGAGCGGCTGAATCTGCGCTAAACGGGGCGCGACGCGATCGCTCGGGGCGTCGCGGGGGGTTATGACCGAGTGGGCAGCGTCCGGATCGGTCGTTACCGGTCTCTGAACTCGACCGTGTAGCCGTTCTCGCGAAGTGCTTCGACGAGCTCGTCCCCCTGCTCGATCGTGAACTCGTGGAACGAGTTGGTGGGACTGTCAGCCGAGTACAGGTCCGAGTCGATGTTGTCCGGGACCTCGTTCTGGTGAGTGTCCTCTTGGACGACGACCGGCTGGCTGGGTACGTGGGGAGAACCGATATCTTCTGGCATTTGAACACCTTCCGTTACGGCTGTTCGGACATTTGAATTCCGATCTCGGCCCGACGGGCCGCGTCAGGCGAACGTCAGCGTCTCGTCGGTGATGTCGATGTCGTCCGGGTTGCCGTTGAAGATGCCGTACGAACCGGCGATGCCGATCTGTTTTCGGTAGAGGATCGATCCCGACGGCTCGTGGACCATCTGGAGACGGATCCGGTCGGCGTCGGGGTAGTTACCGTCGTCGCCGGCCAGCCGGCACGCCACGTTGACGTCGGTACAGTTGACGTCGCCCGGAATCGTGTCTCCGTCTTGGTTGTTGTGGACGACCGTCAGCCCGACGCTTTCGCCGGGGCGTAGCGACCGGTCGAGGGTTCCGGTGACCCGCTGTTCCCCGTGGTCGAGGGAGACGACGATCTCGTCGGCCTCGACGGTCTCGCCGGCGGTGTTCGTGAGCGTGATCTCCCACCGGAACTCCTCGTAGTCCGGGGCCGAGGCGGGCGCTTCCTCGAACGTCAGATCGAGCGCGGCGAAGGTCGGCCGCTCTCTGAGGTCGTCCGTGATCCCGATCGCGAACACGCCGACGGAAGCGGCGAGGACGACGGTGATCGCGACGAGCAACACGACACCGACGGCCGGGGCGACCGCGCGACCCTCGTTCGCTCCGGCCGGTTCCTCCATTGCTAACCCTTTTTGTCAATATAATAATAACAATTGTGATCTGCCTCGCGCGGACGCCGGCCGGACCGATCGACGGGAGCGAGGTCGCGGCGACGAGACACACCAACTACTTATAATCCAGTACGGAATGAATCACGGCATGGAGGACCGAGTGTGGCACAGGAGTTTCTGATCCCGCTCGTCGCCGGCATCATCGGACTCGGCGTCCTCGCGCAGATCCTCGCCGCCAGGCTCCGCGTCCCGAGCATCATTTTCTTCCTGCTCGTCGGGGTGATCATCGGTCGGCCGGGGCTCGGAATCGTGACGAGCGAGAGCTTCGGCGACTCGCTCCCGGCGATCGTCGGGCTCGCAGTCGCGATCATCGTCTTCGAGGGGGCCTTCCACCTCGAGTTCGAGCGCATTCGGCAGGCCCCGCGGGCCGCCGTTCGCCTCGTCACGGTCGGGGCCGGCATCGCGCTGGTCGGGACCGCGGTGGCCGTCCGGCTCCTCGAGGGGCTCCCGTGGGAGCTCTCGTTCGTGATCGGCGCGCTGCTCGTCGCCACCGGCCCGACGGTCATCTCACCGATCCTGGAGGTCGTCCCCGTCCGCGACCAGGTCGCGGCCGTGTTGGAGACCGAGGGGATCGTCAACGACGTGACGGCGGCGATCACGGCCGTCGTGCTCTTCGAGACGGTGAACCCCACGGTCGCTGGCGAGGGGCTGATCCAGGGGTTCGCGCTCCGCCTCGGGGAGGGGCTGCTCGTCGGCCTCGTGGTCGCGGGCATCCTCTACTACCTGCTCCGGTACGTCGACCTCTCGCCCGGGGCCGCGCCGCGGAACGCCCGGCTGCTCGCGCTCGCCGGCGCGCTCGCCGCGTACGCGGGGGCGAACCAGCTGGCGAGCGAGGCCGGCGTCGCCGCCGCCGCCACCGCCGGCCTCGTCCTCGGGAACGTGGACATCCCCTACAAGGAGGAGATAACCGACTTCAAGGGCGACATCACGCTGCTCGTGCTGGCGTTCGTGTTCATCGCGCTCGCCGCGCAGCTCCCCCCCGCGGCGATATTCGACGTCGGGCTCGCGGGGCTCGGCGTGGTCGTCGTGATCGCGGTGGTGATCCGGCCGCTGCTCGTGTTCGTCTCGACCGTCGGCGACCGGTTCACCTTCTCCGAGCGGCTGTTCATCAGCGCCATCGGGCCGCGCGGGATCATCCCCGCGTCGGTCGCGACGCTGTTCGCCACCGAGCTCCGGGCGGCCGCCACGGAGCTCAACGACCCCGCGCTGGCACAGCAGGCGGACCTGCTGATCGGGACGGTGTTCCTCGTCATCTTCGTGACCGCCCTCGTCCAGGGCGGGCTGGCGCGGTACATCGCGCAGTACCTCAACGTGATACCCATGAGAGTCATCATCGTCGGAGGCGGGCAGGTGGGCCGCGCGCTCGCCGAGCGCCTCGAAGACCGCGGCGAAAACGTCGTCATCATCGAGGAAGATGAGGCGACGGTCGAATCGCTCCGCAACGACGGCTTCGCCGCCGTGATCGGCGACGGGACGGACACGGAGGTGTTGCGCAAGTCCGGCGCCGAGAACGCCAAGATCCTCGTCGCGGCCACCGGAGACGACGACACGAACCTGCTCGTCGCGCAGCTCTCGAAGACGAACTTCGGCGTCGAGAAGATCCTCGCGAAGGCGAACAACTCCGACAACGTCGACGCGTTCGAAGACCTAGGCGTGAGTACGATCTCCGCCGCGATGTCGGCCGCGTGGGCCCTCGACAATCAGATCGAGCGGCCGGACCTCGCCCACTGGATGACCGACATCGGGGAGACCGGCGACGTCCAACAGATCGAGGTCACCAACGAGGAACTGATCGGTAAGGCCGTCCGCGAGGTCGGTCCGATGCTCCCCGACGGCTGCCTCATCGCCGTTCTCAGCGACGGCGACAGCGAGTCGGTCGCGGTGCCGAGCGCGGACACGGTGGTAAACCGCGGCGACCACGTCACGCTGCTCGGTCGACGCGACGCCGTCCGAGAGGGGATGGAGTTGGTTCAGCCCGACTGAGCCGGGCTGGGAGACCATGCGCCTCCGCGCTCGGCGAGACTCACACGGAAGAGAAGTACGACTGGCCGAACCGGAGGAGGTCGCGGTCGAACTCCTCCGGGTCGTCGACCCGGAAGTGAAAGAGTCGGTTCCGCATGTCGCCGATTTCGAGCACGAGCTCGCGGATCACGTCCTGCTGGTCGTCGAAGATCGGCTCGAACTCCGCCCAGTGGATGGAGATGAACTGGGCGTAGTGCGCGTAGCTACAGTGGTCGACTGACGCCGGCGTCGGCAGCGGGTGGTCCTCGTCGAACGTCGCGGCCAGCTCGTCTGACAGCGCGTCGCCGAACGCCCGCGCGAGGAGCTCGCGAAGCCGCATCTCGATCGACTCGATCAGCAGGAACGGTTCGAGCATCCGCTTCAGCCGCGTCAGGAGGTCGTAGTCGGTCAGGATCTGCCACGCCTCGCCCCCGTCGACGACGATGTACGTGTGCTCCGCGAGCGCGTCGAACACCGCGAGGACGGTCTCGTCCTCGCTGACCGTGTGCGCGTCCTCGACGGCCGCCCCGACCGATATCTTGTCCAGCGTCTTGTGGCCCACGTCCAGCTGGTGGAACGCGAGCAGCGTCCGGACGACGGATCGGTAGGTGACAATCCCGACGAGCTCGCCGTCGCGTTCGACGCCGACCTGCGTGTAGTCGTTCTCGAACATCCGGCGAAGGGCCGTTTCGAGCTCGAGGTCGTACTGGACGGTCCGAAGTCGGTTGTCGATCGGGAGGTCTGCGATAGTGTACATGATGCTGTCGTGTCGTCGCGGGGAGAGCTACGCGTCTCCGCGCGGGCGTGTCACCGCTTCGCTCACGGGTGACGCCGGAGTTCGGAGTCGATGTACGAGGCGAGCGAGACCCGGGTCGCCGCCGCGGCGCTCTCGCGGTCGGTCGTCGCGCGGGCGTACATCGCGCCGTTGACCGTCGCGAGGATGTGCTCTGCGACCCGCGAGGGGTCGACGTCGCGGAACGTCCCCTCCTCGATGCCACGCTCGACGACATCCCGGATGGTGGCCGCCAGCCGGTCGTCGATTCGCGTGAACTGCTCGCGGAACACCTCGTTCGTCACGGCCTGCGACCGGAGCCCGACCAGCACGGCCTGGAGCTGGCGCTGCTCCTCGTCGGGCTGGAGCGGCAGGAGCTTCTCGACGACGTGTTCGAGGTCGGCGGTCGGCTCGTCGCCGGTCTCGGTCGCGACCGTCGCCTCGAACCGGTCGACGGCGAACTCGAGGAACGCGACTAAGAGGTCGTCCTTGGCGTCGTAGTGGTAGTAGATGGCGGCCTTGGACTTCCCGAGCTCCGCGGCGATCCGCGAGATCGACAGCCCGGCGTAGCCGTGTTCGAGCAGCGCCCGGTACGTCGCCTCCATGATCTCCGCTTCGGCGGCGCTCCAGTCGCGCTCGGGCGCGTCGGCGACCATCGTCAGTCCGACCCCCGCTCGGTCGTCCGCCCGCCGTCGGCGGGGTCGACGGCCTCGAGCTCGGTCGTACACCAGTGACAGAACCCGATGTCCGGGTCGACCGGCTTCCCGCAGGCGGGACAGGTCGGCGACTCGTCGGCAGCCGTCGCCTCCGTCGCTCCCGCCGCGTCGGCCGCCCGATCGCCGTCGGACCGGCGCTCGGCGGTCGCGACGAGGTAGGCGTCGACGACGCTGGCGGCGCTGACGAGGACGATCGGGAGCAGCGAGAACGGGTCGGCGATCGTGCCCGAGCTCAGCGCGGACAGCGCCGACTCGGGGACGAACAGGACCGTCGCCGCGTAGGTGGCCGAGAGCCACCCGATCGCGCGCACCCAACGCCGGAGGTACAGGTGGCCGAGTCCGGTTGCCAACGTCCCCAACACGGCGGCGAGCAGCGGATTCTTTCGGAGCGAGACGCGTGCCATATCGTGTACTGAACGTTCGGTAGGTAAAAGCGCTTCGTCCGTGTCGCGACGCGCGAGTCGGAGCGCAGCCTCGGAGGCTGATCGACCGCCAAACCGTCGCATTTTGGCCCGCAAGTGGCTCTCGTCTAAAACCGAGACGACGGCGAGAACGTCTCTCCTTCGGCGGTGGCCCCGGCCGAAACGTTAATACTTACCGAACGTTCAGTAAGAGCCACGGGCGAACAGACGCCCTCGACCGAACCATGACCCGCGAACCCCGATCCGCCGACGAATCGACGGCACCGTGGCACGACCGCCAGCTCGCTCGCTGGGACGACGAGTCGTCCCTCTACGAGGCTGTCACCGACGCCGTGTCGAGCGCCACCGGGACGGCCCGCTCGACGGTCGCGTCCCGGTACGACCGAGCGCACGCGGTCGCCCTCAGCCGGCTGTTCGGCGAGAACGAGGGGACGGCGACGCCCTCGACCGGGGTCGTCAAGTTCGTCCTCTCCGAGTGCGTCGTGTCGGTCCACAGCAGCGGACAGGTCTCGGTCAGTCCCGTCGACGAGACGGCCGCCGCGGACGCCTGAGCGGCCGGCTACGC
>NZ_CAKZRO010000159.1 GCF_937146585.1 uncultured Halorubrum sp. | reverse complement strand
ACTTCTTCACGCCGCCGAAGGGGAGCTGGACCTCCGCGCCGATACACGGGAGGTTGCCGTACGCCAGTCCCAGCTCGGCGCGGTCGCGGTAGTAGTTGATCTGCCGGTAGTCCTCGGAGATGACCGCGCCGGCGAGCCCGTACTCGACGTCGTTCTGGATCTCGACCGCGCGCTCGATGCCGCCCTCGTACTCCAAGAGCGCGACGTGGGGGCCGAACACCTCCTCGTGGGTACACCGGAGGTCGGCGTCGGGGTCCGCCTCGTAGACGAACGGCCCGACCCAGTGGCCGTCCTCGTGGCCGTCGGGGATCTCGTGGTCGTCGAGCTCGGTCCGGTCGACGAGGACGTTCACGTCCTCCTCGCGGGCGAGCTCGTTGTACTCGGTCACCTTCTCGACGTGCTCCGGCTCGATGAGCGGGCCCATGAACGTCTCCTCGTCGAGCGGATCGCCGACCGCGACCGACTCCGCGACCTCGACGAACCGCTCTTTGAACTCGTCGTACACGTCCGTGTGGACGATCAGGCGCTCGGAGGAGACGCAGCGCTGCCCCGTCGTCTTGAACGAGGACATCACCGCCGAGTGGACGGCGGTGTCGAGGTCCGCCTCGTCGGTGATCACGATCGCGTTCTTCCCGCCCATCTCGCAGGCGGCGCGCTTGCCGGCGACGCCGCCGAGCTTGTCCTGGATGTGGTGGCCGACCTCCGCGGAGCCGGTGAAAAGCACCGTCGAGACGTCGTCGTTCTCGACGATCGCGTTGCCCGCGTCGCCGAACCCCTGGACCATGTTGAACACGCCGTCGGGGATGCCGGCGTCGTCGAACATCTCCGCGACGATCTGCGCGCACCACGGCGTCTGCTCCGCGGGCTTGAACACGACGGTGTTCCCCTCGACCAGCGCGATGGCCATGTGCCAGTACGGGATCGCGACCGGGAAGTTCCACGGCGTGATACAGCCGGTGACGCCGCGGGGCGACCGCCGCATGTACGCGTCCTTCGAGGGGATCTCCGAGGGGACGATGTCGCCCTTGGGGTGTCGGGCGTCGCCCGCGGCCCACTCGACCATGTGCGCGGCCTCGACCACGTCGGCTTTCCCCTCGCTGATCTCCTTGCCGCACTCCTTCGAGACGATCGCACCGAGCTCGTCGGTCCGGTCCCGGAGCTCGTGGTAGACGTCCCAGAGGTACTCGGCGCGCTGGACCCGGGAGAGCTCTCGCCACTCCTCGAACGCCTCGTCCGCGGCGTCGACCGCGCGGTCGACGTCGTCCGGCGTCCCGCGGTGGAACTCGCCGAGCGTCTCCCCGGTCGCGGGGCTCTCGCTCGCGAACGTCTCGGACCCGTCGCCGTCGACCCACTCGCCGTCGATGTAGTGTCGGTAGGGCTGCGCCATGTACGGCGGTTGTCGTCGCCCGTCCAAATAACCCACCCTCCCATGGTCGGCAGAGTCTTTGTGATGCGCTACCAAGCATGTAGCATAATGGCGACGACCGACGCAGAAGGGGCGAACGAGTGGGCGGGAACCCGGCTCACGCTGGATCTCTGGCATCCGAACTGCTGGGCGATCGAGGCGACGGAACGGACCGACGGCGGCGTGCTCGCGCACGCTATCTACAACTCGCCGCGGGCCGAGACCGACGCGCCCAACTCCGTGAACGGCCTCTTCACGGCGTTCGGAGACACGAACGAGGACGTCGAGGCGCTGCTCGACGCGATCCGCGAGTCCGACCGGGCGGGGAACCTCTTGGAGCTACAGGAGCGGTTCGGGCGCGCCCGCGACGCGCCGGGCAACGTCGTCCGCGAGTTCTTCTTGGAGTACGACCCGGCCGACATGGTGTGTCCGACGCTCTTAGAGCACGGCTTCGTCCACAGCGCGCCGGTCAGGATCGAGAACGGGCGAGAGGAGTGGCAGGTGTGCTTCGTCGGCGAGCGGACGGACATTCGGGAGTCGCTCGACGCGGTCCAGGAGACGTCCGGCGCGGAGGTGTCCGTCGAGTCGATGTCGTCGTCGGGCCACGCGGGGCGGACCCCCCGCGAGCACCGGCTCGACACGCTCACCACGACCCAGCGGAAGGTGTTCGAGCACGCCCGCGAGGCCGGCTACTACGAGTGGCCCCGCGAGGCGTCGACCCGCGAGCTGGCCGACGACATGGACGTCTCGAAGACGACGCTGCTCGAACACCTCCGGAAGGCGGAGTCAAAGCTGTTGGACCCGTGAGCGCGGCCGGGAGGGAGGTCCGTGATTGCGGTCGGAGATAGATCCGCGTGCGCGGCCCGGGGTCAGTTCCCGACGATGGCCCGCAGCGCGAACAGCGCGTTCGACTTCCGCTCCCTGATCCGCCGATAGAAGTAGGAGAACCACTTGGAGCCGTACGGGATGTACTGGTACACCGCCACGTCGTCGTTCGCCGCGAGGTCGAACTGCGCCGACTCGCGGACCCCCGTCAGCATCTGGACCTCGTAGGGCGTCCCGTGCTCGGCGTACAGCTCCGCCGCGTACTCGATCATGGCGGGGTCGTGGCTCCCGACGGCGACGCCGTCGTCGAACGCCTCGAACATGTACGCGAGGCAGTTCCGGTACGACTCGTCGACGCGCGCCTTCTCCTTGTACGAGAGCGCCGCGGGCTCGTCGTACGCGCCCTTGACGAGCCGGACCTTCCCGGGCAGCTCCGCCAGCCGTTCGAGGTCGTCGCGGGTCCGCTTCAGGTTCGCCTGGACGCAGACCCCGACGTTGCCGTCGGTGTCGAGGGCGTGCCGCTCGAAGGCGTCGAGCGTCACGTCGGTCGTCTCGTGGTCCTCCATGTCGATCCAGACGAAGGTCCCCGCCCCGTCCGCGCCGGCCGCCCCGGAATCGTTGGCCGCCGCGACGATGCGCGCGAGGTTCTCCTCGAAGACGTCGTCGCCGATGTCGAGACCGATCTGGCTCGACTTGACGGAGACGCAGGCGTCGACGTCGCGCTCGGCGATGGCCTCGACGAGGTCGACGTACGCGTCCGCGTCCGCGTCGGCGGGCGGCCGCTCCTCGTAGTGCTCGCCGAGGAGGTTCAGGATGCCGGCCACACCGCGGTCGTTGAGCGCCTCGACGTGCGCGAGCGCCGCCTCCGGCGTCTCCCCGGCGACGAAATTGCTCGCGATGGGCGGGATCATACGAACAGTTCGAGCCGGGACCGGTATATATCCGCACCCGACCAATTATTCTAGCCTTAATTAACTGTAAAATATTCGACCGTCTCTGCTCCCGGGCTCGACGGCCCGCGTGCGCCGAACCGACCATGGACGGGTCGGGATTGAGATACCCAGATGTGTTCGAGTCTATCGGATAAATATGTCACGGGATACCACGGACGCGGCTGACCGGCGAACGCTCCTGAAACTGACCGGCGGCGCGGGGCTCGTCGCCCTGTCGGGTTGTCTCAGCACGACCGACGACGGCGGAGACGGCGACGACGGCAGTGACGGCAGCGACGGCAGCGACGGCAGCGACGGCGGAGACGGAACGGACGGCGACGACGGGAGCGACGGCGGCGACACGACCGAGGCGTTCCAGATCGGGATGGTCGACTCGCAGACCGGGTCGCTGTCGGCGTTCGGCGAGCGGAACCAGCGCGGGGTCGACCTCGCCCTGTCGCGCGTCAACGAGGTCGGCATCGACGGACGCGAGCTCGACATCGCCGTCGAGGACTCCGAGAGCGAGAACCAGGGCGGGATCGCGGCCGCCCAGAAGCTCGTCAATCAGGACGGCGTCCCGTTCCTCATCGGCGCGGTCGGGTCCGGCGTCTCGCTGGCGATCTACGAGAGCGTCGTCGAGGGGACCGACGTCGTCCAGTTGAGCCAGAACTCCACCGGGCTCAACCTCACCGAGTTCCCGGGGCTGCTCCGGATGTCGCCGTCCGGCCGCAGCCAGTCGCTCGCGCTCTCGAACATCATCGCCGACGACGGCTACGACGAGGTGGCGGTCACCTACGTCAACAACGACTACGGGCAGAGCCTCACCGACGCGTTCGTCGACGCCTACGACGGCGACGTCGTCTACAACACGCCCCACGACCAGGACCAGCAGTCGTACTCCGGCGTCATCTCGGAGATGAACGGCTCCGGGGCGGACGCGTGGCTGTTCGTCACCTACCAGGCCGAGTTCGCCACGATGGTCAACGAGGTGTTCTCCTCGGGCTACGAGGCGCAGTTCTACGGCGCCGACTCCGTCTCCGGGGACAACGTCTTGGAGAACACCCCCGAGGGGAGCATCGACGGGATGAAGATCGTCGTCCCCTCGGCCCCGGTCGAGGAGGAGAACTACCAGTCGTTCGCCGAAGACTTCGCGGCGGAGTACGACCGCCAGCCGACGTCGTGGGCGGCGTACGCGTACGACTGCGTGATCAACGCCGCGCTCGCGATCCAGGCGGCCGACGAGTTCACCGGCGCGGCGCTCAGCGACACCGTCCGGCGCGTCTCCGGACCGGAGGGCGAGACCGTGACGTCGTTCGCGGCCGCGAGCGAGATCCTCGCTGACGGCGGCGGCCCCGACGACGTCGACTACCAGGGGGTCAGCGGTCCCATCGACTTCAACGAGGACGGCGACCCGGTCGGCTTCCTCCAGGTCCTCGAGGTACAGGACCACGAGTACGAAGGCATCGACTTCGTCGAAGGCTAACCCGGGCCGATGACCGTCATCGGATACCTGGCCAACGGGCTGGTCTTCAGCAGCATCATCGTCCTCGGGAGCATCGGGCTGTCGCTCGTGTACAGCATCGCCGACTTCGCGAACTTCGCCCACGGCGACACGATGACGATCGGGGCGTACGCGTCGCTCGTGACGTTCGGCGCTGTCGGCGGGCTCGGCGGCGCGGTCCTAGGGCTCCCGTACGGGTTCTTCGTCGCGCTCGTCGTCGGGATCGCCGCGGCCGCCGCGGTCGCGGTGATCACCGAGCGGGTGATCTACGAGCCGCTCGACGTCGACTCGATCGGCCTGCTGATCACGTCGATCGGGATCGCGTTCGTCTACCGGGCGCTGATCCAGATCCGGTTCGGCTCCGACTTCACGCGGTTCGACATCCAGCCGCTGCGGCCGATCGAGGCGCTGGTGCCGTACGGCGTGCGGGTGACGCTCCACGACGTGGCGATCGTGGTCTCGGCCGCGGTCCTCGTCGTCGGGCTCCACGTGCTGCTCCAGTACACCGATCTCGGCCGGAAGATGCGCGCGATGGCCGACAACCCCGACCTCGCGCGGGTCAGCGGCATCCGGACGCGGCGGGTCAAGCTCTGGACGTGGGTCATCGGCGCGGGCCTCGCCGGCGCCGGCGGGGTGTTCCTCGGCCTGTTCAACCAGCTCTCGCCGCGGATGGGGTTCAACCTGCTCCTGGTCATCTTCGCGGCGGTGATCCTGGGCGGGATCGGTTCCGTCTACGGCGCGATGGCGGGCGGTTTCCTCATCGGTATGATAAACCAACTCACACCGTTCTTCTCCGACGTGGTCGAGGCGCTGCCGATCTGGCCGGGGTGGCTCGCGCGCCTCCTCGAGAGCCTGATCAGCATCGAGTACGCGAACGCCATCGCGTTCGTGATCATGGTCGCCGTGCTGCTCGTCCGGCCGAACGGGATCGCCGGGGAGGGGGCGACGTGAGCGCCCTCACCGATCCGCGGGGGGCGGTCGAGGACCTGACCCGCCCGGAGGGGTGGGTGTTGGGCGTCAGCGCGGCGTTCCTCCTCTTCCTCCTCGCCGCGCTGCTCACCGGCGCGCTCGGGCCGACGTACTTCCTGTTCCTCGTCGGCCTCGCGGGGATGTACGCCCTGCTGTCGTTCGGGCTGAACTCGCAGTGGGGGTTCGCCGGGCTGATCAACTTCAGCGTCGCCGCCTTCTTCGGAGTCGGCGCGTACGGCGCGGCGCTGTTCACCGCGAGCGGGTCGCCGCTCGTTGAGCTGTTCGAGGGGGTCCCGCTCCTCCCCTCGCTGCTCGGGCTCCCGATCGTCGGGCTCGTCGTCGGGCTCGCCGTGGCGTTCGTGCTGGCGATACTGATCGGCATCCCGACGCTCCGGCTCCGGGCGGACTACCTCGCCATCGCGTCGCTCGGCCTCGCGGAGGTCGTCCGGCTGATCGTGTTGAACGAGCGGTGGCTGACCAACGGCAGCGCCGGGGTCCGCGGCATCCCCGGCTTCTTCGCCGGGTGGCCGGTCCTGGGGACGTTCCCCGAGGCGATGCCCGGGCTCCGCCTGGAGGTCATTCCGGGCTCGCCCGTGCTCCTGGAGACGGCGTTCTGGCAGGCGCTGTTGAACGTCCTGTTGGTGCTGGCGTTCGCGGGCGGCGTCTACTTCGTCCTCCGGCGCGCGCACCGGTCGCCGTGGGGTCGCGTCCTCCGCACGATCCGGTCCGACGAGGACCTCGCGCGGGCGCTGGGGAAGGACACCTACTCGTTCAAGATGCAGTCGTTCGTCCTCGGCAGCCTGATCATGGCGCTGGCGGGCGTGTTCTACACGCACCTGAACCTCTACGTCGGGCCGGGCGACCTGGACCCGATCACGACGTTCTACGCGTGGGTCGCCGTGATCCTCGGCGGCAGCGGCTCGAACCGCGGGGCGCTGTTCGGCGGCATCGTCATCGTCACGATCCGGGAGGGGACGCGGTTCCTCAACGACGTGGCGCTGCCGATCGACCCCGCGCCGCTCCGACTGCTGCTGATCGGGGTCGTGATAATCGCCGTGATGCGCTACCGGCCGCAGGGGGTGCTCCCCCCGCAGCGCGAGCTGATCTGGCCGAGCGCGGTCGACGGCGGCGGCGCGCCGGACTCACCGGATAGCGGCGTCCGCGAGCAGAAGGGAGGTGGTGGCGATGAGTGAGGGCGCGCTCGCCAAGCAGGACCCCGTCCTCGCGGTCGACGACCTCCAGAAGTCGTTCGGGGGGCTCGCGGCGACCGACCACGCGACGTTCGGCGTCGAGCGCGGCACGATCACCGGGCTCATCGGTCCCAACGGGGCCGGGAAGTCCACGCTGTTCAACCTCATCTCCGGCTTCTACGAGCCGGACGGCGGCACCGTCGAGGTGAACGGGACGGACGTGACCGGCATGGAGCCGTACGAGGTCGCCGACTACGGGCTCATCCGGACGTTCCAGACGCCGCGCAAGCTGGAGGGGATGACGGTCCGCGAGGCGATGCTGGTCGGGCCGCGCGAGCAGCCCGGCGAGTCGTTCCGCAGGCTGTTCACCTCGCCCGGGACGGTCGCCGAGAGCGAGTCGGCGAACCTCGCCGAGGCGGAGCGGATCCTGGCGGAGTTCGAGATCGACCACCTCGCGACCCAGCCCGCGACCGACATCTCGGGCGGGCAGATGAAGCTGGTCGAGCTCGCGCGGGCGATGCTCGCCGAGCCGGAGGTGCTGCTGCTCGACGAGCCGGTGGCGGGGGTGAACCCGACGCTCGCGAAGAAGCTGAAGACGCAGATCCGCCGGCTCAACGAGCAGGGGACGACGTTCCTGCTCATCGAGCACGACATGGAGTTCGTGATGGACCTGGCGGACCCGATCGTCGTCTTGGACCAGGGGCACGTCCTCACCGAGGGGACGCCCGAGGGGGTCCGGAACGACGACCGCGTCATCGACGCGTACCTCGGGGGCGGCGCATGAGCGACGACACCACCCGGCCCGCGGGGGCCACCGACGGAGCCGATCCGGTGCTCTCGCTGTCGGGCGTCGACAGCGGGTACGGCGAGGTACAGGTGCTCGACGACTGCTCGGTCCGGCTCGACCCGGGCGAGATCGTCTGTCTCGTCGGCCCGAACGGGGCCGGGAAGTCGACGGTGCTCAAGACCGCCTTCGGGATGTTGACCCCGTGGACCGGCACGGTCGCCTACCACGGCCGCGACATCGGCGGGATGGCGCCCGAGGAGATCGTCCGCGAGGGGATCGGCTACGTCCCCCAGACCGACAACGTGTTCGGCTCGCTGACGATCGACGAGAACCTCCGGATGGGCGGCGTCGCCCGCGACGGCGGCCTCGAAGCGGTCATCGAGACGCTGTACGACCGGTTCCCGATCATCGAGGAGAAGCGGAGCGCGAAGGCGAAGACGCTCTCCGGCGGCCAGCGGCAGGTACTCGCGTTCGCCCGGGCGCTGGTGATGGAGCCCGACGTGCTCCTCATCGACGAGCCCTCGGCGGGGCTCGCGCCGAACACCGCCGACGACGTGTTCGAGGACGTGAAGGAGGTCAACGACATGGAGACGGCGATCCTCATGGTCGAGCAGAACGTGACGAAGGGGCTCGGCATCTCCGACCGCGGCTACGTGCTCGACCAGGGGACCGTCCGGTTCGAGGGAACGCCCGAGGAGCTGCTGAACGACGACGAGGTCTCGCAGCTGTACCTCGGCGGCTGAGTCGAGTCCGCCCCCGCTCGACGCGCTTTCTGCCGCGTCTCACGCCGTCCGCTTTTCGAGTTCGCCGATCAGCTCGGCGGCGGCGAAGTCGTGGTCCGGCCGGATCGCGACGAAGTCGAGAAACCGCCGCGCCGCGAGGAGCTCGTCGGTCGAGTAGCTCGTGAGCGCGGCGTCGACCGCGTCGGCCGCGCCGATCAGCGGCTCCAGCGCCGCGAGCGCGCTCGCGAGGTCGTAGGCGCGCGCCGCCTCGCGGCCGTCTTCGCTCACCCGGGTCGCGTCGATGACGTACAGCTCCCCGTCCGCGACGAGGACGTTCTCGGCGCGGAGGTCGCCGTGCGCGAGCCCGGCGTCGTGGACCGTCCGGAGCGTCTCGAACAGGTCGGGCGCGAGCTCGACCACCGCGTCCTCGTCGAGCTCGCCGAGGGTGCGGAACTCGGGGAGGTACTCCAACACGAGCACGCCGAGGTCACCGACCTCGAACGCCTCGACGGGCTCCGGGGCGTTGACGCCGAGCTCGCGGACCCGCCGGGTCGCCTCAAGCTCGTGGCGCGCCATCTCGTAGGGGGTCTCGTGGCGCTCGAAGAACCCCTCGGTGCCGGCGGAGACGGCCCCGAGGTTCCGCCCGGTGGTGAACAGCGCGTGGACGAGCGTGTTCTGCCTGGTGATCACCTTCACGAAGAGGTCGCCGTCCACGACCATCGGCGTCGAGAGCCAGTTGTCGGCGTCGAGGAACCGCACGCGGACGCCGTCGCGGTCGTACCGGGTCGCCAGCTCGCGCGCCACCCGTTCGATGTCGGGCCAGTCGACGCGACCGCGGACGAGCTCCCGGAACTCCATATCTGCGGCACGCGACGACGCCTCATAAGTCGTCGGCTCCGCCAGTCGCGGTCTGTCACGGTCGTTCGCATCGTTTATGTCCGCGGGTCGCGATGTTTGCCCATGGACTTCGAGGTACCCGCAGAGCACCGGATGATACGCGACACCGTCCGAGAGTTCTGCGAGGAGGAGATCGCGCCCATCGCCCAGGAGATCGAGGACGAACACCGCTTCCCCGAGGAGGTGTTCGACTCGCTCGCGGAGCTCGACATGATGGGGATCCCGGTCGCGGAGGAGTACGGGGGACTCGGCGGCGACCAGCTGATGTACGCCCTGGTCACGGAGGAGCTCGGGCGCGTCTCCGGCGGGATCGGGCTCTCGTACGCCGCGCACACGTCGCTGGGCGCGAAGCCGATCGACCTCTTCGGCACCGACGAACAGAAGGAGGAGTGGCTCCGCCCGCTGGCGGAGGGCGAGGGGCTCGGCGCGTGGGCGCTCACGGAGCCCGGCAGCGGCTCGGATGCCTCCGATATGGATACGACCGCCGAGTACGACGCCGAGGCGGACGAGTACGTGCTGAACGGCACCAAGCAGTTCATCACGAACGCGAACGTCGCGAACTCGATCGTCGTGAAGGCGGTGACGGACCCCGGAGCTGGTTACGACGGCATCTCGACGTTCATCGTCGACCCCGAGAACGACGACGGCTTCGAGGTGACGACCGTCTGGGACAAGATGGGGCTCAACAGCTCGCCGACCTGCGAGATCGCCTTCGACGACGTGCGGATCCCGGCGGACCGCCTGCTCGGCGAGGAGGGCGAGGGCTGGACACAGACGATGAAGACGCTCGACGGCGGTCGGATCTCGATCGCCGCGCTCTCCGTCGGGCTCGCGCAGGGCGCGTACGAGGCCGCCAAGGGGTACGCGGGCGAGCGCGAGCAGTTCGGCAAGCCGATCGCGAAGTTCGACGCGGTCCGCGACAAAGTGGTCCACATGCACCGCCAGATCGAGCGCGCCCGCCTCCTGACGCAGAAGGCGGCGACGAAGTACGACGCCGGGGAGTCGGTCACGGAGGAGTCGGCGCTGGCGAAGCTCGACGCCAGCGAGGCGGCCCGCGAGGTGGCCGAGGAGGCGGTCCAGACGCTCGGGGGCTACGGGTACACCACCGACTTCGCCCCGCAGCGGTTCTACCGCGACGCGAAGCTGATGGAGATCGGCGAGGGGACCAGCGAGATCCAACACGTCGTCATCGGGCGCGAGATCGGCCTCTAGTCGAGTACTTTCTCACCGGCGGCGACTCCTCTGCTCCGACCCGGTTCAGGGGAACTCGACGAGGTCGTCGTCGACGGCGCGCAGGCTCTCCGCCAGCCGCGAGTCCGCGGGGACCGCCCGCTTGAACGCCTCCGAGCCGAACGCGGCGTCGCCGTTCACCGAGACGAGCCCGAGGTCCCTCGGGTCGCCCTCGAGACCGGTCAGGAACGCGACGGTGCGGACCGCGGGCACGTCGCCCGCCCGCGCCGCCGGGTCGACGGAGCCGTACAGCGTGCGGTTGGTCGCGACGTGGTAGACGCAGGTCGGCGTCGGCGCGAAACAGAGGAGGTACCGGGCGCCCGGCTCGCTCCGGCCCAGCTTGGGCCGGAGGGCGTGGCTCGCGTCCGCGTGGAAGTACCGCTCCATCCGGCGGTACTGCCGGAGGACCTCGTTCGCGCCGGTGGCGCGGCGGACCGCGGCGTCGGCCTTGAGCTCGATCACGCGATCGACGGGCTCGGGCGTCCGCGTCCGGACGAAGAGGTCCACGACGCCCTCTCGTCCGTCGGCGTCGTACGGCTCTTCGAGCCGGATCGCCGGGTCCTCGGCCGTCGCCTCGTAGTGTTCGACGAGCCGCGTCGCCAGCGCGTCTTCGCGCATGCGTCTCGCGAGGAGGCGGAGGGCGATAAACCCGACTCTCGGCGCCGCATCGACCCGGGCGTCGGGACGTCGTTTCCGACCCTCGAAGGCTCCCGACAGTCGGGAGCTATCACTGGGTTTGTAAGGCTTCACCCCCTACAGTAAATGATGTCTGATAATCTGTCCAGACGGCGGTATCTCGCCGGAACCGGAGCCGCGCTGACCATCGGAACGCTCGCGGGCTGTTCCGGCGGCGGCGACGGCGGCGACGGGTCCGACGGCGGCGACGGCGGCGACGGCGGCGGCGGCGAGGCCGTCGACGACGTGCCGAGCGAGATCGACGACTACCTCTCCGAGGCCCGCATGTACGAGGGCACCATCATGGACTTCACCGGCCAGGACGAGGTCACCGTCGAGGTCGGCGCCGGCGACGTCGGGTTCGCCTTCTCGCCGGCCGCGATCCGCATCGACTCCAGCACGACCGTCGTCTGGGAGTGGACCGGCAACGGCGGCGCGCACAACGTGGCCTCCGTCGAGGGCTCCGAGTCCGACTTCGACAGCGGCGACTCCGTCTCCGAGGAGGGCCACACCTTCGAGCAGTCGTTCGACAACACCGGGATCCAGCTGTACCAGTGCACGCCCCACCAGGCGAACGGGATGCTCGGCGCGATCGAAGTCGTCGAAGCGTAATCGGCTCCCGCGGTCCAGACGAACGCGAGGCGGATTTTTTGCGGGCGAGGCGGGTTACGGTAAGAACGACCAGCGCACGTCGACGATCCGGTCGTGCTCGCTGGTGACGGTCGGCCGTGCGAGGTGGTCGTTGGCGTTGGCACCGACTTCGGCGAGCCGCGACAGCGCCTCTTCGAGCGTGCGGTCGGAGCGTTCGACCGAGGCGTCGCGCACGTACGGCGCGTCGATCGGGTCCGCCCGCGAGTTCGAGATCGCGATCGCGTCGGTGAGTTCGCCGCCGATCGCGTGCGGCGGCTGGTGGAAGTGCCAGTCGCCGACCGTGAGAAACAGCCACACGTCGCCGTTGATGGCGTGGTACTCGCCGGTGACCCCGTCGGCGTCGTACGCGACGACCCGAGCGAGGACGGCGGTCTTGAGCCGGTAGAGGGCGTCCTTGCGCGCCGAGCGGACGTTGCTCTCGGTGACGTCGCCGCGCTCGTAGGCGGCGGTGGCCTCGTCGGCGAACTGCTTCGCGACCTTGTTGACGACGTACAGCGATTCGAGCAGGTCGTCCGTCGGTTCGAGCGGAGTCACGGGAGTACCGGTCGCGTGCTGCGACTGGGGACAGGTCCGGCCGTCGCGCGGATAGGCGTTTCGGGATTCGAGGCGCCGGCTCGACGCACTCTTCCGCCACGACGCGGGGCACCCCGGATGGTTAGTTCTTTAAGCGCAGGGACGAAGTGAGGTGTAAGATGGCGCACGACTCCGTGAAGCTGTATTCGGCGATATACGTCGCCCTCCTGGTCGCGGCGACGCTGAACTTCGCGCTCTTCGAGACGTCGTTCGTCGAGTTCACGTACGCGCAGGCGCTGGGCGGCACGCTGCTGATCGCGACGGTCAAGACCGTCCTCATCGTCGCGTACTTCCAGCACCTCAAGTGGGAGAACCGCTCGCTGACCTACCTGATGGGGCTCGCGCTCGCGCTCACCATGCTGTTGATGGCGGCCGCGACGTACTCCATCTCGTAACGGCACCCGTCGCTTTCGCCGACCACCAGGCTCTTTTCGCAGTTGAACTCCGAACCGCGCTGACGTCGCCCCCCGCCGCGCAAAGTTCTTGTCAATCGGTAACAAATACCGACGGCAAATGGGGACGGAACGACCGACGATCGACGGCGTTCGGGCGTCGAGAAGCGTCGATACGGACGCGTTCCGGGAGCGCGCCCGCGAGGAGGGGGAGGCGATTAAAGAGCACCTCGCCGAGGGGACGTTCGACAGCGTCCAGTCGACCATCGGCCTGGAGCACGAGCTGTACGCGGTCGACGCGGACCGGGGCGGGGTCCGACGGGTGCCGCGGTCGTTACTCCGGTGTCGCGGGTTCGAGCGGGAGCTCGGCCTCCACAACGCGGAGCTCACGAGCGACGTCCAGCCGTGTAGCGAGTCGGGGCTCGCGGCGCTCCGGCAGGGGGCGACGGCGAAGCTCCGGAGCCTCCAGCGACTCGCGGCCGAGGAGGGGATCCGCTTCGTGAGCGACGGGACGTGGACGGTCGGTCCGGCCGACGGGTCGACGGAGCGGTACCTGACGGAGGCGACCCACGAAGACGGGTTGGTGCTGGCGATCAACGTCAGCAACGCGGTCAGGTACCACGGGTTCGCCAGCGTCGACGAGCACCGGCCGGTGACCGGGAGCGTGGAGCTCCCGGGAGCGACGGTCGCGGCCGACAACGCCGGGCCGGTGAGCCTGACGACTTCGATCCAGCCGCACCTCCAGCCGCGGCGCGCGGCCGACCTCCCCGCGTACCACGGCGCCGCGCTCCGGGTCGCCGGGCCGCTGCTCGCCGTCGCCGCCAACTCCCCGTTCCTCCCGCCGACGCTGTACGACGAGGGCGCGCCGACGCGGGAGCTGCTGCTCGGCGGCTCGCACGCGGAGACGCGGGTCCCGCTGTACGAGGGGCTCATGAACCCGCCCGAGTGCGAGCCGAAGGTCGCGTTCCCCCGCGACCTCGACGACGCGGCCGCGGCGGTGGACCGCGTCGTCGCCGACCCCGTCGTCGTCCCCGCGGAGATCGAGGGCGGCGAGCGGTTCGACGACGCGTTCGTCCACTTCCGGCACAAGCACGGGAGCTACTGGCGGTGGGTGCGCCCGGTGTTCGACGGAGCGACGGAGGCGGCCGCGAGCGCGCGGATCGAGTTCCGACCGCTGCCCGGCCAGCCGACGCTCCCGGACGCCGTCGCCTGCGTCGCCGCCGTCGTCGGGCTGCTCACGGAGCTCGCCGACGGCGACCACCCGGCGGCCGGACTGCCGTGGGAGACCGCTCGGGCGAACTTCTACGCCGCCGTCCGCGACGGCATCGACGCCGACCTGACCTGGATCACCGCGACGGGAGACCGGACGGCCGACCGCGACCGGCTCTTCGCCGACGTCTTCGCGGCCGCCGTCGCCGGGCTGGAGGCGCGCGGCCTCTCCTCGGAGGCGGCCCGCTCGCGGATCGCG
Organism: uncultured Halorubrum sp.; assembly: GCF_937146585.1. Taxonomy (GTDB): domain Archaea; phylum Halobacteriota; class Halobacteria; order Halobacteriales; family Haloferacaceae; genus Halorubrum; species Halorubrum miltondacostae. The sequence continues at coordinate 3,185 of NZ_CAKZRO010000159.1, read as the reverse complement.
CCGCTCCGACGGCGCGCCGAGACCGGGCGGACGCCGGCGCGGTGGAAGCGTCGCGTCGCCGAGCGCGCGCTGGACGCCGGCGACTCGCCGGCCGACGCGGTGCGCGCGTCGCAGCGGGCGTACGTCCGCACGCAGGCGACGACGCTGTTCGATGGGCACTTCGTCGACTGGCCGGACGGCGCGGTCGCCGCCGACCGCGCGTGATCGCGGCGGGCGACCGAAGGGAGCGCGCTGGACGGACCGCTCCGACTCGGAGACTCCGAGGGGGACCGCGGGCGTGGAATCCCGACCGAGTTTTTTGTACACGGGGTGTGATCTACCCGCATGGAACTACGCGCCGCAACCGCCGCCGACGTCGACGCAGTCCGATCGGTCGCCCGCGAGTCGCTCGTGGCGTCGTACGGACACGCCGTCGGCGAGCAGCTGCTGGACGAGGCGGTCGAGGAGTGGTACGACGCCGAGGATCTGGGAGACGACGTCGACGACGACGACGCGGTGTTCCCGGTCGCGGTCGTCGACGGCGACGTGGTCGGGTTCGCGGAGAGCTACGTCGTCGGGCGCCGCGAGCGCGTCGGCGAGATCGACTGGCTCCACGTCCACCCCGACCACCGGGAGTCCGGTATCGGCAGCGCGCTCCTCGAACGGGTCGAGTCAGCCCTCGAGTCGGCGGAGGTCGACCGGATCGAGGCGCGCGTCCTCGCGGACAACGAGGCGGGCACGACGTTCTACCAGCGCGAGGGGTACGAACTCGCCGGCGAGCGCGACGTCGACATCGGCGGCGAGCCGTTCGCGGAACGGGAGTACCGGAAGCAGGTCGGCAGCCTCACCGGCATCTCCGAGGCGATCTACGAGACGGAGGAGGGGGAGCGGGTCCACGTCGCCTTCGACGAGAGCGACCGCGGGTCGCGGGCCCCGTTCTACGTCGCGTACGCCGACCCGGGCCACGAGCGGCGGTACGGCTACCTCTGTGGCAACTGCGAGGGGACCGACGTGGCGATCGACACGATGGACCGGATGGAGTGCCGGGACTGCGGGAACCGCCGGAAGCCGACGCGGTGGGACGCCGCGTACTGACGCCGGCGCCCCACGCGGCGCGGCCGTACCGCTTCAGAGCGTCTCCTTCACGCCGATGACGCGCTCCTCTGCCTCGCGGCCGGGATCCCACTCGCTCCCGTCGCGGTCGGACTGGCGGTGCTCCTCCACGGTCCGCTCCATCGCCTCGTCGACCGGCGTCGACTCCCAGCCGAGGTCGGCGAGCGCGCAGGTGTCGAGCAGGTGCGGGTACTCCCGGTAGAGGACGAAGTCGTCGGGTTCGAGCCCGCCGGCGGCGAGCGCGTCGTCGCTCGCGGCGACGACCTCGCACTCGACGCCGGCGGCGTCTGCGATCGTCTCCAGGGTCTCCCGCAGCGTGAGCGCGCGCCGGTCGCCGACGTTGTACGCCGCGCCCGGCTCGCCGCGTTCCGCGACGATCCGGAGCGCGCTCGCGACGTCCTCGACGTACGCCCGGTGCCAGAGGTTCTGTCCGTCTCCGGGGACGACCACGCGGTCGTGGGTCAGCACCCGGTCGATCCAGTAGTCGAGCCGCTCCGTGTAGTCGTGCGGGCCGTAGACGATACACGGGCGGACCGCCGTCGCGGCCACGCCCTCCTCGGCCGCCGCGAACACCGCGCGGTCGCCCTCGGCCTTCCGGTTGCCGTACGTCTCGTGGGCGTCGTCGACCGCCTGCTCGTCGGTACACGGCTCCAGCGGCGTCTCGCCCTCTCGCTTGGGGATCTCCTCGGCCGCGTAGCTGGAGCCCGAGGAGATGTAGACGTAGCCGTCGACGTCAGCGAAGATCTCCGTCGCGGTCGCCACGTCGGCCGGCTGGTAGGCGACGCAGTCGATCACGACGTCGGGCTCGACCGACAGCTTCGCCGCGCGCAGCGCGGTCTCGTCTTTGCGGTCGCCCTCCACGTGCGTCACGCGGTCGTCGTCCGCGAAGGGGTTCTCGTGGTTCCCCCGGTTGAAGATCGCGACCTCGTAGTCGTGTGCCAGCAGTTCCTCGACGGTGTGTCGCCCGATGAACCGCGTGCCGCCGACGACGAGCGCCGTGTCTGTCATATCCGAGATCGAACGAGCGGCGTGATAAGCGTGACCGAACCGGAACGCGGGGCGGCCGTCGAGACGGAGCCCCTCGCGGCTCCGCTGGCTCAGTCGTCGCCGCGCGGACCGTCGCCGCGCCACCGGCGGTACAGGAGGTAGGCGACGCCGAGACCGATCCCCCACGTCCCGACGCCGAGCGCCGCGAACGCGACGCCGGAGAGGAGCTCGCCGAGCGGAACGCCGAACATACCGGGGTTCGGCGCGTCCGGCACATAAACGCTCCGAGAGAGGTAGGTTCTCGGGCCGGGAGGCCGTACGGTCGCCCATGACGGATCACTCTCGCCGGCGACCCTGGCTCGCCGCCCTGCTCGCGCTCGTCGTCTCCGGGCTCGGCCACGCGTACCTGCGCCGGTGGGCCCGCGCGTTCGGCTGGTACGTCGCGGTCACCGCGACGGTGTTCGTGTTCGTCCCCGAGTCCGCGATCACCGCCGCGTTCGCCGGCACGCCGCCGGCGGTCGACGAGGTCGCGCCCGCCGCCGCGGTCGTCGCCGCGAGCGTGATCGACGCGTACGTCTTGGCCCGCCGAAACAACCGGGCCTACGAGCGGGACCGCGACGCGACCCCCGCGGCCGCCACCTCAAAGTCGACCGGTGAAGCGATGACGACCGGCGACGCGGCGACGACCGCCCTGGAAGCGCCGTCCGCGGAGCCGACGGACAGCGACGGGACCGTCCGCTGTCCGGAGTGCGGCAAAGAGACGGACCCGGGGTTCAAGTTCTGCCAGTGGTGTGCGAAACCGCTCGGAGCGAACGAGACCACGTGAACCGGAGCGAAAAAACGAGCCGCGGACCGCCTCAGAAGAGGTAGAACAGCGGGAAGACGAACACCCAGACGATGTCCACGAAGTGCCAGTAGAGGCCGAAGTACTCGATCGGCCGCTCGTCGTCGAGGTAGTGGCCCTGGTAGGCCCTGACGAACAGGAAGATGGCGATCACTAATCCGAGCAGCACGTGGATCCCGTGGAGCCCGGTCGTGACGTAGTAGATCGACGCCTGAATCGGGTCGCCGTGGGCGTTCGCCGAGATGGTGACGCCGCGGTCGAA
>NZ_CAKZRO010000158.1 GCF_937146585.1 uncultured Halorubrum sp. | reverse complement strand
CGCCTTCGCCGTCGCCGCCGTCTTCGCCGTCACCGCCTTCGCCGCCGGCGTCGCCCTCCCGCCCTCCGTCCGCAGGGGCGGCGTCGCCAGCGTCCGCGTCGCTCTCGGCCTCACCGGTCGCCGCGGCGTCGGCGTCCGACCCCGCCGCGACCTCGTCGGCGTCGGCGATGTCGACCTCGACCTCGTCGCCCGCCCCTGCGCCGTTCTCGGTCGATTCGTCTTCCGGGGCGTCGTCCGGCGGTTCGGCCGGGTCGGCCGGTTTGAACCCGGCCGTCTCGAGGTCCGCGTCGAGTCCCTCGCGCGGGTCCGAGCCGCGCTCGCGGAGGACTTCCCGCGTCGCCTCCCTGTCGACCGTCCCGGAGACGGTGCGCGGGAGCTCCGTCGCGTACGCGACCGTCTTCGGGATCTTGAACCGGGCCAGCCGCTCGCGGGCGAAGGCGACGAACGCCGCCTCGTCGATGGGCGCGGGACCGACGCCCTCGGACCCGACGACCGGCGCGGCGGACTCGCCGACCGATCCCGCGGCCTCGTCGGCCGAACCCGGTTCCCCAGGCGCGTCGTCCGAGGAGTCGGTCTCCGTGGGACCGGACTCCGGGACCGCGTCGCTTCCGGCCGGCCCGGCCGCCGCCGACGGGATCCGGTCGCCGACGGCGACCAGCGCCGCGACGCGCTCGCCCCACACGTCGTCGTCGAGCCCGACCACGGCCACGTCGTCGACACCGTCGTACTCCCGGAGCACGTCCGCCACCTCGCCCGGTTCGACGTTCTCGCCGCCGCTGATGATCCGGTCGTCGACGCGGTTGAGCACGTGGAGGTAGCCGTCCTCGTCGAATCGCCCCACGTCGCCGGTGTGGAGGCCGTACGGACCGAAGTCCGACCGGTCGAGTTCTGAAGCGTCGATCCCGTTCAGGTCGATCGCGTCGGCCGAGGACGCGCCGTCACCGCCGTCGGCGTCGGCATCGGACGACGCACTGTTCGCGCCGTCCGCGTCCGCGCCGTCCGCGTCCACGCCGTCCGCGCCGCCCGCGTCCGCGGCGATGTATCCCGGTGTGACCGTCGGGCCGTCGACGACGACCTCGCCGGTCTCGCCCGGCGCCACCGGGTCGCCGTCGTCGACGATGGTCACGTCGGTGCCGAACAGCGGGCGGCCGACCGTCCCGATCCGGCCCCGCGTCTGTCTGGGCGACGCCGTCGTGATCTGCGAGGCGGCCTCGGTCATCCCGTAGGTGGGGTAGACGGGGATCGAGTAGTCGCGACACCGCTCCAGCAGCTCCGCCGGCGCGGGCGCACCGCCGAGCAGCACCACCCGGAGCGAGTCCGACAGCGTCCCGCGACGGTCGAGCATCCGCCTGAGCATGGTCGGCACGAGCGAGACGCCGGTCACGTCGTACGCGTCGATGTCGTCCGCGGTGCCGCCCGCGTCGAACCCCTCCCGCAGCACGAGCGTCGTCCCGTACAGCACCGAGCGATACACCGGGGCGAGCCCGCCCATGTGGTGGAGCGACAGGGACACCAGCCACCGGTCGTCGGCCTCGACGCCGAGGCGGAACGCGGAGGCGACCGCCGAGCTGTACACGTTGCCCGCGGTCAGTGGGACGGGCTTGGGTTCGCCCGTCGTGCCCGACGTGAACAGCACGCAGAGCGGGTCCTCGAACGACCACGTCGGCGGGTCGAGCGACGCGGGGTCGACGTCGTGGACGCCGGTCACGTCCGCGCTCGTCGGGTCGTCGACGGAGTAGACGGGAACGCCCTCGATGCGCGACGCCGCCTCGGTCGCGGTCGACTCGGTCGGCTCCGCGCAGACGACGGCGTCGAGGTCCGTCCGGTCGATCCGCGCGGCGATCTCGCGCGCCGTCAGCTCCGTGCCGAGCGGCACGAACGTCGCCCCGATGCGCATCGTCGCGTGGACCAACCCGACGGTCCCCACGTACGGGGGCGTGAGCACGCCGATCCGGTCGCCCTCGCCGAGGCCGTGGGCCACGAGCCGCCCCGCCGTCTCGGCGACGAGGCGGTCGAGGTCGGTGTAGCTCCACGACTCGCCGTCCTCGGCGCGGACGAGGGCGGCGCCGTCCGGCGACGAGACCACCCGGTGGGAGAGCCAGTCGCGCACGGGTGTCACCCCCGTTCGCCGGGGGTCGGCCGACTACTCATCTGCCGGCTGTCGCACGGTCAACACCGGCACGTCGGAGGTGCGGACGACGCGCTCCGTGACGCTCCCGAGCAGGTAGCGGTCGAGCCCCTTCCGGCCGTGGGTCCCCATCACGACCACGTCGATGTCGTGCTCGCCGACGTAGTCCCGGATCGACTGGTACGCGGTCCCGGAGGTGACGCTGCCGACGCACTCGACCCCGGCGTCCGCGGCGGCGTCGGCCACGCGCTCCGTCGCCTCCTCGCCCTCGGCCTCCAGCGCCTCGACCACGACCTCCGCGCCGGCCTCCAGCGTGGAGTACGCCGCGCCGTCGACCACGTAGAGCGCGTGGAGGCGGGCGTCGTACCGGTCGGCGAGGTCGATCGCGTGTTCGATCGCGGCCTCCGAGGCCGGGCCGCCGTCGGTCGGAACGAGGATCTCTGAGTACATCTCACTCCCAGCTACAGCGGGTAGCGATTAAAAACCCGATCCAACGTCTCGGACCGCGGGACGGAACGAGTCTCGGCGGCTCGACCGCGGGGCCGTCTAGCGGAAGCCCATCGCTTCGATCTGCTCTTGGTACCGGTTCCGGATGGTGACCTCGGTCACCTGCGCGACGTCGGCGACCTCGCGTTGGGTCTTCTTCTCGTTACAGAGCAGCGACGCCGCGTAGATGGCCGCGGCCGCGAAGCCGGTGGGCGACTTCCCGGAGAGGAGCCCCTGCTCGGCGGAGACGTCGATGATCTCGGTCGCCTTCGACTGGACCTCCTCGGAGAGCTGGAGGGCCGACGCGAAGCGCGGGACGAACTGCTTGGGGTCGACCGGCTTCAGCTCCAGCCCGAGCTCTTGGGAGATGTACCGATAGGTTCGGCCGATCTCCTTCTGCGGGACCCGCGACACGTCGGCGACCTCGTCGAGGCTGCGGGGGATTCCCTCCTGTCGGCAGGCGGCGTAGAGGGCGGCGGTGGAGACGCCCTCGATGGAGCGGCCGCGGATCAGGTCCTCGTTGAGCGCGCGTCGATAGATGACGGAGGCGACCTCCCGTACAGAGCGGGGTACGCCGAGGGCGCTCGCCATCCGATCGATCTCCGAGAGCGCGAACTGAAGGTTGCGCTCGCCCGCGTCCTTCGTTCGGATCCGCTCCTGCCACTTGCGCAGGCGGTGCATCTGCGAGCGCTTCTCCGAGGAGAGCGACCGACCGTAGGCGTCCTTGTCCTTCCAGTCGATGGTCGTCGTCAGCCCCTTGTCGTGCATCGTCTCCGTGATGGGCGCGCCGACGCGCGACTTCGACTGCCGCTCGTTGTGGTTGAACGCCCGCCACTCCGGCCCGCGGTCGATGTTCCGCTCGTCCAAGACGAGTCCGCAGTCCTCGCAGACCAGCTCTTGATCGGCGTCGGTGACGATGTTCTCCGAGTCACACTCCGGACAGGAGACCGTCGATTCGTCCGTTTCCTGCTCCGTGTCCCGCTCCTGTTGCCGCTGGCGACTCGGGCGTTCCATTAAAAGGTTTGTGGTCAGTCGCGTATTTAAGACTTGTCCACGCTAATCAACGATCCTGATAGAACGCCGGCTCTCGGAAGTGCGGTCTCGCGGCGTCTAGACCCCATTTCCCGCCAGTTTGCGGATCGGATTCGGCACTCGGCTGCGGCCGGCCGTCCGTTCGGCGCCGACGCCGCGACGCACGAAACGTGACCGCGATTCGAGGACGGAATCTGTCGGTCGAACCGACGGTTCCGTCCCCCGACACGTCTCGTAGCGGTCGCCGGGCGGGCTTCTGTCGGTTCCGTGTCGGGTGCGGCTTGACCCGCCCCCGCACGGTCTAGGCCGTCGCTCGACGCCACCCGGGCCTCGGCGTCGGCCGAGTCTTATATTACCGTCAAACATCTATAAAGATTTTTGTATAACCTATACCAATAGGTGTGTATGAGCACGACCTCCTCGGCCGGCGTCGAACGCACGCTGCGCGGCTGTCGCCCCGCCGACGTCGACCCCGTCGTCGTCGACGCGTCGGACCTCGAAAGCACCGCCCCCGACCACCTGCGCGACATCAAGCAGGGGCTCGCCGCCCGCGGCTACCAGCCCGCGGCGGTCGCCGCCGAGGCGGAGTTCGACGGGGAGAGCACCCTCGAACGGCAGCGCGAGGCCGACCGACTGCGCGCGCTCGTCCGCGCCGCGGCGTTCCTCGGCGCCGGCCGGATCGAGGTCAGGGTCGACGGCGAGGCCTCCGACGAGGTCCGCACCGCGCTCGCGGCGCTCGCCGAGCGTGCCGACCGCGAGGGGGTCGAGTTCGTCCGCGTCGACGGCGCGGCCTGACCGATGGCGACGAAGCGGTCGCTCGCGACCAAGCTCGGCGTCGTCGCCGGCTTCGAGCGTCCCGACGCGGCCCTCGAGCAGTACCCCACGCCGCCGGAGCTGGCGGCCCACGTCGTCCACCTCGCCGACCTCCACGGCGACGTCGACGGCCGGACCGTGATCGACCTCGGGACCGGGACCGGGATGCTCGCGCTGGCCGCCGCGCTGCGCGGCCCCGCCCGCGTCGTCGGCCTCGAACTCGACGGCGACGCGCTGGCGACCGCCGAGGCCAACGAGCGCCGCGTCGCCGCCAGCGCGCCGGTCCACTGGGTCCGCGGCGACGCGACGCGCCCGCCGATCGCCGTCGCCGAGCCGGCGACAGCCGTGATGAACCCGCCGTTCGGCGCGCAGGACGGCAACCGGAACGCGGACCGCGCGTTCCTCGACGCCGCGAGCGACCTCGCCGACGTCTCCTACTCCATCCACAACGACGGCAGCCGGGAGTTCGTCGAGGCGTTCGCCGCCGACGAGGGCGGCGAGGTCACCCACGCGTTCGCGGCCGAGTTCCGCGTTGACGCGCAGTTCGACCACCACACCGAGGACGCGCGCGACATCGACACCGAAGTGTACCGGATCGAGTGGACCTGAGCCCCGCCGACGCAGCTCTCTCTGGCGAGCCCGCCAACTCCGCTTACTGTCTGCCTTCGTAGCGCTCCCGATACGCGACCCTGACCCGCGTCTCGCCGCGCTCCGCGAACACGACGCCGTTCTCTCGGACGAGCGTGATCCCCCGGACCGTCACCGACTCGTTCGCGGCCGGGAGCGGCGCCGTGACGTTGTTGCCGCTCCCGCCGACCACGGACAGCTCGAACCCGTCGGGCGTGGCCGCGACGACGACGCTGCGGCCGTCGATCCGCGGCTCCGCACGCGCCGGGTCGCTGGTGAACAGCGTCCGCCTGGTCTCGTTGCGGACCGCGTCCACGCGGTACGCCGGGCCGCCGTTCACGGCGACCCAGCCGACCCGCTGGACCCAGACGGTCTCCCGCCAGCCGGTCCCGCCCACGTCGACCGCGCGGTACCCCCAGAACGCGAGGTTCCCCTCCGAGACGGCCGTCGTCCATATCTCGCGGTCCGGGTTGCTGACGATCACCCCCGAGGTGTTGACCGACGTGGAGCGCCCGAACGCCTCCACGTCGACCACGCTCACGAGCCGGTCCTCCACGTTCTCGGCGTAGGTCACCTGGTACCCCTCCACCTCTATCGGGTCGCCGGGGAGGTCGCCGTCGTCGACGGCGACGAGGTTCGGCACGATCCCCGGGCCGGCGACGGCCGCCAGCGCCGCGACGAGCAGGAGCGTCCCGACCGCCGCCGGCGTCGCGGACCGGATCCCGCCCCTGATCGTCTCGGGCTCCGGGACCGCTCGACTCGGCCAGACGGGTTCGTCCCGCGAGACGGCGGCGACGGCGACGATGGCGGCCAGCAGGGCGAGCAGCCCGACGCCGACCGCGCGGTACAGCTCGTACCGCTCGTTCCCGAGGTACCAGTACACCGCCCACAGCCGGCGCGAGGCACCGAACAGCAGCAGCGCGCCGAAGACGACGAGCGCGGACCGCTCGGTCGGGCCCGCGATGGACCCGCCGTCGCCCGCACTCGCGAGCGGATGGTTGCTCCAGCGTCCCGTGCCCTCGGCTCCGTCGCTACCCTCTTCGCTCCGCGTTCGGGCGCGACGCCGGAAGAGGAGGACGGCGACCAGCGCGCCGCCGATGAGCCCGAGCGCGTGCCCCTGGATCGCGACGTTCGCCCACCCCGGGACGCCGTAGGAGGGAGACGCCTCCGCGAACGCCACCGGCACCCGGACGGCGTCGTAGAGCACGCCGACGAGCGTCGTCCCCGCCATGGCGACGAGCGCGGCGATCGGTCGCGAGACGAGCGCGAACCCCCAGTACGCGAACACCACGAGCGAGAAGCCGACCACCGGCCCCAGCGCGAACAGCGCCGAGGCGAGGCCGAACGCGACCGCGGCGCCGGGGACGATCAGGAACGCCCGGACGTACGGGTTCGCGCCCGGCGACTCGACCGCGGCGATTCGGCTCGGAAGCCGGGATAGCTGCCGCGGGAACCGTCGTAGACGAGTCGGGAGTCGCCGCAGGCGAACGGCGAGCCGCTCTCCGTCGTCGACCTCGCGCCTTTCGGGGAAATGACCGTAGGCGTACTCCGCGAGGCCGCCGGCGACGAGCGCGGAGAGGAGGTTCCCAGTGACGTGCCCGCGGCTCGCGTGGGCGAAGCTGGACCAGACGATCCCCTGTGGGTAGAAGTACGACCACGACCGGAACGGGATCACGACCGGGCGGTTCGGGTGGTCGATCCCCGACTGGACGAACAGGTACACCCCGATCACGCCGGCGATCACGAGCAGCGTCCCCCACGGGACTCCCCAGAGGAGCCGCGCGCGGAGCGCCCGCGTCCAGCCGCCGTCCCGACGGTCCGCGAGGTACACCGCGGCGAGCGCGACGGCGACGCCGACGCCCCCGGCGGCGAGGTGGACGGCGTCCGACGTCAGCGCCTCCGCGACCATATCACACCGGACGGGACCGCGCGCACATCAATAACGGGGGTCGAGCGCGGCGACGCGTCGCGGACGGGGCCGCTCGGCGTCAGATCTTGTTCTCCGCGTCGTCGGCAAGCTCCTCCATCCGCTTGCCGACGCGGCCGGCGGGCGAGAACTCGTCTTCGCTCATCGCGTTCGCCAGCGCGTTGCCGAGGACGAACACCGCGTGCTTGTGTTCGCTCTTCGACTTGTGGACGTGGGAGGGGTCGACGTCCAGCTCGTCGTACGGATCGAACAGCGTCCCGTCGACCGTCTCCTGCGCGCGGAAGTGCTCCATGATCGTCACCATCTGTTCGTGGAGTTCGAGCAGCTCGTCCTTGTGCATACCCACGGATACGGGATGTAAGCCCTTTAAGGGTTGTTGAGGGGTGTACGCACGGATCCGCGCCGGGTCGGCCGCGACCCGAGAAGTCGCCGGTCAGAAGACGTACTCGTCTTCGTGGCCCATCATCCCCTCGTCCTCGAACCCGTTGGAGTCGTCGTCGTCTCGCGGGCCGCTCGTCTTGTACGCCTTGATGCCAGTCGATAGCAGCTCCTCGACCGCCTCCTCGCGGTTGAGGAACTCCCCCTCCTCGACCATCTGGGCGATCTGCATCTCCAGATGCTCCGGCACGGTTATCTTCACTCGGGGCATTTGCTGTTCGGGTCTTGTGGCATGGCGTATATAAAATTGGCGTCGTAAATCCGCGGATATGAAAACTCGACACAACGACTCAAAATTTCATTTCTGTTCTTTCAAACGTATGTTGTGATAATGCGAACGCTCTCGACATCGACGCGCCGACGGCGGCGCGACCGCGGCCGAGCGGCTCTCGTCCGCGCGCCATCTCCCCCACCGAGAGCGACATTCATACGTCGGTCCGGGCCGAACGACGGGCCATGAGCGAATCCGGCGCCGACGCGGCCGAGGACCTCACCGACCTCTACCGCGAGTACGGCGACGATCGACTCCCTCCGGGCCAGCGCGAGACCGACGGCTTCCCCGTCCTCTCGAAGAGCGGGACGCCCTCGTGGGACCCGGAGACGTTCGAGCTGGAGGTGTGGGGCGCGGTCGAGGAGCCGCTCTCCCTCTCGCTCGACGAGTTCCGCGACCTCCCGTCGGTCACCCAGCGACAGGACTTCCACTGCGTGACCGGCTGGAGCAAGTTCGACTGCGAGTTCACGGGCGTCTCGTTCGCCGACCTCGCCGAGCGCGCGGGCGTCCGCGCCGACGCGGAACACGTCATGTTCCACGCGCTCGACGGTTACACGACCGACCTCCCGCTCGACGAGTGCACGAAGCCGGGCGTCCAGCTCACCTACGGCTACGACGGCGACGACCTCCCGGCCGACCACGGCGGCCCCGTCCGCGTCGTCACGCCGCACAAGTACGCGTACAAGGGCGCGAAGTGGGTCTCGGGCGTCGAGTTCCTCACCGAGCCCGAGCTCGGCTACTGGGAGAAGCGGGGGTACAGCGACACGGCGAACCCCTGGAACGAGGAGCGCTACAGCTGACCGCCCTCCGCCCGCGGCTCGATTTTCCCCGCTCGCTCCGCCCCGATAGTCAGGATAAAGGGTCCCCGGCCCCGACTCGATACGTATGAAACGGGCGCGCTCTCGGTCCTCGCCGCCGCTGGTCAGCCGGACCACGGCGATCGACGAGCCGGCGTTCGCGGCGGCGTTCGACGCGCTCTCGACACCGCGCACGGTGTGGAGCGCGCCCGGCGACGCGCTGGTGATCGGCGGCGGCGCGGCGGCGACCCTGACCGCCGCCGGCGGCGACCGGTTCGCGTCGATCCGACGGGCGACGACGGAGCTGTTCGAGTCCGGCGACGTCCACGCGGGGACCGAGGCGGCGCGCCCCCGCGTCTTCGGCGGCTTCGCCTTCCACGAGGGGGCCGCCGACGGCGACCCGTGGGAGGCCTTCCCCGAGGCGCGGTTCGTCTTCCCCCGGGTCCAGCTGACGATCGCGGACAACGGCGCGTGGCTGACGGTCAACGCGGTCGGCCCGGACGCCGGCGTCGACGCCGTCGAGGCGCGCCTCGCCCGCGAGGTCGACCGGTTCGCCGACCTCGCCGACGACGGCCGTCCGCGCGCCGTCGACGGTCGGAGCGCGCGGCCGCCCCGACCGGGGATCCGCGAGAGCCGCCGGACGACGAGCCGCGAGGCGTGGCGCGACAGCGTCGGCGCCGCGGTCGACCGGATCGCCGACGGCGACCTCCGGAAGGTGGTGTTGGCGCAGGCGCTGGAGGCGGACCTCGCGGCCGACTTCCCGCGGGCGGCCACCCTCGAACGCCTCGCGGAGAAGTACCCGGACTGCCACCGCTACTGGTTCGAGCCGGCAGACGGAGAGAGCGCGTTCTTCGGGGCCACCCCCGAGCGACTCGTCTCGCTGCGGGGCCGGACGGTCGAGACCGACGCGCTCGCCGGGACGACCGGCCGCGGCGAGACCCCGTCCGAGGACGAGTGGCTCGCGCAGGAGCTCCTCAACGACGAGAAGAACGTCCACGAACACGAGCTGGTCGCGGAGACGGTCCGGGACCAGCTGGAGCCGTTCGCGGCGTCCATCTCGGCGGGCGAGCGCCGCGTCCGGCGGCTCGCGACGGTCCAACACCTCCACACGCCGATCACCGCCGAGCTCGACGCGGACCGCCACGTCCTCGAACTCGTCGAGGCGCTCCACCCGACCCCCGCGGTCGGCGGCCTCCCGCCGGACCGCGCGCTGGCGACGATCCGGGAGACGGAGCCGTTCGACCGCGGCTGGTACGCCGCGCCGGTGGGCTGGATCGACGCCGCGGGCAACGGCGCGTTCGCGGTCGCCATCCGCTCGGCGGTCGCGACCTCCCGCCGTGCGACGCTGTTCGCGGGCGTCGGCATCGTCTCCGACTCCGACCCCGACCGCGAGTGGGACGAGGTCCAGTTGAAGTACCGGCCGATCCTCGACGAGCTGGAGCGCGACGACGCGGGCGAGTCGGCCGACAGCTAGCGCGCCCGGCCGGGAGCGACGGACTGGGAGCGACGGACCGGGCCGCGGTCTGCGAGTCTACTGGAACATCTTCAGCGGCTCGGCCTGCGAGCTCTCCTCGGTCGCCTGTCGCATCTGCTCGGCGAGCTGCCGCTTCGCGCTCCGGATCTCCGTCGCCTGCTCGACGAGCCCGTCGGTCGGCGTCTCGGTCCCGGCGATCGGGTCGATGCCGTCGAGGATGAGCACGCGCGCCGCCTCGGGGTCGGGGAACTTCGGGTCGGACTCGACGACGAGCCCGACCGCGTCGCGGTCGGCCTCCAGCGCGGCCGCGAGCATCGCGCCCGTGGGGCCGGAGACGAGCCCGGACTCCGACGGCGCCGCCACATCGGCGCGCCCGAGCGCCTCGCCGCCGTCGCCGGTCGCGATCCCGTACAGCTCCGGCGGCGAGTCGTCCTTCTCGCGGCCGAGCCCGGACAGGAAGATCGGGAAGGGCTCGGCCTCGTCGAACCACGAGTCGAGACACGCGGCGACCTCGGTCGCCGCCCCCGGGTTCACGGGCACGTCGCTGCGGAGCGCGACGAGGTCGTTCGCGGGGTCCGCGTAGAGCCGCACCGGAGTCGTCGCGGCCGTCTCCGACTCCCGGTAGACGGTCACCGGCGGCAGTCCGTCGCAGTGGACGTTCGCGTAGTGGGCCATCTCGTGGGCGTCGATCAGGTGGTCGGTCGCGATCTTGCCGACGAGGCCGACGCCGGGGAACCCCTCGATCAGCGTCGGCTCGTCGAGCGAGACGTCGTCGTCGAGGACGGAGATGCGGGCCATGCGCGCTCCTACGCCGGGGGCCGACCTAAAGGTGCGGCGCCGGGCCGGCCGCTCGCGTCCCGAAACGGTCTAACGGGCCGACCCGAAAGGAGAGACATGAATCCGCTCGACCGATACGAGTCGCTCGTCGACGACGTCGACGCGTTCCGGGCGGCGTGCGACCGGGCCCTCCCCTCGGTCGTGCGCACGAACGGCATCGCGGCGACGCCGGCCCGCGTCCGCGAGGCGTTCGACGAGTCGGGGGTCGCGTACGAGCAGGCCGACTGGCACGACGGCCTCTTCCGGCTCCCCGACGGGAACCCCGGGGGCAACTGGCCGTACGTCCACGGCTGGACCCACGGCCAGGAGGAGGTGTCCGTGCTGCCGACGCTCGCGCTCGACCCGCGGCCCGGCGAGCGCGTCTGGGACGCCTGCGCGGCGCCCGGCAGCAAGACGACCCAGATCGCGGACGCGATGGACGACGAGGGCACCGTCGTCGCCAACGACAACAACCTCGGGCGGCTCTCCGCGCTCCGGCACAACGCCGAGCGCCTCGGGATCACGAACGCGGTCGTCACGAACCAGGACGCCCGCAACTTCTCGACGAAGCCGCTGGCGTTCGACGAGTTCGACCGCGCGCTGGTCGACGCGCCCTGCTCCTGCGAGGGCACGTGCCGCAAGAACCCGGACGTACTCGACGAGTGGACGCTCGACCACGTCCACGCGGTCGCCGGGATCCAGAAGGGCGTCTTGGCGCGAGCCGTCCAGGCGACCCGCCCGGGCGGCGTCGTCGTCTACTCGACCTGTACGTTCGCGCCCGAGGAGAACGAGGCGGTCCTCGACCACGTCCTCGCGAACGAGGACTGCGAACTGGTCGAGTTCGACCTGCCGCTCGACACCGATCCCGGCGTGACCGAATGGGAGGGGGAGACGTACGACGAGTCGGTGACGCGCGCGCGGCGGATCTACCCCCACCGCAACGACACGGGCGGCTTCTTCTGTGCGAAACTGCGGGTCGGCGGCGCGGCGGGCGACGACGCCGCGACCGACGGCGAGGGGGTGGGAGCGTGAGCGACGACGTCGCGGAGGCGGGCGCCGAGGCCCCCACCAACGACGGCCAGCGGTTCGACCGGCTCCCCGAGACGCCCGCGGACCGCGAGGTGGAGGGGCGCGCGAGCCGCGCGGAGGTCCTCGACTGGTGGAATGAGCGGTTCGGGATCGACCCCGACGTGTTCGCGGAGTACTCCTTCTGGGAGAAGGGCGCGGGGAAGATCTGGGTGTTCAACGGCGCGGCGACCGACCCCAGCGAGGTGGAGGCGATCGGGATGACCTTCCTGCGCACGCGCCAGGAGCACTGGAAACCGACCGGCCGAGCGGTCTCGCGGTTCGGCCGTCGCGCAACGGAGAACGTGATCGAACTGGACCCGGCGCAGGCGGCACGGTTCGCTGCGGGGGAGGACCAGGACCTCCCCGAGTGGGACGGGGACTGGGGGTACCTGATCGCGACCCACGAGGTCGCCGGCGAGTCGGTCCCGATCGGGGTCGGGCTGTACCTCTACGACGAACTGCGCTCCGTGGTCCCGAAGGGGAGCCGGGCGGACCTGCCGGTCGTGGAGTGAGTCGGCGACGTCCGGCAAAAAGTCAGTCGTGGGAGCGCTTCGTTCCGACGGCGCTCCGGCGGTCCACGCGGGTCAGACCGACGTGTCTTCCGGCGGTTTGGTCGCGAGGTTGCTGATGCCGTACGCCGCGAGCAACAGCAGCCCCAGCAGGATGGTGTACGACCGAACGCTGAGGCTTATCAGCGTCTCGTGGACGACCTGTCCCTCTCCCGACACCGGGTGCGGCGCTCCGGCGACGATCTCCAGCAGCCCCATCCCGACCGTGCCGATCAGGATGAGCGCGCCGCCGCCGTACAGTCCGACTCGTTCCATGGTAGTGAGTTCGCTCATGTGTTGTCACCTCGTTAGCCGATGAAGTACCGCAGCCGCGGGTGGTCCCTGACGAACGACGTCTTCGCGAGGTAGGCGTCGACGCCGAGCACGCGCCCGGCCCCGAGCGTGGCGATCATCGCGAAGATCAGCAGCCCGAGCAGGTCACCGGTGATCACGCCGTGGGCCCAGCCGCCGGTCTCGCCGTTGATGAAGTAGAAGAACGTCATCAGGAACGCGCCGAAGAACGCGGCCAGCCGCGTCAGGGCGCCGACGATCAGCCCCAGCCCGATCAGCGTCTGTCCCAACGGAACCATGATATTGGTGAACGACAGCAAGATTCCGTCGGAGAACAGCGTGACCACCGGGCCGAGGCTCGTCTGGGCCGCCGCGCCGCCGACGAACCAGCTCGCGTCGAACGGCCACGCGAGGAACTTGTCGAGTCCCGCGTGGAGGAACCACCACCCGACGATCATGCGCAAGACGACGAGCCAGTAGGCGAATCGCGACTCCTCGACCGGGAACGATACGTCTCTGCCCAGCAGCTGCGTTTGGATGTTCGTGACCATTGGTAACCCCGGTTGCGAAAATGTTCGGTTACAATATATAAACCTATCTTCGATGTCACCGCCGAGTAATTCGCGAACCCCGGACTACTCCTTCCGTCGCACCGTCCCGCCGCCCAGCCCCTCCCACTCGACCCGGTAGCCGAGCGCCGAGAGGGTCGCGCTCGCGTCGTTGACGCCGTACTCGTCCAGCGTCGCCTCCGCCGCGGACAGCGCCGTCCCGTCGTCGATGTCGTCGCCGATCCGCGCCAGCACCGACGGTCTGACGAGCGTCCGGCCGACGAGCTCGTGGCCGGGGAACGGCCCGTCCTCCACCGCCGCCTCGCTCACGCCGTGTCGGTCCGCGAGCTCGCGCAGGGTGACCACGTCGTCGTCCGGCTCGAAGGCGTCCGGGAGCGTCGCGGCCGCGTCGGCGACGAACTCGGCCTCGTACTCGCGGAGCACGTCGACGACGTCCTTCACGCGGACCGCCCCCGAGTAGGTGACGACGCGGTGGTCGCGCGCGGCGACGTCCTCGCCGACGCCGAGGCTCTCGTCGACCGCGACCAGCAGGTCCACGTCCTCGACGTCCGCGAGCTGGCCGAGCTTCTTCTCGACGTACTCTGGGGTCCAAAAGCCCATCACCTCGAAGAACAGCCGGAAGTCCGCGTGGTCGTAGTCGAACGCGAAGTCCGGGATCATGACGCTCGCGCCGGTCTCGAGCGGCTCCGGCTCGCGGACGAGGGTCCAGTCGAGGTCGAGCCCGCGGAACCGCCCGGCGAAGTCGGCCTCGACGCCGCTGTCGAAGTCCGGCTCCGCCACCGGCTCGACGTCCGGCACGGTCACGTCGCCGTCCGAGAGTCGCATGGTGCGCTCGCGGCCTCGGTCGTCGATCGTCGCCTCCAGCGACCACTCCGCCGACTCGGCCGCGGTCCGGAGCAGCCTGGCGAACGCGGTCCCGTACCGCCGGGTCCGAGAGAACAGCGCGTCCGGGCCGGTGACGACGAGCTCGCGCCCCTCCGGGGTCCGCTCCACCTCGTACATCAGTCGCAGGCGCTTCACCGCCGAGACGAGCCGCTTCGGGTCGTTCGACCGCACCCGGACCTCGGTGGCGTCGAAGAGGGCGGTCTGGGCCAGCGAGAGGTCGTACTGCTCCAGCAGGGAGTCGGGGTCCCAGCGCACGTCGGCGTCGACGAGGACCCGATTGACGTCGCGGTCGGCGTACAGCGTCTCTGCCACGGCCGCCGCGTCGATCCCCAGCGCGTCGGCAGCGCGCTCGACCGCGGTCTCCCGCTCCGCCTCGCTCGCGACGCCGACCGCCTCGGCGGCCTCGAACGCGGCCCGCCGGACGCGACGCGGCGGGACCGCGGCGCGCGTCTCGAACTCGCACTCGCGCTCGACGAGCGCCGCGAGCCCGCGGACCAGCTTGAAGTCCCCGTTGCGGGCGGCGGCGTCGGCCTCTAGGTCCGCCAGCGCGTCGTCGAGGTCGCCGCGGCGCTCGCCGACGTGCGACTCGAACGTCCCGAGGACGCGGGCCGCGAGCGGCCGGTGGTCGCGCCCGGTGAACTGCGGGCGGTAGCCGCCGCCAGCCCGGGAGACGCGCAGGAGGTCCTTCCGTAGCACGGCCGCCGCTACGCGAGCCCCGGACTAAAACCGGCCGGGTTCGCCGCCTCCGGGCCGGTCCGCACGCCCGCTCGTCGTCCGGCCGCTCGCGGCGGTTCGGACCGCCTCAGTCGTCGTCGCCGGAGGCCTCGGGGGTGAACGTCACCCCCTCGATCTCGATCCGGTCCGGGACGCGGCTCGTGTCGTGGGTGCCGACCGGCGGGAGGTTCGCGCTCGCGGCGGCCGAGGCGTCGAGGTCCGTCTCTTCGGCCCCCTCGATCGCCGTCATCTCGCCGTCGGCGTCGCGCGCGTCCTGATCGATGCGCATGGAGCAGAACTCCGCGCCGCACATCGAGCAGAAGCGGGCCTCCTTGTAGTTGTCTCCCGGGAGCGTCTGGTCGTGGTACGAGCGCGCGCGCTCGGGGTCGAGCGCGAGGTCGAACTGCCGCCGCCAGTCGAACTCGTAGCGCGCCTCCGAGAGGGCGTCGTCCCAGTCGCGCGCGCCGGGGCGGTCGTTCGCCACGTCGGCCGCGTGCGCCGCGATGCGGTACGCGGCGAGCCCGTCCCGCACGTCCTCGGCCTCCGGCAGGCCGAGGTGCTCCTTCGGCGTCACGTAACACAGCATCGCCGCGCCTGCCCGCGCGGCCTCGGTCGCGCCGATCGCGCTCGTGATGTGGTCGTACCCCGGGGCGACGTCCGTCACCAGCGGCCCGAGGACGTAGAACGGCGCGCCGTCGCACACCGACTGCTGCCGTTCGACGTTCTCGGCGATCTCGTCCATCGGCACGTGGCCGGGACCCTCCACCATCACCTGGACGCCGCGTTCCTGCGCGGTCCGCGTGAGTTCGCCGAGGGCGTCGAGCTCGGCGAACTGGGCCTCGTCGCTCGCGTCCGCGAGGCAGCCGGGACGGAGGCCGTCGCCGAGCGAGACCGTCACGTCGTGTTCGGCGAACACCTCGCAGATCGCCTCGAACTCGGCGTACAGCGGGTTCTGTGCCCCGCGCTCCTCCATCCACTCCGCGAGGATCGAGCCGCCCCGCGAGACGATGCCCGTCTTCCGCCCGTCGGTCAGCGGGAGGTGTTCCGCGAGGATCCCCGCGTGGATCGTCATGTAGTCGACGCCCTGCTCGGCCTGCTTCTCGATCACGTTGAGGAGGAGTTCGGGTGCGATCGCCTCGGGGGAGCCGGCCCGCTTGACCGCCTCGTAGATCGGGACCGTCCCGACCGGGACCGGCGAGTGCGCGACGTTGGCCTCGCGGGTCGCGTCGAGCGCGTCGCCCGTCGAGAGGTCCATCACCGTGTCGGCCCCGTAGTGGACCGCGGCGTGGAGCTTCTCCAGCTCCTCGCTCCGGTCGCTCGTCGTCTCGCTGTTCCCGATGTTCGCGTTGACCTTCGTGGCGAACGCCCGCCCGATGACCATCGGGTCTAGCGACTCGTGGGCGTGGTTGTTCGGGATCACCGCGCGCCCCTCGGCCACCTCCCGACGGACGAACGCCGGGTCGCGGTTCTCGCGCTCCGCCACGCGCTCCATCGCGGGCGTGACCTCGCCGCTCCGCGCCCGCTCTAGCTGTGTCTCCGGCATAATCACTAGGTAATACCACTAACTAATATACTCTGCGGTGCGCCCCTCGCCCCCGCGAGTCGGCGCGCAGGTGCGACACGCTTAACCCCGGAACACGCGGATCGTGGCGTAATGAGTACCGACGCGGCGGGCGACGCCGACCCGGAGGACGCCGCCGCAGAGTCCGACGGCGACGGCCACTCCGAGGCGTTCGTCCGCACCTGCGAGCGCCTCGTCGAGCGCATCCTCGACGGCGAGATCGAGCGCGACGACCTCGAACGGGCCAAGCTCGACGCCTGCTCGGAGTTCGGCTCCCCGAAGGTGCCGAAGAACACCGAGATCCTCGACCACGCGCCGACGGAGCACCGCGACGACGTGATCGAGGTGGTCCAGCGCAAGCCCGTCCGGACCGCCTCGGGGGTCTCGCCGGTGGCGATCATGACCTCGCCGAAGCTCTGTCCGCACGGGAAGTGCCTCTACTGTCCCGGCGGGCCGGCCTCGGAGTTCTCCTCCGCGCAGTCGTACACGGGCCACGAGCCCGCCGCAGCCCGCGGCGAGCAGAACGACTACGACCCGTACGGGCAGGTGACGCTCCGGCTCGAACAGCTCCGGAAGATCGGCCACCCGGTCGACAAGGTGGAGCTCATCCTGATGGGCGGGACGATGACCGCGCGCTCGCACGACTACCAGGAGTGGTTCGTGAAGCGCGCCGTACAGGCGATGAACGACTACGACTTGGAGAAGGAGCCCGAGCCCGCCGAGGGCGAGTCGTTCGCGCCCGCGCCCGAGGAGACCGAGTTCGAGTACCTCGAGGACGTGATCGCGGAGAACGAGACGAACCCGATCCGCAACATCGGCACCACCTTCGAGACGAAGCCCGACTGGTGCGACCCCGAGCAGATCGACCGGATGCTCGACTTGGGCGGCACGAAGGTCGAGGTCGGCGTCCAGACCACCTACGAGCGGATCAACCGCGAGATGCACCGCG
>NZ_CAKZRO010000157.1 GCF_937146585.1 uncultured Halorubrum sp. | reverse complement strand
ACGGCTCACATCAGATCACCGCTTACGCCGGAGCGCAGGGGGCGTGATCCTCATCAGATGAGTCGGATGAACCGACTCTGCGAAACCGGGCCGAGTTGAACGGCCCGAGTCCGCGGTGCGTTCTTCGCGTTTCAACCGAACGGGCTTATACACTTAAGCACGTCGGAACGCTTCGACCGGCCGGGTCGACGGCCGGTCGGTGCCCCCACGTCGGGGGCTCCTCGCATATCTTCGAATGCCCGGGTTGTACTTAACCCCGTCGAACCGTCGGTCCCACGTCATGCGGTTTCATGGACCGTCCCGAGCGAACGTGAGCGACGGCGGCGAGCAGAGCCGGTAGTGTGAACGAACTAGTCGAGCGACTCAAAGGGAAGCCTCGACGGGTCGAATTGTCAGATGACGTTCATTGAAATCCCGCCGTGTCTGCGGGTCTCGTGCGTGCGCGAGAGAAATCGAAGAGACGCGGTGGGGGAGACCGGCCGTTTATACCACGGGCGTTTATAAGGGAGGGGGTCACATATAAAAGCGAACGATGACGAACCCTGCAGACTCGATCGAGATTCAGAACGTCGTTGCATCGACAGGTATCGGTCAGGAGCTCGATTTGGAAGCGCTCGCGGAGGACCTCCCGGGTGCGGATTTCAACCCCGACAACTTCCCCGGACTCGTCTACCGGACCCAGGAGCCGAAGGCGGCCGCACTGATCTTCCGCTCGGGGAAGATCGTCTGTACGGGCGCAAAGAGCATCGACGACGTCCACGAGGCGCTCGGGATCATCTTCGAGAAGCTCCGCGGTCTCCAGATCCCGGTCGAAGACGACCCCGAGATCACCGTTCAGAACATCGTCTCGAGCGCGGACCTCGGACACAACCTCAACCTCAACGCCCTCGCGATCGGTCTCGGCTTAGAGGACGTGGAGTACGAGCCCGAGCAGTTCCCGGGACTGGTCTACCGGATGGACGAGCCGGAGGTCGTCATCCTGCTCTTCGGGAGCGGGAAGATCGTCATCACCGGCGGCAAGCGGACTGACGACGCCGAGGAAGCGGTCGAGGAGATCGTCGAGCGCATCGAAGGGCTCGGTCTGCTCGGCTGACGCGTTCGCATCGATCGGTCTGTTCGGTGACCTCGTCTCGGAGGGGGAGCGACACCCGGTTTCGGACGGTCCGGAAGTAGCGTCGATCGGTCGACGCTCGGTGTGGAGTGCCGTAGCGGGTCGGTTACGACTCGGCGTCGTCTTCGGTGAGGACTTCCTTGACCACGCTCGGATCCTCGAGGAGCTGGTGTTTCGTGTAACTGCCCTCCGCGCTGCCGCCGCTGTGTTTCGACTGTTCGATGATATCCAGGAACGCGTGCTCTTTCAGGAGGTCGCGGACGCGTCGCAGCGAGAGGCTGTCGGAGCCCTCCTGTCGACAGATGTTCTCGTATATCTCGTACACGCGGCTCGTCCGGAACCCGTCCTGCCGCCCGTTCGAGAGCGACAGCAGCGCGAGCGCCTGAAGCACGTATCGGGAGTGGGGCGTGGACCCGCGGATGAGCTCTCGAAAGCGGTCGGTCTCGGCCCGCTCCCGCGCCTGCGTCACGAACTCCTCGCGAACCGTGGGCTCGCCGTTGGCCTGTGCTATCTCCCCGGCGTACCGGAGGATGTCGATGGCTTTCCGCGCGTCGCCGTGTTCGCGGGCGGCGAGCGCGGCGGCGCGGGGGATCGTCGAGGGTTCGAGGACGTCGTCGTGGAAGGCGTCCGCGCGCGCCTGCATGATCTCGCGAAGCTGGTTCGCGTCGTACGGCGGGAAGACGAACTCCCGCTCACAGAGGCTCGATTTCACGCGCTCGTCCATCCGGTCTTTGTACTGTATCTTGTTGCTGATCCCGACGACGCCCAGCTTACAGTCGGTGATCTTCCCGGCCTCGCCCGCGCGAGACAGCTGCATCAGGATGGCGTCGTCGTCGAGCTTGTCGATCTCGTCGAGCAGGATCAGGACGACGTCGTACCGCTGGTCGAGGATGCGCCAGAGGCGTTTGTAGTACGTCGATGTGGAGAGGCCCTTGTCGGGGACGTTGATACCGGTCTCGTCCGGGTCGTTGACGCCCTCGGCGATCGTCTGGACCGCCTGCGTCTCGGTGGTGTCCTGCGCGCAGTCGACGTACGCGAACGTCGCCGTGACGCCTTCCTCGCTGGCGGTCGAGACGAGCCGCTTGGAGACGTACTTCGCACACAGCGACTTCCCGGTGCCCGTCTTCCCGTAGATGAGGACGTTGCTCGGGCTCTGCCCGAAGATAGCTGGGTTGACGGCGGTCGCCAAGTCGGCGATCTCGTCGTCTCGGCCGACGATGCGTCCCTCGCCCGGTAAGTGACTGATCTCGAGGAGCTCCTTGTTCGAGAAGATGGGGTCCTCCCTCGTGAAGAGGTCGTCCGCTGCGTCCATGAGAGAGACACCGGGTTTCCGGTGAAATGCGTTCTGTTTTGCGGTGGGGCTCGGGGCGACTCGAGAGGCGGGTCAGTGACTAGAGACACACACCGTGTTTCCGGTGAAAAGGGTAATCGGCCGGGGGTAGTTGGTCGGGTGCGGCGGCGGAGCAGTGGACTGGGACCAGTAGGCAGCGGACAGTCGGTCGGAGACAGGAAGTTAGAAACAGTGAGTAGCGGGGGTGAATAGAAGACTGCGCTAGGCGGAACAGCGGACGAATGGTGGAAAAGCGAGGTGCTCAGCAATCAGTTTGGCAAAGGAGGTGGTCGAGCGATAGCACGCACACGGAGGGCGTGAAGGTGAAAGTGGGCGAGGGAGGGTACACGGGGATGATGACGAGGTGGGCGGAAAGAGCGCTCAAGGGCAGTCCGGCGAGCGACGTCAGAGGTAGTCGTTTCACCGGAAACGAGGTGTTCGCTGGATCCTCCGTGCGCTTCTGCCGGTAGGGGGAGACCGGGTTTCCGGTGAAATACCGGATTCCGACAGGGCATGACCTGCCGGCACATTGTGAGTTTCCGATGAATCGTGCGTTTCCGGTGAAACGTCAATATCGCTCGGCGAGCTCTCGCTCATTCCGCTTGGCGAGCTTTACTCTGACATAGGGTATAAATCCTGTTGTTCTAGCACAAACAAAATTGTAACTCGGCCGACCACAACGGAACCAACCCCACCCGCCACACCCCAATTTCACCGGAAACACGGTGTGTCTCTCCGCACGAAGCCACGCCGGGCGACGGTCCAGACTGCTGGGCGACAGGGGCGCGAGGGGTGACCGAAGAAACGCGAAGGACCGGAGAAAACCGCCGTCCGCCCGGACTCAGTACAGTCCGCGGGCAGGCGGGCCCGTAACGTCTCCGCCCGACTACTCCTGTGCGTCCACGACGGCGACGCTGGCGAGGTTGACGATGTCTTTCACCTCGTCGCCTCGCTGTAGCACGTGAACCGGCTCGTCCATGCCGACCAGCATCGGTCCGATCGCCTCGGCACCACCGAGCCGCTGGAGGAGCTTGTACCCGATGTTGCCGGCCTCGAGGTTCGGGAACACGAGGACGTTCGCGGCCTCGTCGAGCTGTGAGAACTCGTACGTTCCGTTGAGGATGTCGTCGACGACCGCGGTATCGGCCTGCATCTCACCGTCGACCGGGAAGTCCACCCCGTCGTCGGACTGGAGAATGTCGACCGCGTCGCGCGGCTTCCGCGTCCCCTCGTTGTCGACGCTCCCGAAGTTCGAGTACGACAGCATCGCGGCGCGCGGCTCGACGTTGAACCGCCGCGCGAGGTCCGCCGTGTGTCGGGTGACTTCCGCCAGCGTCTCCGCGTCCGGGTCCTGATTGACCGTCGTGTCCGCACAGAAGATGACCCGATTCTTGAACGTGAGCATGTACACGCCGGCGACGGTGTCGGTGTCCGCCGCGGATCCGACGATCTGGAGCGGGGGGCGGAGCGCAGACGGGTAGTGGTGAGTGAGTCCGGTGAGCATCGCGTCGACGTCGCCGGTCTCGACCATCACGCTGCCGAGGTAGTTCGTGTCGCGCTTGACCAAGTCGTTCGCCTCGCGTCTCGTGATCCCCTTCCGCTTGCGGAGCTCGTACAGCCGCTCCCCGTACCCGGAGACGTCCCGGTTGTCGGGGTCGACCACCTGCGGGCGGAACGAGAGCCCGAGCTCCGCCGCGGTCTGCGAGATGGTGTCGGCGTCGCCGAGGAGCACCGGCTCGGCGATCCCCTGCTCGGAGAGCTGGTAGGCCGCGCGGATCATCTTCTCGTCGGTGCCCTCCGCGAGCGCGATCCGCTTCGGGTCGCTCTTCGCCTTGTTCAGCACGACCCGCATCATCTCGCGGGACTTCCCCAACCGTGCTTCGAGCCGCTCCCGATACTGATCGAGGTCGATCTCGACCCGCGCAGACCCGGACTCCATCGCGGCCTCCGCGACGCGCGGCGCGACCTCGAACAGCACCCGGGGGTCGAGCGGCTTCGGGATGACGTAGTCCGGCCCGAACTGGAGCGGGTCGTCGCCGTACGCCTTCACGACCGCGTCCGGCACGTCCTTGCGCGCGAGGTCCGCCAGCGCCTCCGCGGCGGCCGCCTTCATCTTCTCGTTGATCTCGGTCGCGCGCACGTCGAGCGCCCCGCGGAACAGGAACGGGAACCCGAGCACGTTGTTCACCATGTTCGGGTAGTCAGATCGGCCCGTCGCCATGATCACCGTGTCGTCGCGCGCGGCCTTCGCGTCCTCGTAGGTGATCTCGGGGTCGGGGTTCGCCATCGCGAAGATGATCGGGTCGGCCGCCATCGAGCGGACCATCTCTTGTGAGACGATGCCGCCGACGGAGAGGCCGACGAACACGTCCGCTCCCTCCATGGCGTCCGCGAGATCGCCGTCCTCCACCGGGCTGGCGAACTGGCTCTTGTACTCGTTGACCTCGCCCGCCTCGACGCGCTCCTCGGTGATGATCCCGGAGGAGTCGCACATCGTGATGTTCTCCTTGCGCGCGCCGAGCGAGACGTAGAACCGGGCCGTCGCGATGGCGGACGCGCCGGCACCGGAAAAGACGATCTCCAGCTCCGAGAGGTCCTTGTCCGAGATGTCGACCGCGTTCATCAGCGCCGCACCGGAGATGATGGCGGTGCCGTGCTGGTCGTCGTGGAACACCGGGACGTCCATCTCGTCGCGGAGGCGCTCCTCGATCTTGAAGCACTCGGGCGCTTTGATGTCCTCGAGGTTGATCCCGCCGAACGTCGGCTCCATCGCCTTCACCGCCTCGCAGAACGGGTCGACGGAGTCGATGTCGAGTTCGATGTCGAAGACGTCGATGTCGGCGAAGCGCTTGAACAGCACCCCTTTCCCCTCCATGACCGGCTTCGAAGCGGCCGCGCCGATGTCGCCGAGGCCGAGGACCGCCGACCCGTTCGAGACGACGGCAACGAGGTTTCCCTTGGCCGTGTACTCGAAGACGGACTCGGGATCGGCCGCGATGTCGCGGCACGGCGCGGCGACGCCCGGCGAGTACGCTAGCGAGAGGTCGCGCTGCGTGTTCGTGGGTTTCGTCGTCTCGATCTCGATCTTTCCGGGCGGCTCCTGTCGGTGGTACTCCCGCGCGTCGTCATCTAGTCCCATGTCTCTCTCCATTGGTGAACGGAGTAAAAAGCTATCCGATGGTGTCGAACAGCTTATTCGACATTTGACGATCGTCAGCGGAGCCGATCCCAGTACGACGGCGACTCACACAGACGCACACCCCACCCAAACGGACCACACTTCACACGCACAGACGCACACC
>NZ_CAKZRO010000156.1 GCF_937146585.1 uncultured Halorubrum sp. | reverse complement strand
CGGCCCGGCACCGGCAGTCGCCGACGGCGGCGCGGCGGCGGCAGCCACCGCGGGCGACGCGCCGACGGTCGAGTCGTTCGAGAGCCACGCCCGCGGCGTCTCCGGCGTCGTCGACGGCGTCGAGGTGGTGGTCGGCCACCCCGACCTGTTCGACGAGCGCGGCTGGACAGTCCCCGACGCGATCCGCGAGGCGGTCGCCGACGCGCGCGACGTCGGCCGCGTTCCGGTCGCGGTCGGCCGCGACGGGGCCGCGGCGGGGTACGTCGTGGTCGGCGACGAACTGCGAGAGGGGTGGGAAGCGACGGTGACGGCGCTCGACGAGTCGGGCGTCGAGGTGATCGTCCTCACCGGCGACGACGAGCGCGCGGCCACGGTGTTCGCCGAGCACGACGCGGTCTCGTCGGTGTTCGCCGGCGTGCCGCCGGAGGGGAAGGCCGAGGCCGTCGGGCGACTGAAGGAGCGCGGCGTCACCGTGATGGTCGGCGACGGGACCAACGACGCGCCGGCGCTTGCCGCGGCCGACCTCGGCGTCGCGCTCGGCGGCGGCACGGCGATGGCGGCCGACGCCGCCGACGTGGCCATCGTCGACGACGAGCTGGGCTCCGTGGCGACCGTCTTCGAGCTTGCGCGGGCGGCCGGCCGGCGCGTGAAGGGCAACATCGGCTGGGCGTTCTGTTACAACGCGGTCGCCATCCCGCTCGCGGCGACCGGCCTGCTCAACCCCCTCTTCGCCGCGGTCGCGATGGGGGCGTCGAGCCTGCTCGTGGTGACGAACTCCTCGCGGGCGCTGCTGTCGGACGACTGAGCGCCGCCCGCCCGCGACGCGGCCGCGCCCGCCCCTACCGCAAACGACTTTCCGCTCACGCGAGTAGGCGTGACCGATGACAGACCAACAGCAGCAGCCCGCGGTGCCGACCCGCAACGGGATGCCCGTCCTCGGGCTCGGCACGTGGGAGAACGACGACCCCGCCCAGTGTACCGAGTCGGTCGCGAACGCGCTCGACGCCGGCTACCGCCACGTCGACACCGCCCAGATCTACGGCAACGAGGCGGCCGTCGGGAAGGGGATCGCGGAGAGCGACGTCGACCGTGACGACATCTTCCTCGCGTCGAAGGTGTGGATCGACCAGCTGTCGCCCGCCGACGTGGCCGCGTCGACCCGCGAGAGCCTCGACAAGCTCGGCGTCGACGCGGTCGACCTCATGTACGTCCACTGGCCGGCCGGGGAGTACGAGCCCGAGGAGACGCTGCCGGCGTTCGCCGAGCTCCGCGACGACGGGCTCGTCGACCGGATCGGCGTCTCCAACTTCGAGCCGCACCACCTCGACGCCGCGACGGACGCGCTCGGCGAGGCGCCGTTCGCGAACCAGGTCGAGATGCACCCGCTGCTCCGACAGGAGGAGCTCCGCGAGTACGCCGACGCGAACGACGTCGAGCTCGTCGCCTACTCGCCGCTCGCCCGCGGGGAGATCCTCGACGACCCGGCGATCGTCGACATCGCGGAGAAACACGGTGTCAGCGCCGCACAGGTGAGCCTCGCGTGGCTCCGCGAGAAGGGCGTGACCGCCATCCCGAAGGCGACCGGGATCGACCACATCCGCGACAACCTCGCGAGCGTCGACCTGACGCTCGACGACGAGGACGTCGAGCGCATCGACTCGCTCGGCCGGACCGACCGCCAGCTCAACCCCGACTTCGGGCCGGACTGGTAGGCGGCGAGAGCGCCCCCCTCACTCCGTCGCCCGGGGGAGCGACACCGTGATCCGGTTACCGCGCTCGCGACCCGTCGGGTCGGCGTCGACCGCGATGCTCCCGTTCGACAGCTCCACGCTCCAGTAGATGAGCCAGAAGCCGAGACCGCTGCTGTGGTAGACGTTCGTCATGTCGTGGTCGCCGGTGAGCACGTCGGCCTCGACGGCCGGTATCGCCGCGAGGTCGTCTTCGATCACGAGATCCGCGCCGTCCTCGGTTCGACTGAGACGCACCGTCACCGTCGGCGCTCGGTCCTCGCTGTGCTGGAACGGGTTCTCTAAGAGCTCGATCACCGCCGACCGGAGCTCGCAGCGCCCGTCGACGGTGACCGGATCGAGGGCGTCCACCGCGATCGACCCCTCGGGGTATCGGTCCCTGACGGTCCCGACGCACTCCTCGACCACGCTCCGGAGGTCGATCCGATCGGTCTCCCGCTGGTCGGTGATGAGTTTGATGACCTCGCGTTCCTTCTGGGCGGTCTCGAGGAGGCCCTCGCCCATCCGTCGGATCACCGCGGTGTGTTCCGCCGCCTCCGGCACGTCGTCGTCGAGCTCCTCCAGCTCGCCGAAGACGACGTTGAGGTCGTTCCGGAGGTTGTGGCGCAGGAGGTTGTCCATCACCACCAGCTGCCGCTCGCGCCGTCGCCGGTCCGTGATGTCCTTCGTGAACCCCGTGATCCGGACCACCTCGCCGTCCTCCGTTATCGGCTCTCCTTGAACCCAGACCCACCGGCCGTAGTCCTCGTCGGCGTTCACCCGGTACTCGATGTCCACCGACGAGCCTGCGGCGAGCAGCTCCATCGCCTCCTCGACCGCGGGTCGGTCGTCGGGGTGGGTCGCCTCGAGGAACTTCTCCGGGTCGCCACGGAGTCCGTCGGTCGACGCGCCGTATATCTCCTCGTAGGCGGGGTTCACGAAGAGGAGCTCCGACCAGTCGGCGTCGAACATCCAGAGGACGTCGCTGGAGACCGCCGCGATCTCTTGGAGGTGCGAGGCGGCCTCCGCGCGCTGCTGCTCCGCGCGGACGCGGTCGGTCACGTCCCGGGAACTGATCACGTACCCGTCGAGGTCCCCGTCGGTGAGGTTCGACATGCGGCTCTCCAACCACACCCACGAGCCGTCGCGCGTCCGGTGCCGGTAATCCGCCGTCACCTCGGTGAACCCCGCGGTCCGGATGGCGCCCTCGAAGGTGCGTCGCACGGCCTCCCGCTCGTCCGGGTGGACGTACTCGAAGGCGTTCGTCCCGATCAGTTCGTCCCGATCGAATCCGAGGATCCGCTCCGCGGTCGCGTTGACGTACGTGTACGTTCCAGTCTCGTCCAGCAGGGCGACCTTGTCCTGGGCCTGGTCGAGCAGCACCCCGTGCGGATCGGACCGGCTCATGGACGCCCCCTTCTCACGCGCGTCTCATAACCGTCACGGCCGGATTAGCCCGTGCCGGACGACCGAAAGGACGGCCTTCACCGCCGGACCGTCGTGGCGGAGCCACCACGCACGGGACCGGCCGCTTCGGACCGTCTCAGACGTGCTCGGCGAGGAAGTCGACGATCTCGCGGTACGCCTCGATCCGGTTGTCGAGCTTCGCGAAGCCGTGCCCCTCGTCGTCGAAGATCAGCTTCCGGACCGGGACGCCCTGCTCGCGGGCCTCCTCGACGATCTGCTCGGCCTCGCCGACGGGCACCCGCGGGTCGTTCTCGCCGTGGAGGACGAACAGCGGCGCCTCGATCCGCTCGATGTTGTTGATCGGCGAGACGGACTCAAGGAACTCGCGGTCGTCTTCGAGCGAGCCGTACTCGGCCTCGCGGAGCGACCGCCGCCAGTCGCCGGTGTTCTCTAAGAACGTGACGAAGTTCGCGATGCCGACGATGTCGACCCCGGCGGCCCACAGCTCCGGGTACTCCGTCACCGACGCCAACACCATGAAGCCGCCGTAGGACCCGCCCATCGCGACGACGCGCTCCGGGTCGACCTCGGGGTGGTCGTGGAGCCAGCCGACGCCCTCTCGAACGTCCTTCACCGAGTCCATCCGGTTCTCCACGTCGTCGAGCCCGGAGTAGGCCTTCCCGTACCCAGAGGAGCCGCGGACGTTCGGTTCGAACACCGCGTATCCGTTGTTCAGCAAGTACTGGGTGACGGAGGCGAAGGAGGGGCGCCGCTGCGACTCCGGCCCGCCGTGGATGTCGACGACGACCGGGTAGCCCGACTCCGGCGGCTCCGTCTCGGGCACGGAGAAGAAGGCGGGGATCTCGCGCCCGTCGAACGTCGGGTAGTGGACCAGCTCGCGCTCGACGAACGTGTCCGCGGGGATCCCCGCGGTCGAGGCGCGCGTCCACCGCTCCGCCTCGCCGGTGGTCGCGTCGACGACGTAGACGTCCGCGTTGTGGGTGCTGCCCGTCGTCGTCACCGCGAACCGGTCGCCGTCGGGGCCGAAGCTCACGCCGCCGGCGACGCCGCGGGGGAGGTCCGGCTCCGGGAACTCGTCGACGCGGTCCGGCGCGACCAGCTCGCCGGCCGTGAGCTCGGTGTAGCCGTCGACGTTCCGGGAGTAGACGACCCGGCGGGTGTCCTCGTCTATCGCCACGCCGTCGACGTTCCACTCGCCGCCGTCGGCGACCACGGCGAACTCGCCGGTCTCCAGGTCGAGCCGCTCCAAGCGGAGCGTGTCGGTGTCGCGGTCGGTGACGAGGTAGACCCCCTCGCCGTCCGGCCCCCACTCCGGGCCGGCGTACCGCACGTCGCCCTCGTGCGGGGTGTGGTGGGTCAGGTCGCCGGTCGCGAGGTCGAGGGTGTACACGTCGTGATCGAACGAGGAGTGCGCCTCGTGGACGATCAGCCGGTCGTCGCTCGGCGACCAGCCGGCGACGGAGAGCCAGCCGTCGCCCTCGTGGACCAGCTCCGCGTCGGCGCCTGTCTCGTCGCGGCCCTGGACGTACACGTCGAAGACGGCCGCGTCGCGGCGGTTCGACGCGAACGCGAACCGGTCGCCGGCCGAGTCCCAGCCGCCCCACCGGTGCTTCGCCTCCGGCATGGCCGTCAGGTCGGTGATCGCGCCCGACTCGTAGTCGAGCCGGTACAGCTGCGCGCGCTCGTTGCCGCCCTCGTCCATCCCGAAGACGGCCTCGGACCGCTCCGGCGAGGAGTCGACGAAGGAGACGGACTCCTCGAAGAACGTGTGCTGTTCGGGCCACGACTCGGGCTCGCGGACCGACCACACCTGCCCCGTGCCCGTCGTGTCGAGCAGGAAGGAGAGCCGGCCGTCGGGGCCGAGGTCGGCGCCGCCGGCGTTCCGCACGTTGAGGTAGCGCTCGATGTCGTACTGTCGCATGCCACTCGGTTCCACGCCTGCGGTGAAACCGTTTCGGGTGACGGAACCCGCACGGCGGCACGCCCCTCCGACGAGATGCCGTGTCTTTTTATCAGCGCCACCCGTGCGGTCGGCGTATGCGCGTCGCGTTCGCCTCGCTCTTCGCCCCCGGACACGGGGAGACCCCGGCGCGAACGCGAACGCTCCGGACCGCCCGCGGCCTCGCCGACCGCGGGCACGACGTGATCTGGCTCTGCGCCCGGTGGTGGGGCGGCGACCACGACGCCTTCGAGGAGGACGGGATCGAGTACCGAGCGGTCACGGCCGAGCCCGCGCCAGCCGCGTTCGCCGCGCGCCTCCCGGTCGCGGTCCGGCGCGCGGGCGCCGACGTCGTCCACGCGGTCAACAGCCCGCCGACGCCCGGGCTCGCCGCGACGGTCGCCGGGTCGCTCTCGCGGGTCCCGGTTGTCGTCGACTGGTGGCGCGACCACCCCGCCGACGCCCGCCGGTGGTACCGGCCGCTCGCCCGGCGCGCGGACGCGGTGGCGACCCCCTCGCGGACCACGAAGACCCGCGTCCGCGAGCACGGCGCGGACGGCGAGGACGTCCGGGTGCTCCCCGAGAGCATCGACTTCGACGCCGTCGAGTCCGCGGGCGTCGACGACCGCTTCGACGCGGTGTACGCCCGCCGGCTCGACCGTCACGCCAACGTCGAGACGTTCCTGCTCGGGCTCGCCGAGCTCCGCGGCCGCGACTGGACCGCGGCGGTGATCGGCGACGGTCCGGAGCGCGGCCGGATCGAGGCGACCGCCCGCGACCTCCGGATCGCCGACCGGGTCGAGTTCCTCGGCGACCTGCCGATCGACGAGCGGCTCCCGATACTCAAGGGAACGCACGTGGCGGTGGCGACCGCGACGTGGGAGACGTTCGCGACCGACCTGCTGTGGGCGGTCGCCTGCGGCTGCGTCGCGCTGGTCGAGTACCAGGCCGACTCGAGCGCCCACGAGCTCGTGGAGGGGCGCGAGCGCGGCCGGCTGGTGACCAGCCCGGCGGAGCTGGCCGACGAGTTCGTCGCGGTCAGCGACTTGGAGCGCCGGGCGGTCGACCGCGAGTTCGCGTCGTTCGACCACGACGCGGTGATCGACCGCTACGTCGGGCTGTACGAGGACCTCGTCGACGGGGAGTGACGGGGGCGCCGCGGGCGGCGCGGCGACCGAGAAGCGACCGACTGCCGTCCGCTACGCCTGTTCTTGGCCGGTGATCGTGCCGCCGTACTTCATGAAGACGAACGCCAGCCCCAGCGTGCTCACCATCGCGATGAACGTCGCGACGCCGAGCGCGCGGGCGGCGTCCGGGACGAACACCGCGTCCGACCCGCCGCCGCCGACTTCGACGGTGGCGATGTCCCCGCCGACGGCGAGGCCGGCGTGCATGCCGACCGCCGTGTGGGGGACGCAGTGGTAGTGGGTGATACCGGCGTCCTCGCTCGACGTCTCGTACTCGTAGGTGGCCCCCTCCTCCCCGACGGGACTCCCGCTGTCGAGGCTGGCCGGGCCGCCGTCGTCGACCGTCTGGACGTTGTGGTCGCCGCCGGCGCCGGTCCACTCCCAGGTGATCGTCGTGCCCTCGTCGACCCACACCAGCGTCGGGTCGAACGCGAGCCCCTGGTCGCCGGCACCGACCGAGATGGTCACCGAGTCCTGGCCGCGGGCGTCGGTGTACGACCCGACGTTCCCTTGGGTCGCGCTGGGCCAGTCGGGTTCCACTTCCTGTGCCGCCGCCGTCCCCGCCGTCGCCGTCGCCGCGCCGGCGGCGGCCGCCGCACCGCCGGCCGTCCGCATGAACGCGCGCCGAGAGACGTCGTCCGAACTCATACGAGGCGGTTCGTGGTGGCCCGTAGTGAATATGTTGATCCGACGGCGGTCTCGAGGACCGTCGATCGCGCTGCGCCGGCCTCTCGTCGGCATCCGAAACAACGGCCGAGCGGAGCGCTACCGCCGGATCCGGTCCAGGTCGTCGAGGAAGGCCCGCAGCGCCGACCGCGTCACGTGCGGCATACACACCACGCGGAGCTCGCCCGTCGCGGTCCGCGACACCTTCCAGCCCGCGTCGCGGAGCGCCGAGAACGTCGCGTCGGGGACCGCCGCGGCGACGAGCGGGAGCTCGGGCTCGACGACGTCGTACCCGCGGGCGGCGAGCTCGCCGGCGAGCCAGTCGGCGTCGTCGGCCGCGCGCTCGGCCGCCTCGCGGTAGCCGTCGGGCCACAGCGCGTCCATCGCCGCGACGGCGCCGGCGACGCCCGCGCCGCTCCGGGTCCCGGTCAGCGTCGCCTGCGACCGCGTCTCCAGGTACGGGGTGTCGACCGCGAGCGCGTCGAGCGCGGCGTCCTCGCGGGCCAGCAGGCCGCCCGCCGGCACCGGCGCCTGCCCGTACTTGTGGGGGTCGATCGTCAGCGTGTCGACCGCGGCGTCGGCGAACGACCACGCGTGGTCGGTGAACGGGAGGACGAACCCGCCCCACGCCGCGTCGACGTGGAGCCGCGCCCCGACTTCCTCGGCGATCGCCGCCAGCTCCGGGATCGGGTCGACGCGGCCGTACTCCGTGCTGCCGGCGACGCCGACGACGAGTGCGGTGTCGCCGTCGACCGCCGCCGCGACGGCGTCGGGGTCCGCCCGGTGGTCGTCGTCGAGGGGGACCGTCCGGAGCTCGACGCCGAGCACCTCGGCCGCCTTGGTGAACGAGAAGTGCGCGCTCGTCGGCGCGACGACGTTGACGTCGCTCCCGTCGTGCCGGTTCCGCGCCGACCGGACCGCCTGGACGTTCGCCTCGGTGCCGCCCGAGGTGACGTACCCGGCGGCCTCGGCCGGCGTCGGGTGGGCCGCGAGCGTCGCGAGCCCCTCGACCGCGCGGCGCTCCAAGTCGGCCACCGCCCCGTAGGTCGCGGGGTCGCCGGGGTTCGTCGCGAGGAACCGCTCGGCGGCCTCGCGGGCCGCCGGATGCGGCTCGGTACACATCGAGGAGAGCACCCGGTCGAACGACTGCGGTTCCGGCTCCGGCTGTTGCATCCGCCCTGCCCTTACGGGGGGCGGCTCTTACCCGTTCCGCTCTCGGGGCTGGCCCGGGGACGCGGCCGTTGCTCGGCTCAGCGAACCGAATCGAGCAGGAGGCGCTGCTCGGTCCGCTTGACCTCGTGTTGGACGTCGCGGACCGCGTCGATGTTCGCGGAGATGGAGGAGACGCCCTTCTCGACGAGGAACTCGACCATCTCCGGCTTCGAGCCGGCCTGCCCGCAGATGCTGGTGTCGACGCCGAGCTCGCGGCAGGTCTCTATCGTGTCGCCGATGAGCCGCAACACGGCGGGGTGGAGCTCGTCGAACCGGCCGGCGACGTGCTCGTTGTTGCGGTCGACCGCGAGCGTGTACTGCGTGAGGTCGTTGGTGCCGAAGGAGGCGAAGTCGATCCCCGCCTCGGCGAGGTCCTCGATCTGGAGCGCGCTGGCCGGGGTCTCGATCATCACGCCCCAGCGGTGCGTCTCGGGGTCGATCCCGGCCTCCCGCATGTGCCGCGCGATCCCCTCGACGTCCTTCGCGTCGTTGACGAGGGGGAACATCACCTCCAGGTTGTCGTACCCCATGTCGTAGAGGCGCGCGAACGCGGCCAGCTCCTGCTGGAACGGCTCCGGCTTGTCGAGGCTCCGGCGGATCCCGCGCCACCCCAGCATCGGGTTGTGTTCGGCCGGCTCCCCCGCGCCGCCCTCCAGCTCGCGGAACTCGTCCGTCGGCGCGTCGATGGTCCGCACCCGAACGGGTCGCGGGTAGAACTCGTCCGCGACGCGGCGGACGCCCTCGATGATCTCGTCTTGGTAGGCGCGGGCGCCGTGGTCGGCGATGTACCTCTCGGGGGTCTTCCCGAGCGACAACACCATGTGCTCGATCCGGAGCAGGCCGACGCCGTCGGCCCCCGTCGCGGCGGCGCGCTCGGCCGCCTCCGGGATCGAGACGTTCACCTTCACCTCCGTCGCCGTCATCGGCTTGACCGGGGTCTCGGGCCGCGCCGCCTCGACCGGCTCGAACTCCTCGCCCGGCTCCGCCGACGCCGACTCGCCCGCCCGGATCGTCCCCTTGTCGCCGTCGAGGGTGACCTGCCGGCCGTCCTCGAGGACGCGGGTCCCGTTCCCGGTCCCGACGACCGCGGGGACGCCGAGCTCGCGGGAGATGATTGCCGCGTGGCTCGTCATCCCGCCCTCGTCGGTGACGATGCCGGCGGCGCGTTTCATCGCCGGCACCATGTCCGGCATCGTCATCTCCGTCACCATCACGTCGCCGTCTTGGACCTGATCGAGGTGGTCGAGCTTGTGGACGATCCGGACGGCCCCGGAGACGACGCCCGGGCTCGCGCCGAGCCCGTCGACGAGCACGTCCGCCTCGTCCTCCCCGCCGACCGCGCTCGCCCCCCCGTTTGCGGCGCTCCCCGCCGCGCCGCCGTCGCCGGTCGCTGCGCCCGCCGCGGCGTCGGCGCCGGTCGCCTCATCGCCGCCGGCGTCCTCGCGGATCGTCGTGATCGGCCGCGACTGGAGCATGTATATCTCGCCGTCGTAGATCGCCCACTCGACGTCCTGCGGGGTGCCGTAGTGGTCCTCGACCCGCTCGCCGAGCGCGACGAGGTCGCCGATCTCGGCGTCGGAGAGGACCCGCTCGGTCCGGCGGTCCTCCGCGACGTCGAGCTGGACCGTCTCGCCGGTCTCCGCGTCCTTCACCATCTCCACCTTCTTGTCCGCGACGGTGACCTCGTCGACCTCGGCCCGCCCGCGGTCGTACACGTAGTTGTCCGGGGAGACGGTGCCCGAGACGACCGCCTCGCCGAGCCCCCACGCGGCCTCGATGGTGACCTGCGGCGCGCCAGTCGACGGGTGACTGGTGAACATCACGCCGGACTTCTCGGCGTCGACCATCCGCTGGACGACGACCGCGATGTCGACGTCCTCGTGCGGGAACCCCCGCTGCTGGCGGTAGTAGATCGCCCGCTGGGTGAAAAGCGAGGCCCAGCACTCCTTGACGCGCCGCAGGAGGTCGTCCTCGCGCACGTTGAGGAACGTCTCCTGCTGGCCGGCGAACGAGGAGTCTGGCAGGTCCTCGGCGGTCGCGGACGAGCGGACCGCGACGAACGCCTCCTCGCCGTCCTCGCCCATCGCCCGGTACTCCGAGAGGATCTCCTCGCGGACCGAGTCGGGGAGCGGCGTCTCCAGAATGAGCTCCGCCGCGCGCTCTTCCGCCTCGCGGAGCGCCGCGGAGTCCTCGGGGTCGACGTCGACCGCCTCGAACAGCTCGGCGTCGATCCCGGCCTCCTCGATGAAGGTACGGTACGTGCCCGCGGTGACGGCGAACCCCGGCGGGACGGGGAGTCCCGCACCGATGAGTTCGCCGAGCGACGCGGCCTTTCCGCCGACGGTCCCGACGTCGTCGGCGTCGACGTCCTCCAGCAAGAGTACTGCCATTCGTGTACTCGGAGGATCCGCGAGGCGACCTATGAAGGTTCCGGCGGGCGAACCACTGAATAAAAGATTACTCGCCGCCGAGTTCTTTTCGCCCGACGCGCCCCCTCGCGACCGCTCGCTGTCCGGGTCCGCGTCGATCGCTTCCGGCGGCTCGGCGAGAAGATGTTACAGCTGCTGTGCCGAGAACAGCGCTATATACATAATTTTCTTAAATAAAAACTGCTACGTGTTGTACACAGTGGCACAGCAGATCGCATCGTCCACCACTTCTTCCGACGCAGGGCCGTCGGCGGTCGACGACGACGAACGATCGGACCTGTCGCCGGACGGCGACGCCCCCGACCGCGACCGCTCCGAGGCGCTGATCGAGCTCCTCGCCAACGCGCGCCGCCGGTACCTCTGGGAGTACCTCCGGCGCGAGGAACGCGAGGTCTCCCTTCAGGAGGTTTCCGAGGTCATCGCGGGGCGGGAGCTGGACAAGCCGCCGTCGGCGGTGACCTACGACGAGCGGAAGAGCGTCTACACCTCGCTGCGGCAGTTCCACTGCCCGAAGATGGCCGACGCCGGGCTCGTCGAGTTCGACCGGCGCGCCGGTCGGGTCGCTCCCTGCGAGGGGTCCGACCTGGTCGTCGAGCTGGAGCCGGACCGGGGGCGGGTGCGGGCGACCGTCCTCGCGGCGGTCGGGCTCTCGACGCTGGTCACGGGCGCGGCGTGGCGGCTCGGGCTCCCCGTCTTCGGCGCGTTGAGCCTCGAAGCGCTCGCCGTCTCGCTCGGTATCGCCGCGGTCGTCGCGTGCGCCCTCTACTACAGCGTCGTCCGCTCGGCGCGCGCGGTCGACTTCGACGAGGTGTTGCGTCGGCTCCGATAGCACCGGTCTCGCCCTGCGCCGTGCGACCGCCGCTGCCGGGTTAGCCACCGCCTCGGCCGGCCGCCAGCGATCGCTCACCGACAGACCGAAGTGGGGACGAAAATCGCCGGAAGAAACGGCTCGTTGTCGGATTTTCACGCCGTGGGAACGGTGTATATTCCGAATAACCACGGCCCGTCCCCCGTTGCGTCCAGTCACCTCCGCACGGTGGAGGCGAACTATCGATGGTATCACCGAAGACACTCTTTGCGACGGTATTCGCGGCCGTGATGGTCGCGTCCATGATCGCGCCGACCGCGGGTGCGGCGGCGGCCATGGACGCGACCGGCGGCGACGCGATCGACGCCGGAGCGGCCGACGTCGACGCAGACGTACAGCCACAGACCGAAACGACACCGACGACGAACCAGAGCGAGCGCGCCGAGCGGAAGGCGGAGGCGCTCGACCGCGGGACGCGCCTCGCGCCCGGCGCCGACCGGACCGGAATCCACCCGGCGCTCCGGTCGGCGAGCGGCGAGACGGTGGTCGTCATCTCCGTCGCTCGGAACCTCGAT
This sequence comes from uncultured Halorubrum sp., assembly GCF_937146585.1. Lineage (GTDB taxonomy): Archaea > Halobacteriota > Halobacteria > Halobacteriales > Haloferacaceae > Halorubrum > Halorubrum miltondacostae. The sequence continues at coordinate 4,955 of NZ_CAKZRO010000156.1, read as the reverse complement.
CCGCGGACGCTCCCGACGGACGAGGACGAGGCGCTCGCTCAGATCAAGTCCGACACGGAAGCGACGCAGGCTCCGGTCGTTGACGAGCTGAACGACCTCGGCGCCGACGTCCGGAACCAGTTCTGGGCGGGGAACATCATCACCGCCGAGGTCGACTTCGACATGACCGACGCTCGGCGCCTGACGGACATCGACGGCGTGAAAGCCGTCTCGCCGAACGTGCGCTACGAGCGTCCCGACCCGCCGACGACGAGCGACGCGGGCGCGGCACCGCTGGACAACGACACCGAGTACACCTACGGACTCCAGCAGATCAACGTCCCCGAGTTCGAGGACGAGTTCGGCGTACAGGGCGAGGGCGCCACCGTCATGATCGGCGACGACGGCATCTCGAACCCCGAGGCGGGCCACCCCGACCTCGAGTTCGCGAAGGAGGCGATCGTCCAGAACGGCACCGTCGACGAGGGGACGCTCGTCGGCGGGGCCGAGGGCGCACACGGCGAGCACACGGCCGGCACCGCGACCGGCGCGGCGGATCCGGCCGGCGACGTGCCGCGGTACGGCGTCGCCCCCGATGCGGACCTGCTGATGGCCGACGTGTTCGCGGGCGGCGCGTTCACCGAGGACATCATCGCCTCGATGGAGTGGGCCGCGGAGAACGACGCCGACGCGGCGAGCTTCAGCCTCGGCTTCCCGTCCTCGACCGGCCTGTCGACGTTCCAGCCGGCGTACGTCGAGACGATCGAGGACGTGAACGCGGCCGGCACCGTCGCTGTCGTCTCCGCCGGCAACTCCGGTAGCGGCAACGGCGGCGGACCGGTCACCTCCCCGGCGACCAACTTCCGCTCGGCGACGGTGGGCGCGTCCAACCCGAGCGAGTCGATCGCCGCCTTCTCCAGCGGCGCCGTCGTCACCGACGACCGCATCGAGACCATCGGCGAGGGGGACCTCCCCGACACGTTCCCGCACTCGTACGTCAAGCCCGACGTGGCCGCGCCCGGGGTCGACGTGCTGAGCGCCGGGCCCCTCGGCACGGCCGTCGAGGACCCGAACGCGACGTACTCCCTCTCCAGCGGCACGTCGATGGCCGCTCCGCACTACGCGGGCGCCGTCGCGCTGCTCCAGTCGGCCACGGACGAGGACCTCTCGCCCGGGCTGATCAAGGCGGCGCTCGCGGAGACCGCGGAGAAACCGTCGAACGAGTTCCCGAGCGCGGACGGACGCGACATCCGGTACGGCACCGGGATCATCGACGTTCACGCGGCCGCGCAGGCGCTGAACGAGACGCAGACGATCGAGGGCACCGTCACCGACAACGCAACCGGTGACGCGGTCGTCGGCGCCACCGTCGGCACCGACGCCGGCGCGCTGACGACGACCGACTCGAACGGCTCGTACGTCCTCGAAACGACCGAGGACCCGGCGACGGTCACGGTCGACCAGTTCGGCTACGTCGAGCAGACGGCCGAGGTGAGCGGGGGCGCGACGACCGACTTCGCGCTCGAACCGCAACTCGCCGTCGACCTGATCGAGGGACAGCCGGCGTTCGCGGCGACCGGCGGGAACGTCACGCTCGTCCTCGACGTTCGCAACCTCGACTCGCTGACGATCGACCTGACCGACGACTCCGAGCTCGACGCCTCGGACCTGACGGTCTCGGTCGCGGGCGACGAGATCGCGCTCGGCAACGAGACGGCGCTCGGCGGCCTCTCGGCCGACGCCGTCCCGGTCACCGTCGCCATCGCGGACGACGCGCCCACGGGCGCGACGTTCGCACTCGAACACACCTTCGTCGGCGAGGGCGACGAGCTCGTCGTCGAGACCGGGCCCACGGAGACCGTCGACGAACTCCAGGGGCCGGAGTTCGAGGTGACCAGCATCGACGTCCAAGAGGACGTCACGCCGAGCGAGTCGATCCTCATCACGGCGACGGTCGAGAACGTCGGCGACCAGACCGGATCGACGCAGACGCTCACCGCGATCCAGGACGCGGCCACCGGCGGCGAGGAGAACTTCATCTTCTTCCCGCCGAGCGACGTCTCCAACCTCGCGCCCGGGGAGACGCAGACGTTCGAGACGAACTTCGGCTCCATCGCCGGGATCAACGCGATACTCGGCACCGACTTCGGTCCCGGCGACGAGCTGGAGGCCGTCCAGCAGGTGGGGTCGAACCTCGACCCGACCGTCGCGCCCGAACCCAACGTCAGTGACGAGGCCACCGCGCCGTTCACCGTGGTCGCGAACGGCACGGCCTTCGAGGTCAGCGGCCTCTCGGCACCGTCGTCGGCCGACGCCGGGGCCGAGATCGACGTGAGCGCGAACGTGACGAACGTCGGCTCGGATGCGGGCGAGCAGTCCGTCGACTTCGTCTTCGACGGGTCCGTCGCCGCCAGCCAGAACGTCTCGATCGACTCGGGCGAGACCCGGACGGTCACGTTCGAGGACGTTCCGCTGCCGGACGCCGACGCGGTCTTCGAACACGGGATCACAACCGAGTACGACGGCCAGTTCGCGCAGATCGTCGTCGGCGACGTGCCGACGCCGACCGTCGCCGTCGTCGACGACACCGGCGAGTTTGGCGGTGACGTCGTCGGCACGCTCGACGCCGAACTGCCGCCGAACTACGACGTCACGACCGCGACGTCCGACGCCGTGACCGACGGCGACGTCGACGCCGACGTCCTCGTCGTCCAGCAGGTCGATCCGGTGAACGGCCCGGCGCTCGTCGACTTCGCGCAGAGCAGCGCCGTCGGTACCGTCTGGCTCGACAACTGGGGCGGCGACAGCAACGGCGTCCCGGTCCGGTCGGCCAACGCGGACGACCCCGCCCAGACGTTCGAGGGCGACGGCGTCCCGACGCCGATCACCTACAACGTCGAGTCGGCCCACCCGATCTTCGACGGCGTGGCCGAGCCGGGCGACTCCGTCCCGATCCACACGGGTACGTTCGGTGACCACACGTGGTTCAACGGCACCGACGCCGACGTGCTTGCCTCCGTCGCGGCCGACGGCGGCGCCGTCGTCGCCGGCGACGCCCTCGCCGTCGACGACGCGAACAACACGGTGTACGCCTCGACGCTCGGGTACTCCACGTTCGTCTCCACGCAGGACTTCACCGCAGAGGCGGACGCGATACTCGCGAACTCGGTCCAGTACGCCACCCCCGAGGGTGACGGCACGGTCCAGTTCGGACAGGAGGAGTACGCTTTCGGTCCCGACGAGACGCGCACGCTGACCGTCGAGACGACCGCCGAGGACGTCGCGGGCTACGAAGCGCAGATCGAGTTCGATCCGGAGGCGATCACGGTCGAGAGCGCCTCGGCCGGGAACCTCTCCAGTCCGATCTCGGTCAACCGCGACAACGAGAACGGGACGGTCACCGTCGCGCAGGCGCAGGCGAACGGGGCCGCGCAGCCCGTCCTCTTCACCCTCGAAGTCACCTACGAGGGCGACGAGGAGACCACGACAGACCTCGCGTTCGACGCCGAGAGCTCGGAGCTGTTCGACGCGGACACCGAGTCGCTGGACGTCGACTACGAGGGCGCCACCGCCGTGAGCGGTCAGCTCGGCGACGTCAACCTCGACGGCGACGTCGGCGTCGACGACGCGATCCTGATCCAGCAGTACATCGCCGGGCAGGAGCCCGCGGACGACTTCAACGCGGCGCTTGCCGACGCCGACGGCTCCGGAACGGTGACGATCAGCGACGTGATCGAAGTCCTCGACGAGGTCGCCGCCGACGGCGATTCGGCGGACACCCCGCAGGACGCCAACGAGGAGGTGAGCGCGCCCGGCGCGGCGGCGTAACCGCGACGAGCGGCCGGACGCGCCGCGCGCTACCACGCACCCATCGCCGCGCGGGCGGCGATTTTCATACGGTGGTAGCCGAACCGGCTTTCCGACGCCGCGGACCGGCCCGGGCTCCGACCCGGGTACCCGACGCTCGACCGGGCTTCTCCCCGGGCGAACCACACGACCCACGACGCGACCCATCCCACGAATGACGACACACACTCCATCCAACCGCCTGCTCGTCTGCCTCGTCGTCGCGACCGTCGCGCTCGCTCCGCTCGCCGGCGGGGCGGCCGCGGCCGGTGCGACCGCTGACGCGAACACCGACCGCGTCGACCAATCGACGGCGGTCGAACAGGCGGACCCGGCCGGCGAACTGACCCTGAACGCGACCAGCGAGACGAACGACACGGTGACCGTGACGCTGTCGACGACCGTTGAGGACGTCGCGGGGTACCAGGCGCACCTCACCTTCGACCCGGACGCGACCGCCGTGGTGAACGTCTCCGGCGGCGAGGGGGAGTTCGACGGCGACCCCGTGACGAACATCGACAACGAGAACGGGACCGTCCAGTTCAACGGCCTCGCCGCGAGCGCACCCGACAGCGGCGTCGACGCGCCGACGATGGCGACGGTCGTCTTCGAGACGCCCGACGCGCCGACGGACGTCTCGTTCGTCGCCGCGGACTCGCTCGTGGCGACGAGCGAACCCGAAGACGTCACCGACCTCGTCCGGAACGGCGTCACCCTCGGCGGAGATGGCGGAGACGACGGTGACGGTGGAGACGGCGGAGATGACGGAGACGACGGTGGAGACGGCGGTGATGGCGGCGACGACGGCGATGACGGAAGTGATGGCGGCGACGACGGCGATGACGGAAGTGATGGCGGCGACGGCGGTGACGGTGGAGACGGAAGTGATGGCGGTGACGGCGGTGACGGTGGAGACGGAAGTGATGGCGGCGACGGCGGAGACGGAAGTGATGGTAGCGACGGTAGCGACGGAAGCGATGGTAGCGACGGTAGCGACGGAAGTGATGGTAGCGACGGAAGTGACGGTAGCGACGGAAGTGATGGTAGCGACGGTAGCGACGGCGGAGACGGAAGTGATGGTAGCGACGGTAGCGACGGAAGCGATGGTAGCGACGGTAGCGACGGAAGCG
>NZ_CAKZRO010000155.1 GCF_937146585.1 uncultured Halorubrum sp. | reverse complement strand
CGACGGCGGCGTCGCCCTCGGCGAGCCAGCCGATCGAGGGGCCGAGCGCCCAGCCCAGCGCGCGGACGCGGCCGTCCGCCTTCCACTCGCGGAGGAGGTCGCGGACCTCGGGCGTCACCTCGTCGACGTTCGCGTTGTGCAGTTGGAGCACGTCGACGTAGTCGGTGTCGAGCCGGTCGAGGGAGGCCTCGAACGCCTCGGTGAGGTACTCCTCGTTCAGCTCCTTCGGGAGCTCGCCGTGGCCCGCCTGCGGGTTGTCGTAGAAGTCGTAGCCGATCTTCGTCGACAGGGTCACCTCGTCGCGGCGGCCGTCGATCGCCTTCCCGATGATCGACTCGCTGTCGCCGTGGCCGTACACGTCGCCGGTGTCGACGTAGGTGACGCCCGCGTCGAGCGCCTCCTCGACCATCCCGACCGCCTGCTCGTCAGAGCGGTCGCCCCACCAGTCCGTGCCGACGACCCACGCGCCGAAGCCGATCTCCGAGACCTCGACGCCCGAGTTACCGAGTTCGCGGTGTTCCATGTATCTCGATTGTCGGTCGGGACACTTATCGGGCGCGGTCGGTCTCGGCGCGGTGGAACGAGCGAGGGTCGCGGTCGCGCGTCGCGGCACGTACCGCCGGCTATTACTCGCTCGCGGCCGGTCCGCCCCCATGGACGACTCCCTCCGCCGTCGGCTCGACGCCGTCGTCGCCCTGCTCGGGATCATCGCCGTCGTCGCGGTCACCGCGCTGTTGCTATCCTTCGGCGCCGCCGCGATCGCCCCGGCGTTCGTGATCGCCTTCGCGGGCGCTCTCGTCGCCATTTTCGTCGACGCCGAGCTGTACTGACCGGTTGAGGCGCCGCGTTCGCACAACCGAATCCATTTGAACGACGGCGACGAAAGAGGTCCGATGACAAAGCGACACGTGTCCCTGCCCGACGGTGCCGAGGCCGGGGTCCGAGGGTTCATCGACGAGGTGGACGAGCGCCTCTCCTCGGACGAGGACACCTGCGAGGTCGTTCGCGACGTGCTGATCGACCTCCACGGCGACCGCGAGGCGTGGGAGGCGTGGCAGGACGGGGAGTCGGTGTCGCGCGCCGAGCGCGTCCGGCTCCAGGGGTACGACCCCTGTAACGCGACGCTGGAGTCGGAGTACTACGCCGAGAAGGACGAGGACCGCTTCCAGCGCTCGAAACACCTCCAGTGGCTCTGGCGGCAGTTCGACGCCACGCCGATGGCCGACAACGTCGAGTTCGCGCTGCGCTTCCGCCAGATGCTCGCAGAACACCTCTTTGCGTCCTGTGGCGACGACTGTCGCTTTTTCAAAGGCATCTCGGTCACCTACGGTCACAACATCGAGGTCGGCGACAACGTCGTGATCCACGACGACGTCCACCTCGACGACCGCGGGAAGCTGACGATCGGCGACCGCGCCTCCATCTCCGACGGCGTCCACCTCTACAGCCACGACCACGACATCGTCGACCAGACCGAGGTCCGGAACTTCCACACGATCGTCGAGGACGACGCCCGCGTCACCTACGACGCGATGGTCCGAGCCGGCTGCCGCGTCGGCGAGAACAGCGTCGTCGGCGCGCGCTCCGTGGTCCAGGGCGACGTGCCGGCCCACCACGTGGTCGTCGGCTCGCCCGCGCGCAGCGTCCGCGTGAAACCCGGGTGGGAGGAGGCGGCCGAGGAGCTCGAAGACGGACGGCTCCCCGACAACCAAGACGACCGCGAGATCGAGTACGAACTTCCGGACGACCTCGAGCAGTTCGACGAGTTTCAGCGGGACCTCCGGCCGCCGAACTGAGCGCGGAGCGGGCGAACAGAGCGCGACAGTTTCTACTCCTCCGGCTCCTCGACCAGCAGCGTGTTCCGCACCAGCGTGGAGATGCCGCGCCGGAGGCGTTCGGTAACGGCTTGGTCGGAGATGTCGAACGAGTCCGCGAGCTCTTGGGTCGATATCTGCCGCGGCAGCGAGTAGTACCCGGCCGAGACGGCGTCCGCGAGGGTCTCGCGCTGCGGCGGCGTCAGCCCGTACCACGGGCCGGCGTCGGGCTTCGTGGGGTTGTAGATGCGCTCGACGGTCACACCAATGTCCTCCTCGACGTAGTGGTCCTGGAACGCCGAGAGCGCCTCGTGGGTGGGGAAGCGAAGCTCCAGGCCCCACGAGTCGGTCGTTCCGGTCGCGCCGAGCAGGACGGCGTCTAAGTCGAGAATCCGGCGCAGCAGCGAGGCGTCCGACGGCTCCCAGTCCAACGCGTACAGCGTCTCGTCGTCGTGAGTGTCGACGAGCTGTATCTCGTTGACCGACGGGTGGTCGCTGACAGAGCGCTCGAACGTCTCCCGGGCGTCGTTCCGGATTCGGACGAACGGAGTGGGCTTGCCGCCCAGCGGGACCATCGTTTCGAGAGTGATCTGGGTCGGGCCTTCGACTCGGAGGATCCGTCCCAACTCGAAGGCCGTAGACGGAACAGTCAACTCGACGATAACGCTCATTAGATATCACCCCATTCTCCCGCAACTGCGTTAAAAACTCGGTAGGGAGGGTCTACCGGAGAAAAACGACCTTGGTGTACCATGCGTTTCGCTGGTGTTATCCGTTCGGGAAACATATCAACGATCGTAGAAACACGCGGCTGCGGTTCTCGTTCGTGCGGCGGCGCGTTCGATGCCCCGACGGCGACGTATCGCAGTCGAGTGTGCGTTCCACCATGACAACTGATTCCACGCCCGACGACGAGGTATCGAGTACAGAGGAGTTCGAAGCCGCCCTCGGTCGGGTGATCCGTGACGCCTTCGAAAACGGCGTCAACCCCCGCGGAACGTGGGAGTACCGAAGCGATAGAGCAGGCGCGGACGTTGAAGTGATGGTCGTCGAGCTGGCGGACTGACGCGCGCGGAACCGCGGCGCTCAGTCTCTATTTAAATACCTTGGCAGGCCAGCCCGAAAGGATTCGTGATCGGAGGTTGACCTCCTCGCATGACGGACTCCCCCGATACTCCCGGTCCGCCGACCGGTCGGTCCGAATCGGGGGACGCAGTCGCCCGTCGGCTCCTGGAGGGCGTCTCCTCGCACGCCATCTTCATGCTCGACGCCGACGGGGCCGTCGCCACGTGGCCCGCGCCGTCGGCGGCGCTCTACGGACACGACGCGGAGGCCGTCCTCGGTCGACACGTGCGGATGCTGTTCGCCGACGACGAGGGCGAGGCGGACTCCGACTCGCTCCCCGAGGACTTCTTCGCGGAGCCGAGGGAGGAATCGGTCGAGTTCGAACACTGGCACCGCTGCGCGGACGGCTCCGTCTTCTGGGGCACGCTGACCCTGTCGCCGCTGTGGAACGGTGATTTTCACGGGTACGCGGCGATCAGTCGGGACACAACGGCGACGAAGGAGTACGAGCGGATGTTAGAGCGGCAGAACGACCGCCTCAAGGAGTTCACCGACATCCTCGCGCACGACCTCCGGAACCCGCTGAACGTGATCGAGGGGAACCTGACGCTGTACGAGGCGACCGGCGACGAAGAGCACCTCGACGCGATCGACGAGACGACCGACCGGATGGCGCAGCTCGTCGACGACCTGCTCCGCGTCGCGCGACAAGGGAACGTCGTCAGCGACCCGGGGCCGACCGACATCGGCGAGGTCGTCGACTCGGCGTGGGCGGGACTGAACCTGGCCCCCGACGCGACGCTCGGCTACGAGACAGTCCGGTCGGTGAGCAGCGATCCCGACCGGCTCCGCGAGCTGTTCGAGAACCTCTTCCGGAACAGCGCGGACCACGGCGGCGACGACGTGACGGTGCGCGTCGGGCCGCTCGACACCGGCTTCTACGTCGAGGACGACGGCCCGGGAATCGCCGCCGACCACAGGGAGGAGGTGTTCGATCACGGGTTCACCACGAGCGACGGCGGTCACGGGTACGGGCTCTCGGTCGTTCGAACCATCGTCAACGCCCACGGGTGGGACGTGGTCGCGGTCGACGCGGAGGGCGGGGGAGCGCGCTTCGAAGTGACCGGCATCGACTTCCTCGGCTGACGGCGGTGCCGGCGGGCGCGTCCCGCGCTACGGCCGAACGGAGAGCGGCGGGGAACGCGCGTCTGACGGCCGTCGAGCGCGTATCGCCCCGTCTCGGCGCCCCGCGGTCCGCGACCCTCGCCGGCTACTTCGCCTCGTGTTACCACAGGTCAGTATCGTTATTGGCCAGCAGCGCGTACGGGCGAGTGGTGTCGCACTCATGACAGGACAACGGATACTGATGATCGTCGGCGACTTCGGGGAGGACTACGAGATAATGGTGCCGTACCAGGCGCTCCAGGCGGTCGGCCACGAGGTCCACGCCGTCTGTCCGGACAGGGAGGGCGGCGAGACGGTCAAGACCGCGATCCACGACTTCCGCGGCGACCAGACGTACCTGGAGGAGCGCGGGCACAACTTCGAGCTCACGCACGGCTTCGACGAGGTCGACCCGGCCGACTACGACGCCTTAGTCGTTCCCGGCGGGCGCGCCCCCGAGTACCTCCGCGGCTACGACGAGGTGCTCGACGCGGTGCGGCACTTCTTCGAGGCGGACAAGCCCGTCGCGTCGATCTGTCACGGTCCGCAGATCCTCGCTGCGGCGGGCGTCCTGGACGGCTACGAGATCACGGCGTACCCCGCGGTCAGGCCCGAGGTCGAGGCCGCCGGCTGCTCGTGGGTCGACGGCGTGACGACCGACGGCAACCTCGTCACCGGGCAGGCGTGGCCCGATCACCCCGAGTGGATCGCACAGTTCCTCGACCTGCTCGGGACCGAGATCGACCACGAGGCGACCGCGGCGACGGCGGACTGAGCCCGCGCTTTTTCGATGCCGGACCCTCGCGCCCTCGCGGTCAACGTCGCCGCCAACACGAACGAACCCGGGTTCCGGGGCCCCGTCTACCCCGACGGCTCCTTCGCGTACGTCCCGATCCCGGAGTCGGCAGCGACGCTCCCGCGCGAGCGGTTCCTCGTCGACGAGCCGCTCCCGACCTACGGCGACCTCGACCTCCCCTTCGCCGTCCCGGCCGACCAGCGCGAGACGCCTGTCCACGCCGACCCCGAGTTCCCGGGCGTTCACGGCCGCGAGCGGGCGACCTACGGCGACCCGCACGGCGTGAAGGCCGGGCGGATCGCCGCCCTCGACCCCGGCGACTGGCTCCTGTTCTACGCCACGCTGTCGCTGCGGCCGCGCGACTGGACCGGACCGGGCGCGGAGCGCCCGGGCGATGAGGGGGCCGACGACCGCGGCGGCGCGTGGCTCCGGGACCACGGCGTCGCCGTCGACGACGACCTCGCCCCCGACTGGGGCGCGTACCTCTTCGCGGGGATCCGGGTCGAGCGCGTCCTCTCGCCGGCCGACGGCGACGGCGTCGTCGACCGCGCGGCCGCCGCCGCGGCCGCGCCGACCAACGCGCACCTGAAGCGGGACCCGTTCGACGCCCGCGTCGTCGCGGTCGGCGACCCGGACGCGTCGGGCCCGTTCGACCGGGTCGTGCCGCTGAGCGCGCCGGACGCCGGCGCGGACGCGAACCCGATCGTGACCGACCTGTCGAGCGACTCCGGGAAGGGTCCGTGGTGGCGTCGGCCGATGGCCTTCGACGAGGCGGCGACCGCGGAGCTGTTGGCGCGGGTCGAGCGAGCGTGACGGAGGCCCGGCCCGGCCCGACGCGGGGCGCCCGTCACCCTCGCCACCGCGATTTATGAGGCGCGGCCGCGTTGTACGGCACATGAGCGACGACGAAACAACGGACGAGAGCGACGAGGGGACCGGCCGCGGCGCGCCGTCGCGGCTCGGGCGCGTCCTGCTCGGGGCCGGCCTCGCCGCACAGGCGTCGGAGGACTTCCGCGACATGGAGGACACGATCGAGTACGCCGAGTCGGCGGGCGTCCCGCTGCCGGACGTCGCCGCGCCGTTCGCCTCTGGCATGATGATAGTCGCCGGCGTCGGCATCGCGTTCTGGCGGCTCCCCCGGATCGCGACCGGGGCGGCGGTCGCGTTCCTGACGGTCGTGACCGCGACGATGCACGACTTCTGGAACGCCGACGAGGGCGACAAGAGCGGCGAGCGGCTCGCCTTCTTCGGCAACCTCGCGATGCTGGGCGGGGCCTTGGTGTTCCTGCGCGAGGCGTACAAGAACTGACCCGGGGCGCGCCGCCGGTTACAGGTCGCCGGCGTCCAGCGGGTCCTCCAACTGGCCCATCACCGCCTCCATGGCGTCGGTCGCGGTGAGCAGCCCGACGACCTCGCCGTCCGCGACGACGAGGGCGAGCTCCTGCGACTCCGCCTGGAACCGGTCGTAGGCGTCGCTGACGCTCGCGTCCGGGGGGACCGTCACCGGCGGGGCCGCGACGTCCGCGAACGTCAGGTCGCCGTCGCGGAGCGCGTCGAAGCGGCTCACGATCGAGGGCGCGTACACGATCCCCTCGAAGTCGGTCCGGTCCTCGCCGACGAGCGGAAAGCGCGTGTGCGGCGTGTCCCGGATCCGGTCGAGGTTCTCCGCGACGGACGCCGTCGTCGTCAGCGAGACGATCTCGTCGGGCGGGGTCATCACGTCCGCGACGGTGATCCGGTCCACGTCGAGCGCGCTGAGCACCTCGTCGCGGCGCTCCTCCGGGAGCTCCACTTCCGCCATCATCGAGCCGAGGCGGGTTCGGAGCTGCGCGCGCGTCTCCAACACCTCCTCTTCGGCCTCGGTCCACGACCCGGTCATCTCCACGCCGAACAGGCGGAGCGTCGCCTTCGCGACCCAGTCGCCGAACTTGATCAGCGGGGAGATGGCCCACGCGAACCAGTACAGCGGTCGGGCGCCGTAGTTGGCGACCTGCTTCGAGCGCTCGACGCCGAGGTACGTCGGCGTCTGCTCGCCGTGCGTCAGGTGGACCATGTTGATGAGGAAGAATCCCAAGAGCGAGCCCGCGCCGGCCGACGCGAGGGTCGTGTTCTCGAACAGCGGGGCGAAAAGCGCCGCGAGCCCCGGCTCGGCGACGATGCCGAGCGCGATGCTCGTGCCGGAGATCCACACCTGACAGGTGGTGAGGTAGAACTCCAGGTCGTCGGTCATCTCCCAGGCGCGCCGGAGTCCGGGGGTGTCCATCTCCGACTCGGGGTACTGCCGGAGGCGCGTCAGGCCGAACTCGACGGCCACGAAGTAGGCGTTGATCAGGATGAGGAGGACGCCCGCGGCCACGCGGAGGGCGATCTCGGTCGGGGGCATCGTCGTCGCGAGCGGGAGCATCGTCTCCCGTTCTCCGGCCGACCGGCAAAAGGATTCAGGCCGCGGTCGGGCGCGCCTACTCGTAGTCCTCGTACGTCGGCAGCCCCTCCGCGGGCGGGAACTCCTCGACCGGGACCGTCGTCTCGTCGCCGCTGGCCATGTCCTTCACCGTGTACTCGCCGTTCTCCAGGTCGCGCTCGCCGACGACCACGACCGTCTCGGCGTTGATCGAGTCGGCGTACCCCAGCTGCGCGCCGAACGAGCGGTCCGAGACGTCCTGTTCGACCACCACGTCGTCGCCGAGCGCGCGGAGGTCGCTCGCCAGCGCGGCCGCCTCGCTCCGCGTGTCGCCGACCGAGAGGACGTAGTAGTCGGTCGAGAGCTCTTCGTCGGGCCAGACGCCGGCGCGCTGGCAGAGCAGCTTGAGCGTCGCGTGGCCGGGCGCGACGCCGACCGCGGGCGTGGGCTGGCCGCCGAAGCTCTCGATGAGGTCGTCGTAGCGCCCGCCGCCGAAGACGGAGCGCGACACCTCGCCGGTGGAGTCGAAGCACTCGAAGACGACCCCGGTGTAGTAGTCGAGCCCGCGGGCGGTCGTCAGCGACACCTCGCAGAACTCGCCCGCGCCGAAGTCGTCGGCCGCGGCGAGGACGTTCCGGAGGTTCTCGACCGCGTCCTCGACCGACTCGTCGCCCGCGTCGGCGACCGCGTCGAGGTCGTCGACGGTGTCCACGCCGGAGATGAGGTCGTCGAAGTCGCGCGCGGTGTCACGGGCGAGACCCGCGTCGGAGAGCAGCCCGACGTACTCGGCGTCGTCGACCTTCGCGCGCTTGTCGACCGCTCGGATCGCGGCGGCGGTGTCGACCGCGTCGGGGTCCGCGGCCAGCGACCGGACGAGCCCGCCGAGGATGTCGCGGTGCGAGACGCGGAACTCGAAGTCCTCGCCCGTGAGCCCGAGGTCGGTCAGGGCGTCGGCGGCGACCGCGAGCACCTCGGCGTCTGCCTCGGGGGCCGACGAGCCGAACACGTCGATGTTGGTCTGGTAGAACTCGCGGAACCGGCCCTGCTGGACCTGCTCGTAGCGCCAGAACGGCCGGGTGGAGACCCACTTGATCGGCTTCGAGAGCTCCTGGCCCTTCTCGACGACCATGCGCGCCACCGTCGGCGTGAGCTCCGGGGTCATCGAGACGCCGCGGCCGCCCTTGTCGTCGAAGGCGTACAGCTCCTCGACGATCTCCTCGCCGGACTTGTCCACGTACATCTCCGTCCGCTCTAAGGCGGGGGTGGCGATCTCGCGGAAGCCGTGCCTGGCCGCCGCGCCCTCGATCGCGTCGGTCACCTCGCGGCGGGCGGACTGCTCGCCGGGGTAGAAGTCGCGAAAGCCTTTGAGGCCGTCGTACATGACCGCCGGTTCGGCGAGCGCCCGCTTGAAAGCATCCCTTCGGGGCCGGGTCGGCGGGACCGACGAGCGCGGTCGCGGCCGGGGATCGGCGGCTCCGCGGGACCCGTCAGTCGCGCTGGTACTCCTTCTGGAACCCGCGGAACTCCGTCCTGTGGGCCTCCTCGTCGGAGAGCAGCGTCACGGCGAGGTCCTCGGTGACCGGGTCGTTCGCCGCCTCGGCGGCGTCGATCAGGTCGCGGTACGTCGCGATCGCGTCCTCCTCGGCGTCGAGCACGCCGTCGATGACGGCCAGCACGTCCGTCGAGTCCTCGGGCGGCTGAAGCGACTCCTGCCTGGCGGTGAACTCGGCGGAGCCGGGGGGACGGGCGTCGAGCTGTTTGAGCCGCTGGCCGAGCTGTTCGGCGTGGCCGAGCTCCTCCTGGACGTCCTGCTTGAGGCTCTCTTTGATCTCCTCGGCGCGGACGCCGTCGAGGACGATCGCGTTCGTCTGGTAGTTCATCACGGTCTCGATCTCGTCGGCGTACGCCGTTCGAAGCAGGTCGACGACTCGTTCTGACGACATGCCCGAGGCTACGCTCGTGGGGTCGAAAGGAGTTCCGCCGGTTCCAAGTCCGCGGGAGTCGGCCGGCCGCGGACGGGGCGGGACGCCGGGAGGCCGGCTGCGGCGAGCGAGGACCGGCGGGCCGGCGGTCAGTCGGTCCGCCCGTGGACGTACGTCTGGTCGTGGTCCGGGAACACCTCGCCGACGGTGCCCTCGCCGTACTCGTCGGCGATGAGCGTCCGGAGCTCGTCCTCGTAGTCCGCCTTCGGCACCTCCTCGCTCGGCCCCTGCTGGACGTCGAAGGTGGCGTCGACGAGCTGGTCGACCGCGTGGCGGCCGAACCCGGAGAGGGGAGAGATGTAGTCGATGCCGTTGCGGTCTTCGAGGCTCTGCGCCTGCGCCCGCGACACCGTGGGGACGCGGTCGTCGCGGCGGGTCCCGTCCGCGATGGCGTCGACGTCGAGGGCGGCGATGGTCTCTAGCGCGTGCTCGTGGACGCGCTGGATCCCGTTCCGGGGGTAACCGTCCGCGACCATCGTCTCGGCGGCGCCCTCGGCCACCTCGCCGTCGAGGTCGACGCGCTCGAACGGGAAGCCGAGTTCGGTGGCCGCCCGCTCGGCGTGCTCCCAGTCGTCCGTGAGCCCGAAGCTCCCGGTGACACAGCGGACGTCGTAGAACCGGTCGAGCAGGTGGGCGGCCAGCGAGGAGTCTTTCCCCCCGCTGTACAGCAGCGCGAGCTCCATCTACCGGCGGCGGATGTCGAAGCTCTTCTGCTCGGGCTGGAGCTCTTTGAGCAGGTCTCGCATCTGGTCCTCGTCGATCTGTCCCTGAATGCGTCCGCTCTGCGCCAGCGCGGCGACCTGCTGTTTCACCTTCTCGCCGAACTGCGGCTTCGACATCTCGACCGCGTTGAGCCGCTGGCGCGCGCCGTCGGTGAGGTACTGTTTCAGCACCGCCTCCTGCTGCGCCTCGGCGCGCTCCTGGGCCTGCTGTTGGGCCTCGGCGGCGTCGCCCTCGCCGCCCTGGCGCTCGCGGAGCTCCTCCATCTTCTGTTCGCGCAGTTCCTCGAGCCGTTCGTCGTCGGTGTTCCCGCTCATACAGCCCCGTTCTCGGTCCGTGCGAAAAACCATTTCGGAGGTCGCGACCCGCGCGGAACGGCCGGATTCGGCCCCGCGCTCGTCGGGCGCCGCGGGGGCGGTCCGCGCCGTTTAAACGGATCCTCGGCGTAGCCTCGTCCAATGAGCGACTCGCGGGAGTTCTGTCCGCGCTGCGGCGACCCGGTCCCCGAGCGGCGCGACCCCCTTCCGGGCGAGCCGCGCGGGCGAGACGCGCTGCTGTGCGACGACTGCTACTTCGAGGACTTCGACCTGGTCGACGCGCCCGACCGGATCGAGGTGCTGGTCTGTTCCGGCTGCGGCGCGGTGAGGCGCGGCGAGTCGTGGCGCGACGTCGGCGCGCGCGACTACACCGACGTCGCCGTCGACGAGGTGGCCGAAGCGCTCGGCGTCCACGTCGACGCCGAGGAGGTCGAGTGGGGCGTCGAGCCCGAGCAGGTCGACGAGAACACGGTCCGGATGCACTGCCGGTTCTCCGGCGTGGTGCGCGGGACGCTCCGCTCCGCGGAGGTGACGGTCCCGGTGAAGATCTCGCGGGGGACCTGCGACCGCTGCGGGCGCATCGCCGGCGGGTACTACGCCGGGATCGTCCAGGTCCGCGCGGACGAGCGCGACCTCACCCCGGCGGAGCGCGCCGAGGCGCTCGACGTCGCGGAGTCGTACGTGGCCGACCAGGAGGCCGACGGCGACCGCGAGGCGTTCATCACCGAGGTGAACGAGACGGACGACGGACCGAACATCAAGCTCTCCTCGAACCGGCTCGCGCAGAACGTGGCGACGCGGATCACGGAGTCGCTCGGCGGGAGCTTCGAGTCGTACCCGACGCTCGTCACCGAGGACGGCGACGGCAACGAGGTGTACCGCGTCACGTTCGCGGTCCGGCTCCCGAAGTACGCGGAAGGCGAGATCGTCGACCCCGAGGACGGCGACGGGCCGGTCCTCGTCACGGGCGTCTCCGGCCGGCTCCAGGGGGTCCGGCTCGCCACGGGCGCCGAGTACACCTCGGCGTTCGCGGACGCGGAGGCCCCCGACGCGACCCGGCTCGGCACCCGCGGGGACGCGGCCGAGACGACCGTGGTGACCGTGGAAGACGAGAACGCGATCCAGGTGCTCGACCCGGTGACCTACGAGGCGAAGACCGTCCCGAACCCGGCGTTCGTCGACGACGACGCGGACGCGGTGCTCGCCTTCGAGCACGGCGGCGACGTCCACCTCGTGCCCGAGGAGGGGGCGGCGCGGACCGCGGAGTCGGCTCGGAGCGACGACTGAGGCGGCTCCGCGAGCCGAACCGAACGCGCGGTCCGGAGGCGGGCGGAGAGCGGTGGGACTGATCGTTCGTGGAGAGCGGTCGCGAAAACGGTCGGCGAGGCGGCGTCCCCGGCGGCGGGGGAGCGCCGCTCAGTCGGCGCGTGCGGGCTGCTCCTGGCCGAGCGCTGCGGCGCGCTCGGACTCCGTTACCTCGATGCCGCGGCGTTCGAGTTGCTCGATGAATTCGGCCTCGCTGAGCCCTGCCTGTGCGGCCGCCTGCGACAGCGTCAGGGTTCGCGCACCGTACAGCGTCAGCGCACTCGACAGCCCGTTCGTGGCCATACATCCAGTAGTCGCGTGAGGGATTATGAAGGTTACTACTTCATTGAGGGGCCTGATACACCTTATACGATATATATTGACAGCCGATCGAAACCGGGATCGTAATACGTCGGTCGGCCCGCCCCGCTCGCCCGCAGGAGTTATACCGCCCTACGGCCGACACGCGGGTATGGACAGACAACAGCTCATGGCGCTGTTCTTCGCGCTCCTCATGGTGAGCTCGATGTTCGCCTGGGGCGTCTCGCTGCTGTAAGTGGCCGGCGCCGCGACCGCCTCGCAAAGAGCGCGCTCGCGACGCTCGGCAGCCGTCGCTCCTCGTCCGACATGCGTCTCCGCTCTCCGCGAGAGCCTCGTCCGCTCCGTCAGCCGTCGCCCCACACGTCGGAGAGCGGATGGTTCTGACGACGCTCAGCGTCGCGCTCGGAGCGGGTGCGGACCGAGTCGTCGCCCCCTCTCGGGCCGTCGGCGGTCGCGTCGCCGTCGTCGCCGCCGCCGGCTTCGCCGTGTGACGGGTCAGTCGCGCCGCCGCGGTCGGCCTCGCCGGAGCGCCGGTCCCGCCGCCGTCCGGAGCCGGCCGTAGCCGACGGGGACGCGTCGATCCCCGCCAGCGCGGCGCTGGGGTCGAACGCCGGCAGCGACGGGGTCGTCATCGCGTCGATCTGGTCGCGGAACCACGACGGGGTGTCGGCCGCGGCGCGCTCGAAGAGGTCGAGCAGCGAGTCGTCGGCGAGGTACGTCGCGCCGTGGTCGTCCGGGGCGCGGACGACCCGGCCGCACGCCTGGATCACGGTGCGCAGCGCCGTCCGGTGGTACCACGCCCACTGGCCGTCCTCGAGCCGGCGGGCGACCCGCGAGTCGTTCGTGTTCCGGTACGGGGCCTTACACACCACCTGCCACCGGCACAGGTCGCCCTTCAGGTCCAGCGCCTCCTCCATCTTCACGGAGACGAACACCTCCGGGTCCGGGCTCGCCTTCCACGCCTCCAGTTCGTCGTCGCGGTTCCGCTTGTCGTGACGCCTGACGCGCGCCGCGACGCCGAACTCGCCGAGGCGCTCGGTGAGCCGCTCCGCGATGTCGTACGAGTGCGCGTGGATCAGCCCCTTCTCGTCGGGGTGTTCGGCCATCAGCCGGACGATCAGGCGGGCGATCTTCGGGACCGTCTCGTCGCGGTGCTCGTAGGTCATCGACCCCTGCGTCACGTCGTACAGCGGGCGGTTCGCGAGCGGGAAGGTGTGCTCGACGTCGACGAGGGCGACGTCCGCGGGGTCGAGGCCGACGCCGCGGCAGAACGCCTCCTTCGAGAGGATGGTCGCCGACAGCAGCGCGAACCGGTTACCCCGGTCCCACACGGTGTGTCGCAGGTATCGCGCGGGGTCGAGCGGTTTGACCTCGATCGCGGCCCCTTCGCCGCCCGGCTGGTCGACGACCCACGAAGTCGGGGACTGGGGATCGCGGTAGTCCTCGAGGAACCAGCCGAGCTCGCTGATCAGCTCCTGGAGCCGGTCGCGGCGCGCGACCTCCTCGCGGTCGAGCTCGCGGCCGACCAGCTCGTCTTTCGCGCGGATCGCCACGTCGCGCAGCGCCTCGACGAACCGCGCGGTGCGGTCGAGCGCGTCCTCCTCGGGGCCCGCGTCGGCCGCGACGTCGGGGACGCCGACGTCGTCCCACACCGGGACGCGCTCCGGCGAGATCTCGATCGTCGCGTACATCTCGGCCCACTCGGCGAGCCCGTGCGCCTCGTCGATCACGACCGCGTCGCGCTTCCGGAACACCTCGGAGCCGGCGGTGCGCATGAAGTAGGCCAGGGTCATCGCCGCGAAGCGGTTGCCGGAGGCGATGGCGCGGTCGGAGAAGTACGGACAGCGGTGCCGGATCGAGCAGTCGAAGCCCTGCTGGCGCGCGCAGGGGGCGCGGTTCACGGGCGTGTCGTGCTCGCCGGGGAGCACGCAGTCGTAGTTCGACTTGCCGCGGATCACCGCCAGGTCGTCGAGGAGGTCGTCGGCCTCGACGTCGTCGATCTGCGACACCTGCGGGGTCGTGTAGTACGCGCCGGTCGCCTCGCTGGGGGCCGCCTCGCCCGCGGTCTCCGCCGCGCCCATGATGGCGCGGGCCAGCAGCGACTTCCCGCTGCCCGTCGGCGCGCGCACCAGCACGACCTCGTTGCCCGCCGCGAAGGCGTCGCGGATGTCGGCGAGCGCCCGCTCCTGTGCGCCGCGGAAGCTCGGCGCGGGGAACTCGCCGGGGATCCGGGTCGGGTCCACACGACGCCCTCGCGCGCTGGCGGAATTAAACCCTCGCTTGGCGGTCGGACGCGGCACCGTCGCGGGGGCCGGGCCCGACCCGCAGCGAGGGGCCCGTCCCGCCGGCGGTCGCGCGTCCGCCGCGCCCGACCCCAGTAGCTATTGGTGGCCGGAGAGACGAGGGGGACCCAGAGCGATGAGCGACGACGGGATCCTCGGGTCGCTGTCCGCCGTGGGCCTGCTGAGCCTCTGTTGCATCGGCTTCGGCGGACTGGCCGGCGGCGCGGCGCTGGTCGGCGGCTCCGCCTCGGTGAGCGCGTTCGCGACGGGCGCGACCAGCGCGCGCGGCGCGCTCATCTCCGGGGGCGTCACCTTCGGGACGGTCCTCCTCGCCGCCGCGGTGATCCGCTGGCGGCTGAACCGGTGACGGCTGGCGGCCCGTCCGGGGCTACTCTCGGCCGTGCGTCTCGATGTTCTCCCAGACGACGGCCATCAGCTCGCCGGTCTTCGCCACGAGGTCCTCGACGGCGGCCCCGTCGACGCCGGCGGCCGACGCGCAGCCGAGGTCGCGGATCGCCTTCGTGGCCGACACGTGGTGGACGTGGACGCGATCGTCGCCGGCGCGCTCGTACACGACCGTGGTACAGGGGAGCATGCCGGCGAGCGTGGGGTCGATCCGCAGCGCGTCGTGCGCGATCTCGGGGTGACAGACGACGATCAGCGCCGTCCGCTCGGCGTCGTCGTGACCGAGCATCCCCTCGATCATCTCGTCGAGCCGCGTGACGCGCACCGTCTCGAAGTCGGCGAGCTCGTGTTCGAGCTGGACGAACGGCACCGCGTCCTCGAAGGGGAGGTCGACGGTCGTGTGGAGCGCCTCGTCGGCGGTGGGGGCGGGGTGTGCGGCGTCGCTCATGGCAACTGTTCACACCCCACCGCGATAAATCCGTTTCGCCGCCTCGACGCCTGCCGCTACCTCGGACGCCGCCGCGACGGCCGGCGGGACTTTAGCCGGCGAGCCCGAGATCGGTAGCATGACCGACGACCGCCGTCGCGGACGATGCGCGAGGACTCGCCGAGGAGGGGCGGCCCCGGACCCGGAGGGAGACGACGCCCGGTCCGCCGCAGGCGAGCCGCGACCGTCGAAGGGGGCCGCGCTCGCCAACGACGACCGGCAGAATCCGTTCGCCGACGGCGTCGACCGGCGCCAACTGCTCCGCGCCTCGGGCGGGGTCGGCGCCGCTGCGATGCTCGCCGGCTGTTCGGGCGGCGGGGGCGGCGGAGCCGGCGAGGGGGGCGGCGAAGCGCGCCCCACGGTGTTCGCGTTCAACAACGGCGACCGGACGGTGAGCGTCATCGACCCCGAGCGCGACGAGGCGGTCGCGACCGCGTTCCTCGACACCACGGCGTCGTTCCCGGCCAACCAGTACTCGACCGGGCCGGACGGCGCGTACGACGTGCTGTGGCTCAACGTCGCCGGCGGCGTCCGCGCGTTCGACCAGGGGACCCTGGAGGAGCTCGCCTTCGTCGAGACGGGCTTCGGCCCGAACTACCCGAACGTGACCCCGGACGGCGATCACCTCCTGATCGCGTCCGGCGGCACGACGGGGCTCGACCCGGACCCGGACGACCCCCCGGACCACGCCATCTTCCGCGTCGACGCCGACCGCGGGAGCGACGCGTTCGGCGAGGTGACGGGCGAGATGCGGACCGGCTACGTCGGCCCCTGCGACGCGACGCTCGGCCCCGACGGCGAGTACGGCTTCGTCGCCGACATCGCCGACGAGTCGATCCGCGTGGTGCGCGTCGACCCCTTCGAGACGGTCGCGCGCGTCGACGCGGGCGAGCCGGTCACCGACGGGAAGGTGCTCCCGTTCATGTGTACCGCGACGTTCGACGGGGAGTACCTCCTCGTCGAGAACGGCGAGGGGACCCTCGGGAGCGACCCCGCGGTCCCGCGCGAGGGCTCCGAGAGCGTCTGGGACGTCTCCGACCCCGAGGCCCCGGCGGAGGTGGCGAAGGTCACCCGCGACGACGGGCTCCCGGGCGCGCCGATCACGAGCGAGGTCGACCCGGCCAGCGAGGCGGCGTACCTCCTCATCCCGGGCGAGGGCGTCGGCGTGATCGACCTGGAGACGTTCGCGTACGAGACGACCATCGACGTCGGCGGGAGCGCGATTTCCGCCGCGTGGGGACCCGACCGCGAGAAGCTGTACGTGCCGGTCCAGGACGCGAACCACGTCGCCGTGGTGGAGCACGCCTCCCGGTCGGTGGTCGCGACGATCGAGGCCGGCGAGGCGCCGACGGGAGCGGCGGCGGGCACCGTCAGGCCGGCCGGAAGCGCCGTCGACGACGTCCGGGCCACGCTCGCCTCGCTCGGGCTGCCGCTCGGCGACATGGAAGCGACGTTCTGTATGGACGACCACTGTTACTGCGGCTGACGGTCGCAAGAATACGCGTTCGACCGAGGCGGGCCGCTACTCGGAAACAGTGCGCGGTAAAGCGGAAAGAGAGATGCTCCGGCTGGGATTTGAACCCAGGTCATCACCGTGAGAGGGTGATATGATTGGCCGGACTACACCACCAGAGCACGTCCGTTCGTCGCGTTCTACGGTAGGAAAGACGATACTAAAACAGTTCCGTTTCGACGCCGCCGTGCCCCGGTTTGTCGTGGCTCGCCGACCCGCGGCGGCCGGTTCGAACGCCGACGGCGACCGGTTCAGACGTCGACGGCGAACGGATCCGAGGCTCCCTCGCGGTCGCCCGCCGCCGCGGCGACCGCCGCGAGGAGGTCGGCGACGCCGTCGAGGTCCGCGGTGTCGATCACCTCGACCGGCGTGTGCATGTACCGGTTCGGGATCGAGACGTTGAGCGCGGGGGTCCCGCCGCGGGTGGTGTAGAACGCGTCCGCGTCGGTGCCGGTGCGGGTGCCGGCCGCCTGGAGCTGGACGTCGACGTCGGCGTCCGCGGCCGCGTCGCGCGCCAGGTCGACGAGGACCGGGTGGTTCGCGCTCCCCCGGCCGATCACCGGGCCGGCGCCGAGCTCGACCGGGCCGCGCCGCTCGCGGTCGACGTCCGGGTTGTCGGTGGCGTGCGTGACGTCGACCGCGACGAACGCGTCGACGTCGTCGAGGTCGACGCCGACCATCCGCGCGCCCCGGAGCCCGACCTCCTCCTGGACGGTGGAGACGGCGTACACGGTGGCGTCGACGTCGGCCTCGGCGGCGCGCCGGAGCCCCTCCGCGGCCGCCCACGTGCCGGCCCGATTGTCGACCCCGCGGGCGGCGATCCGGTCGCCGACGAGGTCGCGGAGCCCCGACGAGAACGTGACGGGGTCGCCGACCTCGACGTGGTCGCGCGCCTCGTCGGCGTCGGCGGCGCCGATGTCGACGAACTGCCCGGCGACGTCCTCGTACTCCTCGTCGCCGTCGCGGAGGTGGATCGCGGTCTGCCCGATGACGCCCTGGACGGGGTCGTCGGCGTGGACCGTGACGTGTTGGCCCTTCGAGACGGTGCGGTCGGCGCCGCCGATCCGCCCGATCCGGAGGAATCCGTCGTCGAGCACGTCCCGGACGATGAACCCGATCTCGTCGGCGTGGCCGGTGACGGCGACCGTCGGCGCGTCGGGGTCGCCCTCGTGGACCGCGACGGCGTTACCGTACGCGTCGGTGTCGACCCGGTCGGCGAACTCGCCGACGTAGTCGGTCCACACTCGCTGGGCGGCGGTCTCGAAGCCCGAGGGGCTCGGCGTCGCGAGCAGGTCGTCGAGGAACGCGCGGCGCGTCTCGTCCATGCGCGAGGCTGTGCGGCGTCGGGGAAGAAGACACCGGAGTCGACCGCGGTCGCCCGACGCACCGACCGACACAAGCGCTTTGAGGCGGCCGCTCGTCCGATCGGTATGGACATCCTCCGAAGCGTCCGGGCCGTCGCCGAGGCCGAGGGACCGGGCGTCGTCGACTGGGACCGGGCCGCGGCGGCCGCGAAGGGCGCCACGGAGCCCGGGTCGATCGCGCTCTCCGACGCGGAGCGCGCGGGGTACGCCGCCGACGTCCGCGACGCCCGCTCGCGGCTCGCCGAGGTCGCCGGGATCGAGTTCGACGTGCCCGACACCGTCGAGGTACAGAACCGCCACCACTGGATCGACGCGAGCGTCGGCACGTTCCGCCGCGTGATGGACCCGATCGAGGCGGCCGCGGCGGACCCCGGCGGGCCCGACGGGACGTTCGACGCGACGCCCGCGAGGCGCGGTCCCGCGTTCGCGCAGGACGTCAGCCGAGTCGCCAACACGGGGTCGATGGCGTTCGCGTTGGGGTTCCTCTCGCGGAACGTCCTCGGCCAGTACGACCCCCTCCTCCTCGCCGACGAGCCGGACGCCGACCACGGCCTCTACTTCGTCCACCCGAACATCGTCGCGGTCGCGCGGACGCTGGACGTGGACTACCCCCGCTTCCGGCGGTGGATCGCGTTCCACGAGGTGACCCACGCCGCCGAGTTCGGCGCGGCCCCGTGGCTCCCGGAGTACCTCGAGTCGCGCGTCGAGCGCGGGGTCGAGGGGATGACCGACCGCGGGCTCGACCCCGACGCGTTCGCGGAGCTCCAGGCCGCGATGACGGCGGTCGAGGGGTACGCCGAGGTGCTGATGGACCGCGCGTTCGACGGCGAGTACGCGGACCTGCGCCGGAAGCTCGACGACCGGCGCGGCGGTGGCGGCCCGGTGCGGCGCCTCGCGCAGCGCCTCCTCGGGCTGGGTCTCAAGCGGCGCCAGTACGAGCGCGGGGCCGCCTTCTTCCGGCACGTCGCGGACGAGCGCGGCATCGAGGCCGCGGGCGCGGTGTGGGAGCGCGCCGAGAACCTCCCGACCGGCGACGAGCTGGACGACCCGGACGCGTGGATCGCCCGCGTCGACCCCTGAGCGACGGCGGGCGACTCACTCCAGTTCGTACTCGCGCGCGCTGTTCTCGTCGGAGCCGTCCGAGACCTCGGCGGCGGTCCGGTCGAACCGCTCGTCGAGGTCCTCGGTCGCCAGCAGCCGGTCGAGCTTCCGCTCGAACTCGGCCTCGTCTATCTCGCCGGTCGCGTAGCGTTCCCGTAGCGCCGCCACCGGTCGTTCGGCGGCGGGAGACGTCGCCTCCGCGTCGGCGACGTCCGCGGCGACGAGCGGGAAGTCCTCGCCGAGGACCAACACCAGCGGGATCAGGATGAAGAACCCGGTGATGAACAGCGCCGGTCCGAGCGGCGCCACGGGGCTCGGCAGGAGGACGGCGGACAGCGACGTGAGCCCGAACGAGAGGATCGCGATGAGCCCGACGAGCCGCTTCTTCTCGAACGTTGGGAGGGCCATGCGCGACCGGTGTCGTCGGTCCGACAAAAGCGTACTGCCCCGCCGGCCGGGCGACCGCGACCGACGGCTATTCCTCGCGGGCGCGCCCACGTCGATCCGTGCTCAGGTACGTGACGACGAACCCGGGGAAGGTCCGCGAGGCCGAGCGGTACCTCCCGGACGGCTCGGTGGAGCGACTCGACTTCGACTACACGGAGGTCCAGGCCGGCGACCTCGGGCCGATCGCGGCCCAGGGGGCCCGCGAGGCGTACCGCCACGCGGACGCGCCGGTCCTCGTCGACGACGCGGGGCTGTTCGTCGAGGGGCTCGACGGGTTCCCGGGCCCGTACTCCTCGTACGTCGAGGAGACGCTCGGGATCGAGCGCGTCCACGAGATCGCGAGCGAGCTCGACGACCGCCGCGCCGCCTTCCGGTGTACGCTCGGCTACTGCGACGGCGAGGGGTTCGCCGCGAGCCCCGACCCGGTCGACCGGGGCGACCGCGACGCGGCCGCGGCGGCGGGGCCGGACGCGGAAGTGGGCGGCGAGATCGACGGCGAGGGCGACGCGGCCGGAGACGGCGCGGACCCGCTCCCGGTGAAGCTGTTCGAGGGGTACGTCCCGGGGCGGATCGTCGCGCCGCGGGGCGACGGCGGCTTCGGCTACGACCCGATCTTCGAACACGACGGCGAGACGTTCGCGGAGATGGACACCGACCGGAAGAACGCGGTGTCGCACCGCGGCCGGGCGTTAGAGAAGTTCGCGGAGTGGTACGCGGACCGCTGAGGCTCGGTTTCTCTCCCCGGCGGTTCAGGCCGCGGCCGCGATCGCGTCGGTGAGGAGGTCGCAGCCGAGGTCGATCTCGCGCTCGGTGACGTCGAGCGGCGGGAGGATCCGGACGACCTCGTTGCCGCACGCGAGCGTCAGCAGGCCGCGGTCGAACGCGTGCTTCACGACCGCGTCGCGGCGCTCCTCGGTGTCGAACTCGACGGCGAGCAGCAGCCCCTTCCCGCGGACGTCCTCGACGCCGTCGAGCGCGGCGTCGCGCATCGTCTCCTTGAACTGCCGCCCGCGGGTGACGGCGTTGTCCATGAGGTCCGCCTCCTCGATGGCGTCGAGCGTGAGCGCCCCCTGCGCGGAGGCGATCAGGTCGCCGGCCCCCCACGTCGACGAGAGGCGGCCGGTCTCCTCCGGGAACACGTCGCTCCGCGAGACGGTCGCCCCCACCCGGAGCCCCTTCGCGCTCGTGATCACGTCGGGGTCGTACGCGTAGTGGTCCGAGCCCCACATCTCGCCGGTGCGGCCGACGCCCGACTGGATCTCGTCGGCGATCAGCGTGATGTCGTGCTCGTCGGCGATCGCCGCGATCTCGTCGGTGAACGCGTCCGAGGGGAACCGGTAGCCGCCCTCGCCCTGGATCGGCTCCATGATCAGGTAGGCGACGTCGTCCGGGTGGACGTTCCCTCGCTTCGGGTCGAGTTTCCGGCGGAGCCGGGAGACGCCGTCGGCGAAGAAGCCGCACGAGCAGGTCTCGGGCGAGCAGGTCCGGTCGTCGCAGTACGGGACGTCCATCACGCCGCTGACCTCGGGGAACTCCCGGCGGTAGACTGACTTCGAGCGGTTGAGCGAGAGCGCGCCGAGCGTCCGCCCGTGGAACGCCCCGTCGAAGGTGATCGCGTACTTCGCGCCGTCCGAGGCGTCGTAGGCGATCTTGATGGCGTTCTCGACCGCCTCCGCGCCGGAGTTCGAGAGGAAGACGGTGTCCATGTCGTAGTGGCTCGTCAGGTCGGTCAGGCGGTCCATGAGCCCGGAGGCACCGGGGATCCCGTCGTCGGGAGCGGGGCCGCCGGCGGCGTAGAAGTCCTGCCCCGCGATCTTCAGCGGGTCGACGAGGTCGAACTCCGCGAGCCGGTCCATGATCAGCGGGTTGTTGTACCCGAGCGGCGCGGCGGCGACGTGGCTGGTGAAATCGAGGAGGACGTTGCCGTCGACGTCGGTACAGAACGGGCCCTCGGCGGGGGCGGTGCGGTCCCAGACGAACTCGTAGACGTAGGTGCTCGGCGCGGCCGACTCGTGGTGGTACTCGACCCACTCGCGAGCGCGCTCGCCCGGCAGGTCGTCGACCGCAGGCGTGGCGGTGTCGCGATCCATGAGCCGGGGTGGCACGCGGACGAAATAAATCCGGGGCGGATGCGCGAACGTTGGAGAAATCTCCAACTATCGGTCGCTCGTCGGCGTCCGCGACGGCGACCGGACTCGGCGGCGTGGTGGCGCGGAGGGCGATCCCGGGTCGGATTCGCTGTCGATCGTGATATGTTATAAAATACCAAGATACGATAGATTTTTATAGAATCGCGAGCCTATTACTATGTGAGTTCGAGGTGGTCAGCGATGCCCATGCTCGAGCCAGCCAACGCGTGGACGCAGGGACTCGACTTCCCGAGCAGACTGTTCGAATCCGGTAGCAGCGACTACGAACTGTACGAGGAAGACGGCGAGTTCGTCCTCTCGGTCGAGCTTCCGGGGTTCGACCCGACGGAGATCACGGCCTCGTGGAACGACGGCGTACTCAACGTCGCCGCCGAGCACGAGGACGAGAGCCGCGGGAGCCTCCGGACGTATCACCGGCGGTTCCGATTCCCGAAGGCGATCGACGAGGACGGCATCGAGGCCACGTACCGGAACGGCATCCTGAGCGTCCGGCTTCCGGTGACGGTCGAGAACGCCGTCAGCGGCACGGAGATCGAGATCGAGAGCTGACGCCGACGCGCTCGGTCTGAGACCCCCGCGGTCTCCGGACCGCCGTCGCGACCGACCGGCCCCGCGCCGGTCGCGTCGACCCCGCACGTCTTTTAGCTCCGCGCGCGACGGACGACGCATGAACCGCGACGAGTTCGCCGCCAGCATCGACCACACCGTCCTCGGCCCGGAGACGACCTGGGCCGACGTGCGGACCGTCCTCGACGAGGCCGCGGCCCACGGGATGAACGCGTGTATCCCGCCGTGTTACGTCGCCGAGGCGGTCGCGTCCGAGGCCGAGCCAGAGGCGATCGCCACCGTGGTCGGGTTCCCGCACGGGCAGCACGACCCCGCGGTCAAGCGCGACGAGGCGGTCGCGGCGTGGGAGGACGGCGCGGACGAGATCGACCTCGTGATCAACGTCGGCCGGCTGAAGGCCGGCGACGACGGCGCGGTCGCGGACGAGCTCGCCGACGTCGTCGCGGCCGTGCCCGTCCCGGTGAAGGTGATAATCGAGACCGCCCTCCTCGACGACGCCGAGAAGCGCCGCGCGTGCGAGGCCGCGGTCGCCGCCGACGCCGACATGGTGAAGACGTCGACGGGCTTCGCCGACGGCGGCGCGACCGTCCCCGACGTGGAGCTGATGAGCGAGTACCTGCCGGTGAAGGCCTCGGGCGGCGTCGGCTCCTACGACGAGGCGACGGCCATGCTCGACGCGGGCGCGGTGCGGATCGGCGCGTCGTCCGGCGTCGCCATCGTCGAGGGGCACCCGGAGAGCG
>NZ_CAKZRO010000154.1 GCF_937146585.1 uncultured Halorubrum sp. | reverse complement strand
GGAGTTCGGCGGCGACACCCCCGCTTCGAAATCCTTTTACAGCTTTCGAGGGGATATACGCCCAACTGAACCATGGACGTCGATATCATCTCCGAGGAGGAGAACCCGATGCTGCACCGCACGGACATCCGTTTCGAGACGACCCACGAGGAGGCCACGCCCTCGCGACTGTCGGTCCGCGACTCGCTCGCGGCCAAGCTCGACAAGGACTCCGAGGAGGTCGTCGTCCACGAGCTCGACACGAAGTTCGGCATGCGCAAGACGATCGGCTACGCGAAGGTGTACGACTCCGCGGCCGACGCGCTGGAGGTCGAGCAGGACCACATGCTCGAGCGCAACAAGATCGGCGGCGACGAGGCGGACGCCGAGGAAGCGTAACCCCGCCGGATGCGCGTTCTCGGCATCGAGGGTACCGCGTGGTGCGCGAGCGCCGCGCTGTACGACGCCGAGACCGACTCAGTTCTCATCGAATCCGACCCCTACGAGCCGGATAGCGGCGGCATTCACCCGCGCGAGGCCGCCGAACACATGTCGGAGGCGATCCCGGAGGTCGTCGACCGAGTCTTGACCGCGGCCGAGGAGCGACACGGGCCGGACGCGGTCGACGCGGTCGCCTTCTCGCGCGGCCCCGGGCTGGGGCCTTGTCTCAGGATCGTCGGGACCGCCGCGCGGTCGCTCGCCGGCACGCTCGGCGTCCCGCTCGTCGGCGTCAACCACATGGTGGCGCACCTCGAGATCGGTCGCCACCGCTCCGGCTTCGACAACCCCGTCTGTCTGAACGCCTCCGGCGCGAACGCGCACCTGCTCGGCTACCACGACGGGCGGTACCGCGTCCTCGGCGAGACGATGGACGCCGGGGTGGGCAACGCGATAGACAAGTTCACGCGGCACGTCGGGTGGAGCCACCCCGGCGGGCCGAAGGTGGAGGCGGCGGCGGCGGAGTTCGCGGCGTCCGCGGGCGAGACCGACGTCGAGGGGGAGTCGTCCGGGGGGACCACCGAGACCGATCTCCTCGATCTCCCCTACGTCGTCAAGGGGATGGACTTCTCCTTCTCCGGGATCAGCTCGGCCGCGAACGACGCCGCGGACGAGGGCGTCCCGGTCGGGGAGATCTGCTTTTCGCTCCAGGAGCACGTGTTCGCGATGCTGACGGAGGTCGCCGAGCGCGCGCTGTCGCTGACCGGCGCGGACGAACTCGTGTTGGGCGGCGGCGTCGCGCAGAACGACCGCCTCAGGGAGATGTTGGCCGCGATGTGCGGGGCCCGCGGCGCCGCGTTCCACGCGCCGGAGCCGCGGTTCCTCCGCGACAACGCCGGGATGATCGCCGTGTTGGGCGCGAAGATGGCCGCCGCCGGGGACACCGTCGCCGTCGCGGAGTCGGCAGTCGATCCGAACTTCCGACCGGACCAGGTGCCGGTGACGTGGCGCACGAGCGAGTCCGTCGCGCGGCGGGACGAACCGGAGCGACCGGAGACCGACACGGACGCGGACCGCCGCGGCGCGGAGGCGACCGTCGAGGTCACCGGAGGCGGGGACGACCGTCGAGTGATCAAGCGGCGGGTGCCGAAGTCGTACCGACACCCCGAGCTCGACCGGACGCTCAGGCGCGACCGGACCGTCGCGGAGGCCCGGCTGACGAGCGAGGCGCGGCGGGCCGGCGTTCCGACGCCGCTCGTGTACGACGTCGACCTCGCGACCGCGACGCTGACGCTCCAACACGTCGGGGACCGCGACCTCGCGGCCGCCCTCGACGAGCGGTCGACCGAGGCGGTCGGCCGCCACCTCGCGCGGCTCCACGGCGCGGGGGTCGTCCACGGCGATCCGACGACGCGGAACGTGCGGGTCGCGCTCGGCGGCGAGGGCGCGGAAGCCGACGAGAGGGCGGGCGCGCCGCCGGAGACGTACCTCATCGACTTCGGCCTCGGCTACCACACGGGGCACGTCGAGGACCACGCGATGGACCTCCACGTGTTCGAGGGGTCGGTCCGGGCGACCGCGGCGGACCCCGGGCCGCTGGTGGCGGCGTTCGAGGCGGGCTACGCGGCGGTCGGCGACGGGGACGTCCTCGACCGCCTCCGCGACGTGGCGGACCGCGGCCGCTACCGCTGACGGTCCGGCCGGCTTGCCGAGGGCCGTCGCACCCCGACGCGATCGGCGGGCCGCGTCGCCACGATTTATGGTGTCGGCCGACAGATAGACTCCTATGGCAGACAAACCGTCTTCGGGAGAGATTCTCGGGATCCCGTACAACTTCGAGCGGCCGAGCCTCGGTCGGCTGCTCTCGTCGTACTGGCAGCCCGGCAAGGGGATGCTCGTCGAGAAGCCGTTCGGCATCGGCTACACGCTGAACCTCGCCAACTGGCGGTCGTGGATCGTGCTCGCGGTGGCCGGCGGGCTCTACTACCAGCAGCAGCAGTCCGCCGGGGGCGACCTGTCCGCCGGCGGCGAGGAGGACGAGGCCGACGACGGACCGGTCGAAGTGATCGTCGACGACGACTGAGGCGCCGACCGGGGGCGCGCCGCGGTCGCGCGGCCGTCGGTTCTCATCGCTGATTCCGCATCGGGTTCATTTAAATACGAGAAGCGAGAAGTGACGACGATGAAAGTCCAGTTCGAGTGCTCGTGTTCGGAGGAGATCTCCGAGTTCACCCGCGGCGAGACGAGCCGGGGGGTCCACGTCGAATGCGGGAACTGCGGCGCGGTGTACGCCGTGACGATCACCGAGCTGGATTAGCGGGCGGCGACGCGGACTCGAACCGGAGCCGGACCGTCGTGCCGTCGTCGGTCGCGTCGAACCTGACGGTGCCGCCCTGCGTCTCGCACATCCACTTGACGAGCCACAGCCCGATGCTGCTCGCGTGCGAGAGCGGCGTCTCCTCTTCGGCCTGTAACACCGCGCGCTCGTCCGGCGGGATCCCCGGTCCGTTGTCGGTGACCTCCAGGCAGGTGGTGGTCCCGTTCTCGCGGATCGTCGCCTCCACGCGCCGCGTCTCGCCGTCGTTGTGGGTGACCGCGTTCTCGAACACCTCGCCGATCGGGAACTCGACGGAGTCGTCGGCGCGGATCCACGCCTCCGCGGGGGTCTCGACCGTGACGGCGGCCCCGCCGGCGTCGACGGCGGCGACCGCCTCGTGGACCGCGTCGACGAGGTCGACGCGACCGTCCGGCCGCTCGGGCGACGCGTCCTCGATCACGCGGAGCTTCTCGCTTATGGCGACGATGTCGTCGGTCGTCTCGCGGACGGTCTCTAAGCACTCCCGGCTCCGATCGTCCTCGACGCGGTCGGCCAGCAGGTCGGTGTACCCCTGGATCACGTTGAGGTCGTTCCGGACGTTGTGACGAAACACGCGACTCAACACCTGGAGCTGCTGGTTGGTGGTCTCGAGGTCCCGCCGCGCGGCCTCCGCCTCGCGGCGGTGGTGCGTGACCGCGCCGTAGAGGATCCCCCCGGATCCGACCACGATCAGCCAGTCGCTGACGAGACGCGTCGGCGCGACTCCACCCGCGGACGCGAGGGCGAAGTCGACCGCGACCACGGAGAGCGCTCCGAGGCAGATGTACACCGCCGTGACGACGGCGGCCGACCGCCCGTAGAGTAGTTCCGAAATATATTTCATTTATTTTTAATTTGTTCTTGGGAGAATTTTCTCTGTGTACGACACGTCGACGGCCGACGGCTTAAGTTTTGACCGGCGGGTGAGCGTCGTTACCACGAGGCACAGTCGGCGCAGACGAAGGCGTCCCCGTCGCGCCAGCGGCGCTCGGTCCGCGTTCCGCATCGGTCGCAGGCCGCGCCGTCGGCGTGCCAGGTCGAGGTGGCGACCGCGGGCTCGACGCCGTCCGGGTCGACCGAGTCGGTCTGCGCGTCGTCGAGAGGTGCCTCCCCGCCGGCCGACTCCGACTTATCATCGTCCGCGTCGCTCTCGCTGGCGTCCGGTTCCGCCGTGTCCGCCGCCGCGAAGTCGTCGAGCGAGCGGTCCTCCGGCATCTACGCCTCCCGCCGGAGCCGGTCGACGACGTAGTCCCGCTCCAGTTCGCCGAGGAACTCGCCGAGCCGCGGCCCCTGGGTGTCGTCGAAGAAGAGGCGGTAGCCCGCCGCGAAGAAGTCGCTCACCTCGACGTCGTGGTCGCGGGCCGTCTCGTACATGGCACCCTGTATCTCCTCGCCGTCGTGACCGGCCGCGACGAACGCCGCGAGGTCGTCGAGCGCGGCCGCGACGTCCTCGTCGAACTCGACCGCGGGGAGGTCGGTCTGGAGCCGGTAGTCGTACTCGTTGCCCGTCCGCTCGGCCCAGTTCCGCGCCTGCTCCACGCGGGCGAGCGCGGCGTCGACGGCGTCGGCGTCGGCGTCGTCCGGAATGTGGCCCTCGTCGCGGGCGAGGCGCTCGCGGAAGTCGGGGTCGTCGACCATTCCGAGCACCGCCGCGAACGTGTACGGGAGTCGGATCGGCCGCTCCGTCGGCGGGTCGTCGGGCCGGCCGACGACGAACGGGTAGGCGCGCTCGGCGAAGGCGGTGAGGTCCGGGTCGTCGACCTCGCCGAAGTAGGCGCGCTCGAACCGGTCGAAGCGGTCGACCAGCTGGTCGAGCCGTTCGATGTCGAGGTCGCGAGCCTTCTTCGGGTGGAGCGCGAAGAAGTAGCGCAGCACCTCGGGCTCGATCAGCTCCAGCAGCTCCTGGACCGTGACGACGTTGCCCTCGGAGGAGGAGAACGCGTCGCCGTTGAGCGTGAACCACTCGTACACCATCGGCACTGGCGGCTCTTCACCGAAGACGTTCCGCGCGACGTCGACGCCGGAGGGCCACGACCCCTCCGCGTGGTCCTTGCCGAACGGCTCGAAGTCGACGCCGAGGACGCCCCACTGGGCGGGCCACTCCAGCCGCCACGGGAGCTTCCCCTCGCGGAACGTCGCGGTCCCCTCGTGGCCGCAGCCCTCGATGGTGTTGCCGCCGGCGTCCATGTCGGTACAGACGTAGTCGACGGTCTCGGCTTCGGGGTCGATACCGGTCACCGTCTCCGTGACCTTGCCGCACTCCGCACAGACCGGGTTGAAGGGGACGTACTCGTCGTCGACCTTGTCCTGATACGGGAAGAGCACCTCGCGGACGCGTTCGACGTCGCCGAGCACCGTCCGGACCGCGTCGTCGAAGTCGCCGTCGGCGTACAGCTCGGTGTTCGAGAGCATCTCCACGGGGACGTCCAAGCGGTCGGCGTCGGCCTTCAGTAAGCCCGCGAAGTGGGCCGCGTACGACTCGGCCTCGCCGAACGGGTCCGGGATCGCGGTGTACGGTTTCCCGAGGTTGCGGCCGAGCGCGCCCGCGTCGACCTCGCCGAGCCCGACGATCTCGCCGTCCGCGTTCGCCAGCTTGCGCGGGACCTTCCGCAGCGGGTCCTTGTCGTCGGAGGTGAACACCTGCCGGACCTCGCGGCCGCGGTCGCGGAGCACCTCGGCGACGAAGTAGCCGCGCATGATCTCGTTGAAGTTGCCGAGGTGCGCCACCCCGGACGGCGAGACGCCACCCTTGATCACGATCGGCTCGTCGGGGTCGCGGGCCTCGACCTCGTCGGCGACGACGTCGGCCCAGAAGGCGTGGAAGGTCTCCGTGGTCTCATCGGCCGCGTCCTCGCCGTCGGCGGCGGACCCCGCCGAGAGGATGTGGGGCGAGTCGTCCGGGGCCGCGTTGGGGGCGTCGACGTCCGGGTCGGCCGTCTCGTCCGCGGCGTCGTCCGCGCTCATCGTTCCTCCGTCCAGCGGTTCGGTTCGTCGGCGTCGGGGGGAACGACGTCCGTCCCCGTGTGGTCGCCGCGCAGCACGGCGTCGACGACGGCGCTCGGGTCGGTCCCGTCGAGGACGATCGACCGCAGTCCGGCCCGGTCGATCAGCTTCGCCGCGAGGAGGTCGACGGGGGCGGACGCGCCCGCGTCGCGGCTCATCGGGAGGACGACCTCGACGAGCTCGGCCGGCGACAGCTCCGCGAACTGGGCCGCGTCGGGGTCGGCGTTGGGGTCGGCGTCGTACACGCCGTCGGCGCTGGTGGCGTACACGAGGAGGTCGGCGTCGACGGACTCCGCGAACGCCGCGGCAACGGCGTCGGTCGTCTGTCCCGGCGTGACGCCGCCCATCACCGACACCTCGTCGCGTCGGAGGGCCGCCGCCGCCGCCTCGGTGTCGGTCGCGGGCGCGAGGCTCGCGCGCTCGCCGAGCGCGGCGATCAGTAGCCGGGCGTTGAGCCGGGTGGTGCCGATCCCGAGCCGGTCGAGCTCGACCTCGTTGGCCCCGATCTCGCGCGCGGTCTCGATGTACTCGCGGGCGACGCCGCCCCCGCCGACGACGACCCCGACCTCGCAGCCGGCGGCGGCCAGCCGTTCGATCGCCTCGGCGTACGCGGCCACGCGCTCGGGGTCGAGGTCCGGCGCGAGCACGCTCCCGCCGACAGAAACGACGACTCTCATTGCCGAGGAGTATCCCTGTCGCGGTCTTAAGGATTGTCAAGCCCGGACGCGGCGCGGCGGGAGCGGGACGCCAATCCGGCCCGCGGCCCGGCCGGGAAACGCCTAAGCCGGTCGCGGCCCGCTCTCGAGTATGCGACCGATATCGATCGTCGGCGACGGGGCGTCGGCGCTGGCTCGGCGGCTCGCGGCCGGCCTCGACGGACGGGTCGCCGTCGTGGAGCGCGACGAAGCCTCGGACCCGGTCCCCGGAGACGAGCCGAGGGGAAACGACCCGGCCGCCGACGGCGGGGTCGTCGGTCCGGCGCGGCGCCACGACGCCGACACCGCGATCGCGTTCGACGCCGACGGGAACTGGACCGGTCGGGGGAGCGTCGACGGCTTCGACGACCTCCTCGACGGGCTCGCGCCGGACCACGACTACCTGATCGCGGTCGGCGCGTCGCGGCTGCGCGTGCCAGCGATCCTCTTGGGCCCGGACCCGGACCCCGAGAGCGTACCGGGAACGGTCCTCGCGACCGCGGGCGGCCCCGAGGAGGTCGCCCTCGACGCGCTCGTCGCCGAGCTCGACGGGGCGGAGCCGTGGATCACCCGCGAGACGCTCGTGCGCCGCGTCGAGGCGTCGACGGACGCGGAGCGGTCGGGCGCGATAGCCACGTTCACCGGACGGGTGCGCGCCCGCGACGCTCCGGACGACGACCGGACGACGCACCTCGCGTTCGAGAAGTACGAGGGGGTCGCCGAAGAGCGGATGGAGGCGATCGCCGGGGAGCTCGAGGCGCGCGACGGGGTCTTCGACGTGCGGATGCACCACCGCACCGGCGTGATCGAGGCGGGCGAGGACATCGTCTTCGTCGTGGTGCTCGCCGGCCACCGTCGGGAGGCGTTCCGGACGGTCGAAGACGGGATCGACCGGCTGAAAGACGAGGTGCCGATATTCAAGAAGGAGGCGACGGAGTCGGAGACGTTCTGGGTCCACCGGCGAGACTGAGCGGCGCGGCGGCCGGAGCGACCGTCGGATCGCGGCGGCGCACGGCTCGCGAGGCGACTTCGAGCGGGGTCGCGCGAGGCGCGCGCAGCCGTTCCGAACCAAGTTTAGCGGCGTATTTTGCTGCTAAACGGCGCTCGGACGAGCGTCAGCCGGCGGTCGTTCCCACCGACAGACAGAGCGGAGAAACGTCCACAGAACAGAGCATAAAATGTCTGCGCGGTTCTGAAACGTTCGTGAAGAGTCCGTCAGACACGTTTTAGCCCGACAATTTCGGTGAAACGCCCTGAACGTCACCCAACGGTCTCACCTTTATAACACCCTCCGGGAGCAAGCGTGAGGTGTACAATGAGCGCGACTGCGAACCCCTCCACGAACGCGAGCGCGAACGATGACCGCAGCAAGGAAGAGCGGCTGAAACAGTACCTGCTCGACCGCGCACAAGACGGCGAGATGTACTTCAAAGGGAAGTTCATCTCCGAGGACGTCGACCTCTCGCCGAAGGAGATCGGCGCGCTGATGGTGAAGCTCCGCGACTCCGCGACGGAGCTCACCGTCGAGAAGTGGTCGTACACGGGCGCGACCACCTGGCGCGTCGAGCCCGCCTGAACGCCCCCAAGCTCCGCCGAGAACCGCTCGCGGAACCGTCCCCCACACACCACCGCGCTTCGCCCGCGGCCCGGTCCCCGTCCGCGCTTTTCGCGACGCCTGACCACCCCCGAACGGACCGGCTGGTCCGTCGATAGCGGCTCCCGCGCCCGCCGACGCGGGGTTTATAATCGCCGACCAGCTACGACGTGACGATGCCAGAACACGAGGACGCGGCGACGGCCGGCGACGGCGCGCCGCGTCCGGAGCCGCTCCGGACGTTCTTTCGGATCGACGAGGTCCGCCGCGAGGACGGTCGCGTGCGATACCGCGGCGAGTCGTACGTCCCGGAGCGGACGCTGTTGCGGAAGCTGACCCCGCACTTCAGGGAGGCCGGCTACGAGGTCGACGTCGAGATGGTCGACGGCGGTCACGTGGTCGTCGCGACCCCGTTCGACCGCGGCCGCGACGGGATCCCGTGGGTGAACCTCGCCATGTTCGCCGCCACCGTGCTGTCGACGCTGTTCGTCGGCGCGTACGGCTGGTACTACGTCCCGCTCGCGGAGATCCAGTCGAACCCGCTGACGCTGCTCCAGGCGTGGCCGTTCACCGCCGCCGTCCTCGGGGTGCTGATGACCCACGAGCTCGGCCACTACGCCGCCGGCCGCTACCACGGCGTCCCCGTCTCGCTGCCGTACGTCATCCCGTTCATCTTCCCGTTCGGGACGCTCGGGGCGATCATCCGCATCCGCGGGCGGATGCCCTCTCGGAAGGTGCTCTTCGACATCGGCGCGGCCGGGCCGATCGCGGGGCTCGTCGCGACGGTCGTCGTGACCGCGATCGGTCTCTCGCTCGACCCGATCCGGGTTCCGGCGGAGCTCGCGAACGCGTCGGGAGCCATGATCCGGTTCAACAACCCGCCGCTGTTGGACCTCATCGCCGGTTTCCTCGGGCAGCCGACGAGCTACGGCGACCCGAGACTCACCGCGCACCCCGTCGTGATCGGCGGGTGGGTGGGGATGTTCTTCACCCTGCTGAACCTCCTCCCGGTGGGCCAGCTCGACGGCGGCCACATGGTTCGGGCGATGCTGGGGCCGCGTCAGGAGACGGTGGCGGCGCTCGTCCCCGGCGCGCTGTTCACCATCGCGGCCTACCTCTACTTCTGGCGGGGGCTCGGGCTGAACGAGTCCGTCGGCCTGTGGGCGTTCTGGGGCGTGTTCGCGACGGTGATCGCGTACAACGGCCCGGCGGACCCGACGGAAGAGGGGGGCCTGGGGCTGGCTCGGGTCGCGGTCGGCGTGCTCACGTTCGCCGTGGGCGCGCTCTGTTTCCTCCTGGTCCCGATCCAGGTCATCGGTGCGTGACGCCGCGATGACCCGGTCGTTCCCGCGGTTGCGCTCGCGCGCCGAACGGCTCGGCTTCCGGGCGCTGTACCGGCTCGCCGACCTGACGTACGCGTTCGGCGTCGCGACGCCGAAGCGGACGGTCGCGGGGACGTACTGGAGCTACGAGCCGACGAACCCCCACGGGAACGACGCCGGGCTCGCGGCGCTCGATCGCCTCCCGGCCGACGCGGTGATCGTCGACGTGGGCGCGCACGTCGGCGAACACGCGGTGCCGTTGGCCCGCGGCACCGACCGCCGCGTGGTCGCGTTCGAACCGAACGGCGAGAGCGCGGACCGGCTGGCGCGCAACGTCGATCGGAACGGGCTCGGTGACCGGATCGACCGCAGGCGCGCCGGCCTCGGGGACGCGAACGAGACGCTCACCTTCTACCGGTCGACGTTCTCGAAGTGCTCCGCGTTCGACCGCGACCTGGCCACGCGGTGGGGCGCGAGCGTCGCGGGCACCGAGCGGGTGCCGATCCGGCGGCTCGACGACCTCGTGGAGGGGGTCGACGGAGCGGCCGCGGGCGCGGCCGAGCGGCCGCGCGACGTCGACCCCGTGTCGCCGCCGGACGCGATCAAGGTCGACGTCGAGGGGCACGAGGCCGCGGTGTTGCGGGGCGCGGCGGCGACGCTCGCCGCGCACCGGCCGCTGCTCGTCGTGGAGGTCCACGGAGCGGAGCGATCGGCGGGGGCCGAGGCGGCGGCCGCCGAGCCCGTCGCCCTGCGCGAGTGGCTGGAAGCGCGGGACTACGCGGTCGAGGAGGCGGAGGACGTGTGGATATGTAGACCGGGCGGCGAGTGAGTCAGTCGTCGCGCCGCTGTTTCATCCCCTGTCTGGTGAACTGCGGGGTCGCGCGGAGGCCACGCTTCTTCCGGAACGACCGGTACAACGCGATCGCGAGGGGTGCGGCCAGCGCGAGGACGACGAGCGCGAGCCGCCAGTTGTTCGCGAACGAGTAGAGGATCGTCGCCGAGAGGACGCCGACGGCGAGAAGCACCGAGTAGGCGATCCGCATCGCCAGCTTCTCTAAGACCTTGGTGTCGTCCTCCAACACGACGTTGACCGTCAGGTCGTCGCGGTTGGCGCGGTCGAGGAACTCGTCGGCCTTCGGCGGGACCGTGAACAGCGCCTCCGTCGTCCGCTGGACCTGCCGGCCGGCGTCCTCGGCGAGGTCGCGGGCCGTCTGCTCGTAGTACCCCTCGTCGCGGAGGTAGTCGGTCGCCGTCGAGATGAAGTCGAACTCGGGGTCGAGCGTGACGCAGACCCCCTCGACGACGGTGGCGACCCGGAGGACCAGGGCGAGGTTCGGCGGGAGCCGGAGCGGGAACTCGTAGATGGACGACTCCACCTGCTCGATGATCTGGTTCACCTGGTACTGCTCGACGTCCTCGCCCCGGACGTCGGCGATGGCGAGCTCCATCACGTTGCCCATCACCTCGCGGTCGGCCTCGGGCGAGAGCGTCCCCATCGAGATGAGCGTGTCGAGGATGTCGTCGATGTCCTGTCGCGCGACCGCGACGTAGAACTCGACGATCTTCTCCTGGACGAACGGGTCCACGCGCCCCGCCATCCCGAAGTCGTAGAAGATCACCGACCCGTCGTCCGCGACCGCGAGGTTCCCCGGGTGGGGGTCGGCGTGGAACACGCCGTCGTCGATGATCATCTGGAGGTACACCTCCTGGAGGATCTCCGCGATCGCCGTCCGGTCGTGGCCCGCCTCGTCGAGCGCGTCGATGTCGCTGATCTTCGTCCCCGGCACGTACTCCATCGTGAGCACTCGCGGTCCCGACACCGACTCGTACGTCTCCGGGATCCGGATCCGGTCGTTGTCCGCGAAGTTGCCGCGGATCTCCTCGAGCATCGTGCGCTCGCGGGCGTAGTCCATCTCCTCGCGGATCGTCTTGGCGAACTCGTCGGCGAGGTTCTCAAGCGAGAACGACCGCCCCGCGCCGGTGAACCGCTTGACCAGCGGGATCGACCAGCGGATGGTGCGCAGGTCGGCCTCCACGAGCGACTCGATCCCCGGGCGGCGCACCTTCACGGCGACCGAATCGCCCTCGTAAGTGGCGGTGTACACCTGCCCGAGGCTCGCGCCGCTTATGGGGTCGCGGTCGAAGTCGTCGAACGTCTCGTCGACCGGGCCGAACTCGTCTTCGAGGACGACCTTCGACTCCTCCCACGGGGCCGGCGGCACGTCGTCTTGGAGCCCCTCTAACACCTCGATGTACGCGGGCGGGAGGATGTCCGGCCGCGTCGAGAGGATCTGCCCGAGCTTGATGAACGTCGGCCCGAGCGTGAGCAGGATGTCGAGCAGGACGGCGGCGCGCTCGCGCTGGGTCTCCGTGTCGACCTCGCGGCTCCCGCCGAACAGGAAGTACCGGCGGCTGTCACGCCAGTAGGCGACGATCAGCGGCGAGAATTGCCGAAGCACGACGACGAACCGCCAGTAGGCGCGAAGGTTGACCAGCGTGACCACCCGTCAGGCGTCGCCCTCGTCGTCCGCGTCGTCGACGGGGATGCTCTTGGAGACGTCGCGCTCCCGCTTGGGGAGCGAGATCTCGAGGACGCCGCGGTCGATCTCGGCGTCGGCCCCCGCGCCGTCGGCGTCGTTCGGGAGGGGCAGCTCCGCGTCGAGGAACAGCGGGCGGTCCTCGCGGACGTACTCGAACCCGTCGGGGACGGCCTTCTCGCGGCGTCCCTCGATGTCGATGCGGCCGTCCTCGACGAGCACCTCGGTGGTCTCGGCGGTCGCGCCCGGGAGGTCGACGACGAGCACGTACCCGTCGTCCGACTCGAGTAAGTCCGCAAATACCGCGTCCGGGAGGTCCCGGAGCGCGTCGCGTAACGCTGACATAGCGGTGGGTACGACCGCCGCGGCGAAAAACCTGTGGAAAGGACCGATCGGACCGCGGGACCGGGAGCGGACGCCGCCGCCGGCGCGGTCGCTCAGTCGTCGCCGATGTCGAGGTCGAACTTCCCGAGGTCCTCGCCCTTCGACTCGCCCGGGAGGATGTCGCCGAGCCCCGCGCCGAACGCGGCCGCGGCCCAGACGACCGCGATCCGCCCGACCCGTTCGAGCGCGGTGGGGTCCCCCTCGTGGAGCCGTCCCCAGAACAGCAGCATGGCCGACGCGGTCGCTAGCGAGACGAGGAGGACGCCCACGTACCGGCGGGGGATGAGGCCGAAGATCGGGTTGCGGATCGCGATCTGTCGGAAGTCGGCGTAGTAGAGGAGCCCGGCGGTCGCGAGGAAGACGAAGCCGACGTGGCCGATCAGGAGGACCGGGACGCCCGCGACGGTCGTCGCCGCGAACCAGGCCGCGATCTCGAAGACGCCGCCCTCGACGAGCAGCGGGAGCGCGAACAGCACCGCGCCGACGAACGACTCGGCGAGGTCGCGGGTGGTGTACTTCGTGATCCGCTCCGCGAGCGCGCCGGTGCCGGGCATCCGCTCGACGAGCGAGATCGTCTGTCGCACCTCCTCGCGCTCGTGGCCCTCGTCGACCGTGTCACGCAGGGCGTCGAGCTTCGCGAGCAGGTCGTCGATGTCCGGGTCGCCGGGGGGCGGCGCGGCGGCGGGCTCTCCGGAGCCGTCCGCCCGGCGCGCCTCCCCGTCGTCGCTGTCGACCATGTGCCACCGGGACGCGCGAGCGACCTAAAGCTCGCGGCGGACGTGGCCCCGGCGCGGTCGGCGGTCTACAGTCGGGAGAGGAACGCCGAGAGCGCCTCGTTGAACGCGGCCGGCGCTTCCAGCATGGCGAGGTGCGCGGCGTCCGGGAGCTCGGCGAGCTCTCCGGCCGGGATCCCGTCCGCGAGGTACTCATGGTACGCGGGCGGCGTGAGCTCGTCGTGCGCGCCGACGAGCGCGAGCGCCGGGACGCCGACCTCGTCGAGTCGCTCCCGGACGTCGAACCGGTGGCAGGTGAGGAAGTCGCGTTCGGTGACCGCTCGCCCGCACTCGCGCATGGCCGCCTCGGAGAGCTCGACGTACTCGGGCGGCGCGTCGTGGAAGAGGCGGTCCGGCTCGTGGAGCGTCGACACGGCCCGCTCGAAGTCGTCTGCGAGCGCGTCGCGGAGGGGCTCGGCGACGGCGAGCTTCGCGCCCGTGCCCGCGAGGACGAGGCCGTCGAGCGCGAAGTCGCGCTCCAGGGCGACCCACAGCGCGACCGCGCCGCCGAGGGAATTCCCGCAGAGCACGGTCGCGCCCGTCCGCTCCGCGACGGCGATCACGTCGTCCGCGTACGCGTCGAGGGTCTCGTGACCGGCCGGCGTCGCGACGTCGTCGCTGTCGCCGTGCCCGGAGAGGTCGACGGCGACGCCCGGAAACCGGTCGGCCAGCCGCGCCTGCGACTTCCAGACGTCCTTCGTGCCGCCGCTCCCGTGGACGAAACAGACCGTCGGTCCGTCGCCGCCGCGGTCGAAGCGGCGGTACGCCGTCTCGCGGCCGTCGTGGGTGACCCGTTCCATGTCCCGGCCGTTCGTCGTCGAGCGGCATAAACGCCGGAGGGAGCGGCCGCGCGGACCGGCCACTCGGACCGGCCGATCCGCCGACTCGGCGGCGGTCGATAAGGGGCGGATAGCCCCGAACCGCTACACTACCGTTACAGATCTGGATCACTCACGTCCTGCGATTTTGAGCGATATGTTTATATATCCTCGCGACTAACTCGTAGTTAGGATGAATCACATACAGACCCGATCGACCGGCGACGGCGCGCTGCTGCGTCGGTACGAGTACGACGACGGGTGGACCGTCGCGGCCGACCTCGGCGTCGACGACGAGACGGTCACCGTCGACACCGTCGGCGGGACGGCGATCGTCGTCGTGGAGGGACCGGACGGGCCGGTCGAGTCGGAGTTCGAACTGCCCGGGACGGCCGCTGACGCGACGGTGAACAACGGCGTGCTCACCGTGGAGGGCGAGCGATGAAGCTCACGGTCAAGCCGCTGAAACAGAAGGACGCCGGCCGTCGCCTCGCGGCGATCGACCGCGTCGCGGCCGACGAGCTCGGGCTCTCCGGCGGGGACATCGTCCGCGTCGAGAGCGCCGACGGGGCGGCGATCGCCCGCGTCTGGCCCGGCTACCCCGAGGACGACGGGACCGGCGTGATCCGCATCGACGGCCGCCTGCGCCAGGAGGCCGACGTGGGGATCGACGACCGCGTCACCGTCGAGGACGTCGACGTCTCGCGGGCGGACGCGGTGACGATCGCCTTCCCCAGCCAGCTGCGGGTGCGGGGGCAGATCGCCCCGTTCATCCGCGACAAGCTCTCCGGCCAGCCCGTGACGGAGGGGCAGACGATCCGGACCTCGCTCGGCTTCGGGCTGATGGGCGGCCAGTCGCAGGCGGTCCCGATGAAGATCGCCGAGACGAGCCCCGGCGGCACGGTCGTCATCACCGACGACACGGAGATCAGCATCTCCGAGATCTCCGCCGAGGAGATCGCCGACCGCGGCGACGCCGCGGGCGGGACCGGCGAGGGCCCCGACGTCACCTACGAGGACATCGGCGGGCTCGACGACGAGCTCGAGCAGGTCCGCGAGATGATCGAGCTGCCGATGCGGCACCCGGAGCTGTTCAAGCGCCTCGGCATCGACCCGCCGAAGGGCGTCCTGCTCCACGGCCCGCCGGGCACGGGGAAGACGCTGATCGCGAAGGCGGTCGCCAACGAGATCGACGCGAACTTCCACACGATCTCCGGCCCGGAGATCATGTCGAAGTACTACGGCGAGAGCGAAGAGCAGCTCCGCGAGGTGTTCGAGGAGGCGTCCGAGGAGTCGCCGTCGATCATCTTCATGGACGAGCTCGACTCCATCGCGCCCAAGCGCGAGGAGGCGGGCGGCGACGTGGAGCGCCGCGTCGTGGCCCAGCTGCTCTCGCTGATGGACGGGCTCGAAGAGCGCGGCGAGGTCGTCGTCATCGGGGCGACGAACCGCGTCGACGCCATCGACCAGGCGCTCCGACGGGGCGGCCGCTTCGACCGCGAGATCGAGGTCGGCGTCCCCGACCGCGACGGCCGCAAGGAGATCCTCCAGGTCCACACGCGGAACATGCCGCTGACCGACGGGATCGACTTGGACGAGTACGCGGAGAACACCCACGGCTTCGTCGGGGCCGACCTCGAGTCGCTGGCGAAGGAGTCCGCGATGCACGCGCTGCGGCGCATCCGGCCGGAGATCGACCTCGAATCCGACGAGATCGACGCCGACGTGCTGAACAGCATCCAGGTGACCGAGTCCGACTTCAAGGAGGCGATCAAGGGGATCGAGCCCTCCGCGCTCCGCGAGGTGTTCGTGGAGGTTCCGGACGTCAACTGGAACGACGTGGGCGGCCTCGGCGACACGAAAGAGCGGCTCCGCGAGACGATCCAGTGGCCGCTGGAGTACCCCGAGGTGTTCGAGGAGCTCGACATGCAGGCCGCGAAGGGCGTCCTGATGTACGGCCCGCCGGGCACGGGGAAGACCCTGCTCGCGAAGGCCGTCGCCAACGAGAGCGAGTCGAACTTCATCTCGATCAAGGGACCGGAGCTGTTGAACAAGTTCGTCGGCGAGTCAGAGAAGGGCGTCCGCGAGGTGTTCAGTAAGGCCCGCGAGAACGCGCCGACGATCGTGTTCTTCGACGAGATCGACTCGATCGCGACCGAGCGCGGCAAGAACTCCGGCGACTCCGGCGTCGGCGAGCGCGTCGTCTCCCAGCTGCTGACCGAGCTCGACGGGCTCGAATCGCTGGAGGACGTCGTCGTCGTCGCGACGACGAACCGCCCCGACCTCATCGACTCGGCGCTGCTCCGCCCCGGCCGTCTGGACCGGCACGTCCACGTGCCCGTCCCCGACGAGGCGGCGCGCCGCCGGATCTTCGAGGTCCACACGCGGAACAAGCCGCTGGCGGACGACGTCGACCTCGACGCGCTCGCCCGCAAGACCGAGGGGTACGTGGGGGCCGACATCGAGGCCGTCGCCCGCGAGGCGTCGATGAACGCCTCCCGGGAGTTCATCGGTAGCGTCACGCGCGAGGAGGTCGGCGAGTCCGTCGGCAACGTCCGCGTGACGATGGCCCACTTCGAGGACGCGCTGAGTGAAGTGAGCCCGAGCGTGACCCCCGAAACGCGCGAGCGGTACGAGGAGATAGAACAGCAGTTCCAGCGGTCGGAGGTCGACCGCGACGAGGCCGAG
Source organism: uncultured Halorubrum sp. (assembly GCF_937146585.1). GTDB lineage: Archaea > Halobacteriota > Halobacteria > Halobacteriales > Haloferacaceae > Halorubrum > Halorubrum miltondacostae. Next base: position 6,378 of record NZ_CAKZRO010000154.1, on the reverse strand, counting down.
CCGGGCGCGGCGTTCCAGTAAGTCGGGCGCGCGACCCGAGCCGGCGGCCGGCCCGCGGCGGTTTTTTCAGACGAGTCCCAGCGTCGACAGCAGGTAGAACGCGGCGACGACGACGATGCCGATCGTGACGAGCCGCCACGCGAGCTTCAACACGAACTTACCGACGACGATGACGAGCGCGACGGCGACCAGCGCGACCAGCAGCTGGCCGACCTGACTGCCGAGCAGGGCGGCCTGCGCCGGTGCGACGAGCCCCGCGAGCGCGAGCGACGATGCGGTCATGTCCGGCCTCACGGCGACGCCGGGCATAAGCTTGTGGGACGAGCGCAAATTCTGGTATCGATTCTGATAGGTAAGGGGAAACGGACGCGGTGAGCCCGACCGGAGAGCCGCCAGCGAACGGCCGGCGCGGCGGCGGCGCGCAGTCTCAACGCCGGAACTCCGGAGAGCCCACCCCCCTTCTGTTCCGGTGGGAAACCGCTTTCGTCAAGCGATTTTTTCCTTCGGCGTTCAGTTTCACTCCGGTCTACCTATGCTTATATGTCCAGAGCCCCTTCCTTGCCGACGTACCGGATTCAGCGTTAGACGCGCCGGGCGGACGTTACATACCGAATCGGACATGTAGATGCCGGACGGGTCCGAACATCCGAACGTACAAGGGCTCGCCTCGCCACTACACCAACACTACAGATGATCCACATGCCACGCCAAGCCAGCGGGGTGGCCGTCGAATGAGCAGCGACGGCGTCTCCGCGGACCGAGTCGAACTACCGATCAAACGCACCACGGGCGACACGATGGAGGAGCGCCTCACGGGCAACGCCTACCACAACATCCTGCCCGCGCGCTACCTCCGGAAGAACGCGGACGGCGAACCGGTCGAAGACCAGGAGGAGCTGTTCGACCGCGTCGCGCGCAACGTCGCGCTCGCGGAGGCCGTCTTCGAGGCCGAGAAGCAGGGCGTCGAGGTCACCGTCACGCCCGACCAGCTGAAGCCCGACCACCCGCGGCGCGACGAGCTCGCCGAGGAAGTGTTCGGCGCGGGCACGACGGCGGACGACGAGACCGAGACGACGCTCACGGCCCACAACGTCAACAAGTTCGCGTACGACACCGTCGTTCCCGAGCTGCCCGACGACGTGCGCGACCACGTCGAGGCGACCGCCGAGACGTTCCGGAGCGGGATGGAGTCGCTCTCGTTCATGCCGAACTCCCCGACGCTGATGAACGCGGGCGACGAGCTCCAGCAGCTCTCCGCCTGCTTCGTCGACTCGCCGGGCGACGACATCACCGACATCCACCAGACCGCCAAGGAGGCGGCCGAGGTGTTCCAGTCCGGCGGCGGCATGGGGTACGCGTTCTGGAAGCTCCGCCCGTACGGCGACTCCGTCGGGTCCACCGGCGGCATCGCCTCCGGGCCGATCACGTTCATGCGGACGTTCGACCAGATGTGCGAGACGATCGCGCAGGGCGGCGCGCGCCGCGGCGCGCAGATGGGCGTCATGCGCATCTCGCACCCCGACGTCATCCAGTTCATCCACGCGAAGAACAAGGACGTCTCCCTCGCGCACTCGCTGCGCCTGAACGACCCCGACGACTTCACGCACAACTCCTTCGCGGACGCCTTAGAGGAGGCCCGCGAGCTCATCGACGAGGACGGCAAGGTGCCCGAGCACCTCCGGAACGCGGTCGAGGGACACCTCTCGAACTTCAACATCAGCGTCGGCGTCACGGACGACTTCATGGAGGCGCTGGCGAACGACGAGGAGTTCACCTTCACCAACCCCCGCACGGAGGAGCCCCACGTCGCCACCCCGGAGACGAAGGAGCTCTACGACATGTTCGGCCTCGGCGAGCACGTCGAGGTCGGCGAGGAGCTCTCCGTCCCGGCGGCCGAGATCTGGGACCACATGATCCAGGGCGCCCACGAGAACGGGGAGCCGGGCGTCGTCTACCTCGAACGGATCAACAAGGAGCACTCCTTCGACGTGGAAGAGCACCCGGAACACCAGATCCTCGCGACGAACCCCTGCGGCGAGCAGCCGCTAGAGGAGTACGAGGCCTGTAACCTCGGCCACATCAACCTCTCGACGCTCGCGGACCTCGACGCGCCCGACTGGCGCGTCTGGTCGGACGAGCACGCCGACGAGTACGACTCCGAGGCGGCCGCGGTCGAGGCGTTCTTGGAGGAGGCGATCGACTTCGACGAGTTCGAAGACCGGATCGCGTACGGGACCCGCTTCCTCGAGAACGTCGTCACGATGTCCGACTTCCCGGTCGACGAAATCGAGGAGAAGGTCCGGGACATGCGGAAAATCGGGCTCGGGATCATGGGGCTCGCGCAGCTGTACGTCCAGCTCGGCGTCCGCTACGGCTCCGAGTCGGGCAACGAGATCGCCCGGCAGCTGATGACCCACATCAACCACGAGTCGAAGCTCGCCTCCCACGAGCTCGCCGAGGAGCGCGGGACGTTCAACGACTGGGCGGACTCGAAGTACGCGAACCCGACCGAGCACCGCGACTGGTTCGAGCACTTCACCGGGCTCGACGCCGACGAGTGGGCGGACGGCTTCCCGATCCGCAACCACAACACGACGACGATCGCCCCCACGGGCACGACGTCGATGATCGGCAACACGACCGGCGGCTGCGAGCCCATCTACAACGTCGCCTACTACAAGAACGTCTCCGACGACGTCCAGGGCGACGAGATGCTCGTCGAGTTCGACGACTACTTCCTGCGCACGCTGGAGGCCAACGACGTCGACGTCGAGGCCGTCAAGCGCGAGGCGCAAGAGCAGATGGCCGCGAACGAGTTCGACGGCGTCGAGGGGCTCGACACCGTGCCGGACGCCATCGGCGAGCTGTTCGTCGTCACCGGCGACCTCTCGGCGAAGGACCACGCCGGCGTCCAAGTCGCCTGTCAGAAGGGCGTCGACTCCGCCATCTCGAAGACGGTGAACGCGCCCAACGACTCCACGCTGGGCGACGCCAAGGAGGTCTTCGAGTACATCTACGAGAACGGCGGCAAGGGCGTCACCTACTACCGCGACGGCACCCGCTCGAAGCAGGTGCTCACGACGCGCGCACAGAACACGGAGTTCGCCGACGAGAGCGAGGCCGCGGAGACTATCGTCGAGCAGATCAACGAGGTCTTCGGCGGCGTCGAGGCGTTCCTCGACAACGATGACGTCCGCGCGGCGATCGACGCGGAGGTCTCGGACCTGCTCGAAGCGACCGAGCAGCCCCGGATCGACTACAGCGAGCGCAGCCCGCGCCCCGACTCGCTGTCGGGCGTCACCCAGCGCGTCGAGACGGGCTACGGCAAGCTGTACGTCACCATCAACGAGGACGAGCAGGGGCTGCCGTTCGAGCTGTTCGCGAACATCGGTCACTCCGGCGGCTACACCAACTCCTTCACGGAGGCGCTCGCGAAGGTCATCTCGACGGCGCTGCGCTCCGGCGTCGACCCCGAGGAGATCGTCGACGAGCTCCAGGGCACCCGGAGCCCGAAGGTCGCCTGGGACAAGGGCGAGCAGATCCAGTCGATCCCGGACGCCATCGGCACCGCGCTGCGGCGCTACCTCGACGACGACGTCGACAAGGGGATCCCCCAACAGCAGAGCCTCGACGACGTCGAGGAGGCCGCGGCGGGCGCGAGTCCCCCGAGCCAGACCGACGGCGGCGCGGTGGACGCCGGCGCGGCGACCGACGCGCCGACCGGGGCCGCGCCGACGGGCGAGGACGACGCCGCCGGCGCCGACGACTCCACGCAGGAGCTCATCGCCGCGGGCGAGTCGCCCGAGTGTCCCGAGTGCGGCGGGATGAACCTCTACTACTCCGAGGGCTGCAAGACGTGCGAGTCGTGCGGCTGGTCGGAGTGTTAGGGTAACGAGCGGTCGAAGACGCGGTTTTTTTGCGGACGTCGCTTCCGCGACACGCGCTCACTGCTAGCTCTCCGGTTAGCGTGCCGCTGGCCGGGTGGAGAGGCGGAGAGATGTCGCGAGGGGGTCAGTCGTCCTCGAGCGCCTGCGCGATCCGCTGGAGCTGTCGAGTCGCGTCCCGGACCTCGTCGCGGAGCTGGCGCACCTCGCGGACGAGCTCCTCGTTGCCGCCGTCGTCGCCGCGGCCGCCCGGTTCGCCCTGCGCGCCGGGACCGCCGCCCATGCCGGGCGGACCGCCCGCGCCGCCGGGGCCGCCACCGCCCATCATGCCGGACATCATCTGCGCGAAGGGGTTGCCGCCGCCGCCACCGCCCATCCCCGGCGGGCCGCCGCCGCCCATCATCTCCTCGGGGTCGGGGCGGTCGCCCTCCTCGCGCTCCTGTTCGCGTCGCTCGCGGATCTCCTCGACGCGCTCGCGGAAGGACTTCTCCTCGCCGTCGTCGCCGTCGGCGGAGTCGCCCTGTTCGCCGGCCTCGCCGTTCTCGGGGTCGGTGGCGTCGTCGTCTGCCATGCGCGAGCGTTCGGCGGCGCGGCCGAAAAGGGTTGCCGTGGCGTCCGCGACGGTGTATTTATAACCCCGCGGCGGACCGCCGCTGACCGTAGGGCGTGGTCGCCACCAGGCCGGCCGACGGGGTCGCGTCGGCGTCAGGTCCGAACCATCCGGTGACAGTTCGGGCACTCCGTCGCCTCGGCACTCCCGCCGGCCGCGGGCACGCGGTCGCCGCAGTTCGGACACCGCGTCCGAGCGCGAGCGTACTCGGTGCGCGAACGGACCGGCGATCGGTCGTCGTCCTCAGACATGCTTTCTTGGCACTCATTAGCACACAAGTAGGTTATCGACATATTCCTAAAACACGATTTAGGCCGTCGAGCGCGGGTCGTCCGCGCTCCGTCGTCACTCGTGGCCGGAGACGCGAACCGGCTCGTACGGTTCTTCGAGCCACTCGACGTCCGACGTGGAGAGGTCGATGTCGAGCGCCTCGACCGCGTCCTCGAGGTGTTCGACGCTCGTCGTGCCGACGATGGGCGTGTCGACCGGCTCCTTGTGGAACAGCCACGCGAGCGCGATCTGGGCCATCTTCACGCCCTTCTCCGCGGCGAGCTCCTCGACCCGCTCGTTGACCGCTCGGCCGCCGCCCTCGCGGTAGGGGTGCGCGTAGAGGTGCTCTTCCGTCTCGCCGCGGAGCGTGGCGTCGACTTCTTCGTGCGGGCGCGCCAGGTAGCCGCGCGCGAGCGGGCTCCACGGCATCACGCCGATCCCCGCCTTCTCGCAGAGCGGGAGCATCTCGCGCTCCTCCTCGCGGTACGCGAGGTTGTAGTGGTTCTGCATCGTGGCGAACCGCTCGTACCCCTCGCGGTCGCTCGCGTGGAGCGACTCCGCGAACTGGTGGGCCCACATCGACGACGCGCCGACGTGGCGCACGTCGCCGCGGCGCACCGCGTCGTCGAGGGCGGCGAGCGTCTCCTCGATCGGCGTGTCGTCGTCCCAGCGGTGTATCTGGTAGAGGTCGATCGTGTCGGTGCCGAGCCGATCGAGGGAGTTCGACAGCTCCTGTTCGATCGCCTTCCGCGAGAGCCCGCCCGAGTTCGGGTTCGACTCGTTCATCTGGAAGTACCCCTTCGTGGCCACGACGAACTCGTCGCGGTCGTACCCGTCGAGCGCTTCGCCGAGGACGCGCTCGCTCTCGCCGTTCGAGTACATGTTGGCGGTGTCGAAGAAGTTCACCCCGAGCTCGATCGCGCGCTCGACCAGCTCCGTCCCCTCCTCCTCGTCGAGGACCCACTCGCGCCAGTCGGGGTCCCCGAAGCTCATACAGCCGAGACAGATCTTCGAGACGGTCGTACCGGTGGAACCGAGGGTGGTGTACTCCATACGCCGGCCACGGCGAGCCGCAGTAAAAATCCCGCCGTCGAGTCCGGACGCCGAACCGGCCGGGACGATCCGGCTCTCTGTCTCGTATCAATGGTTCAATCGGTCGTTGAAGCCGCGAAAGACGCGGACGAAGATCGGTCGTTGTGGGGGTGTAACCGGATAAAATTGCTTCAATCACCGCCTGAATTCGAGCAAGCGGCATGTAACTATACCACACGGGGCAATATGATTGGATGTCTAACAGGTGTGTCGAAGAAACCAAGCGCGGACGGTTGGGGGCGACGTTCGGGCCGATTCTCAGTGCGATCGTCTGGGTAGTGCCGAATCGATTGCCGAGTCGGCGTCGAGACGGAAAGGCGAGGCGACTGGATGAGCGACGAGGGAGAGTCCAGCGGAGTCGACGCGACGGCGGGCGGACGGTCGGAGGAGACCGGGTCGCTCGGGCGGAACGACCCGGCCGCGACCGACGTAACCGGGAGCGCAGACGGCGACAGCGATGCCGAGGGCGGCGACGGCGCCGTGACCGACGACGCGATAGAGGAGATCTCCTTCCTCACCCGG
>NZ_CAKZRO010000153.1 GCF_937146585.1 uncultured Halorubrum sp. | reverse complement strand
CGCGGTGTCCCGAGTGTAAGAGCGAGCGGATCGAGGAGCCGGCGTTCGTGATCCGCTGAACGGGTCCGGCACTCTCAGAGCTCGTCGAGCAGCGTCGCGGCCGCGGCCGCCGACGAGCCCGGGCCGCGGGCGGTGATCAGGTCGCCGTCGACGGTGACGCTGGTGTCGGCGTCGAGTTCGGCGTCCCAGTCGGCGCCCGCCAGTCGCACTTCGTCTTCGACCCAGTAGGGAAGCTTCCGGCCGTCAGGCATCACGTCGTGGTCGTCGACGATGCCGTCCTCCCAGTCGTTCGGGAAGCCGGTGACGGCGCGCCCCTCGACGAGCGGCGTCCCGTCGGCCTCGCGCGTGAACCCGAGGATCCCGACCGCGTGACAGACGACGAGGGCGACGCCGTCGTCGCCCGCGACCGCGTCGAGCAGCAGCTGGCGCGCGTGGCGGTCCTGGTTCACGTCCCAGACGGTTCCGTGGCCGCCGGGGAAGACGACCGCCTCGTAGCCGTCGGCGTCGACGGTCGCGATCGGTTCCGGATCGTTCAGTTCGGGGTGCTCTTCGTCGACCTCGCGGAGCTCAGCGACCCGCTCCTCGCCGCCCGCGGCCTCGGGGTCGAGCGAGCGCTCGTCGACGACCGGGGGCGACCCCGACGGCGTCGCGACGGTCACGTCGACGCCCTCCGATTCGAGCGTCGTCAGCGGCTCGATACACTCCTCGGCCCAGTACCCCTCCTCGCTCACGACGAACAACGCGTCAGTCATGTGTAGTCCGCCATTGAGGACCTCGATATAAAAGACGCCCGCGCCCGGCAGCGGCAAAGGGCGGCGCCGGGTTTATAAGCAAACGGCAGGTTGCGGTCGGCGCGCGCCGTCGAGCGGCCGCCCTCGGCGGCCGCGAGAAGCGCGTGCGAGGGAGTCGGGCGCGACGAGGACGACCGAAGGGAGTCCGACGGCCGCGCCCGACGAGGCTGGGGAGGGTGAGGCGCGGTGCGGTGCCGGGCGGGGCTTTGGAGGTGTTAACCGCCGGTCCGCCGTCGACCACTAATAAACCTGCGAGTAGAAACTTCGAGGTGTTCCCCGCGGGTCGACAGTTACCGACCTATTCGTCGCCCTGCGCGTCCACGACGACGACCTCGCCGTCCTCGACGGTGACGTTGATCAGCGTCTTCACGTTGTAGTCGGTCTCGTCGAGCTCGTTCTCGCCGGCCTTCTTGATCACGGCGACGACGTCGACGACGTCCGCGCCGACCTCGTCGGTGAGCGCGTCGAGGATGGCCTTCATCGTGCCGCCGGTCGAGAGCACGTCGTCGAGCACGAGCACGCGGTCGCCCTCCTCGACGTCGTTGATGTACATCTCCGACTCCGAGTAACCGGTCTCCTGGAACAGCGGGACCTCGCCGTCGAGGCCGTACTGGCGCTTGCGGATGACGACCAGCGGGATGTCGGTCATCAGGGAGAGCGCGGTGGAGATGTGGATCCCCATCGCGGCGGGGGTGACGATCTTGTCGACGTTCTCCAGCTCCGCCTTCCGGATGATCCGGATGACGATCTCCCGGAGCAGCTCCGGTTCGAGCATGGGGACGCCGTCGCTGATCGGGTGGACGAAGTACTGGTACTCGCCTTTCTCGATGATCGGCGCGTCGAGGAGCGACTGCCGCAACTGGTCCATGTCGCGGGTACTCGCGGCGATTAATAAAGCGTGGCGATCCCGGGGTTCCGTGGACCTCGGTCGCACGGGTCGCGGTCGGGCGCGGCACTGGACGCCGTGCGATTCCGCTCGGGCTCAGCGCGCGTCTACGTGTCGCGCCAGCGCCTCCACGGTCGGTCCGAGCATCTCCGGGAGCCCGCGGTCGGCGTCCGCCTCGGGCACCCACTCGTCGGGCGCGAGGTAGTCGCCGATCTCGTGGACCGTCGCGGCGTCCGCACCGCGGTACTCGGCCACCGCCCACAGCGCGGCCGACTCCATACAGAGGGTGACGACGCCCTCCTCGCGGTAGCGTTCGACCTCGGGTATCGTCTCGCGGTACATCGCGCTCGTCGTCCACGTCGTCCCGCGGGGCGTGTCGAAGCCGGCGCGCGAGAGCGACGCGTCGAGTTCGTCGACGAGCGACGCCGTCGCGATCACCGGCTCGTCGGGCGGGACGTAGTGGTGCGAGACGCCCTCGTCGCGGATCGCGTCGGTCGGGAGGACGGCCGCGTCTGGAGCGATCTCCGGCTGGAGCGACGCGCCGCCGCCGAGCATCGCGACCGCCTCCGCGCCGGCGGCGACGACGTTCTCCGCGACGATCGCGGTCACCGGCGCGCCGATGCCCGACTCGTGGACGGCGACGTACCCGACCGCCTCTGAGAGCAGGTCCACGCGCTGGCCCCTGACGACTTCGAGGTGGTCGTCGCTCCGCTCCCGCACCGCGTCAGTGAGCTCGGACTGGTGGCCGAGCACGACGGCGGGCGGCACGTCCGGCAGGCCGTCGCCCTGTGCGCCGACGGCGTCGGCGGGCGAGAAGCGGGCGTCGGCGTCGTACTTGTCGCCGACGTTCGGGATCACTCGAACTCCGGCTCGCGCTTCTCTAAGAACGCCCGCATCCCCTCGCGCTGGTCGTGGGTACCGAACAGGCCGGCCCACGCCCGGCGTTCGAGGGCGTGGCCGGTCGCCGCGGCGCCCTCGCCGGCCGCGTTCAGCGCCTCCTTCGCGGCGCGGAGCGCGGTCGCGGGCTTCGCGGCCAATTCGCCCGTCAGCTCGTCGATCCGGTCGTCGAACTCCTCGCCCGCGACGACCTCGCCGACGAACCCGACCTCGGCGGCCTCGGCCGCGTCGATGCGCTCGCCGAGGAAGATCAGCCGACGGGCCACTTCGTCGCCGACGAGCGCCGGGAGGCGCTGCGTGCCGCCCCAGCCGGGGATGATCCCGAGGTCGATCTCGGTCTGGCCGAGCACCGCGCTCTCGGCGGCGACCCGCATGTCACAGGCCAAGGCGAGCTCGCAGCCGCCGCCGAAGGCGTACCCGTCGATCGCGGCGACCGTCGGCGCGGGGAACGTCTCGATCGCGTCCGCGACGCGGTGGCCGAGCTCGGCGTACGCCTGCGCCTCGGGCGTCGACAGGTCGACCATGTGCGAGATGTCGGCGCCGGCGACGAACGCCTCGTCGCCCGCGCCGGCGATCACGAGGGCCCGCGCGTCTCGATCCGCGGCCTCGTCGAGCGCGTCGTCGATCGCTTCGAGCGTCTCGGCGGTGAGCGCGTTGAGCTGTTCGGGGCGGTCGACGGTGATCGTCGCCACGCCGCGGTCGTCGACGTCGAAGGCGATGGTGTCCCGACTCATAGACGCCCCGTCACGCGGCGGCGTGAAAACGGTTCGGCAGGCGGATCCGGTCGCTTCTGAAACGAGAGCGGCCGGCGGCCGCGACCCGCCGGTCAAACCTCTTCGCGGCTGTCGATCCCGGTGTAGATGAACCACGCCGTCGTGTAGACGCCGACGAACAGCAGGTAGCCGACGACGAGCCCCCCGAGCTGTCGGCTCGCGAGCCCGCCGGGGAGCGTCCGCGAGAGGATCCAGAGGGCGAAGGCGAAGACGACGAGCGAGAACAACCCCGAGAGGGCGTACACGCCGAGGTCGGAGGTGAGGCGATCGCGCACGCCCCAGCCAACGCGTTCCCGTTACATACCCCCATCGGTCGCGCGTCGGCCCGCGGCCGCGGACGGCCGATCGCTTAATCGAGCGCGGTTCCTAGCGGTACACATGGAGGGCACCCGACGCGAGTTCCTCGGTCTCGGCGCGGCGATCGCCGGCGCGTCGGCAGCCGGCTGTCTCGGGCGGGACGGCGACCTCGCGGCCGACGACGCCGCCGGCAGTGCGCCACAGGTGGACGCCCCCGTGACGGCCGACGACCCCGACTACGTCGACGTGTACGACGCGGTCGTCCCCTCCGTCGCGCGCGTCCAGACATACGTTGAGAGCCGCGATACCGTCTTCGGCTCCGAGGAGGGCGGTCCCGCGGGACAGGGGTCCGGCTTCCTCTACGACGAGACGCACCTAGTGACGAACGACCACGTCATCGGCGACCCGGACGCGATCCGCGTCCGGGCCACGGACGAGACGTGGGTGAACGCCTCCGTGGTCGGCCGTGACCCGTACAGCGACCTCGCGGTCGTCGAGCTCGACGGCGAGCTCCCGGGGGACCCGCTCCCGGTGGTGCGGGAACTCCCGCCGGTCGGGACGCGAGTGTTGGTCGTCGGCGCGCCGCTCGGGCTGTCGGGGTCGGCCACGCAGGGGATCGTCAGCGGTCGCGACCGCACGATCCCGGCGTCGACCGCGCCCGGGCGCTTCTCGATCGCGGACGCGATCCAGACCGATGCCGCGCTGAACCCCGGCAACAGCGGCGGTCCGATCGTCACCCTCGATGGCACGGTCGTCGGCGTCGCGACCGCGACGCGGGGCGACAACGTCGGCTTCGGCGTCTCCGCCCGGCTCGTGAACGAGGTCGTCCCGGCGCTTGTCGAGACCGGGAGCTACGACCACTCGTACATGGGCGTCAGCGTCGCGCCCGTCGACCCGCTGATTGCGGCCGGCAACGATCTCCCGGACGCCAGCGGCGTGTACGTCGATGACGTCGTCCCCGGCGGCCCGGCCGACGGCGCACTCCGCGGGTCGGACGGGGAGACGACCGTCGACGGCGCGTCGGTGCCGACCGGCGGCGACGTGATCGTCGCGCTCGACGACGCCGAGGTGACGGACAACCCGGACCTCTCGCAGTTCCTCGCGCTGGAGACGTCGCCCGGCGACGCGGTTGCCGTCACCGTCGTCCGCGACGGCGACGAGGAGACAGTCGACGTGACGCTCGGCGAGCGGCCCGAGCCCTGATCGCGGGCACTAAATGCGAGATCGGACGCGCGGACGGCCCACACCCGTTGCGCGGATTGCAACCCCTATATGCCCGCGGCCACACGTGACGGTATGAACGGGAATCGGTTCGGCCGACTCTTCCAGCTGACGACCTACGGCGAGAGCCACGGCGACGCGATGGGCGTCACCGTCTCGGGCGTGCCAGCGGGCGTCGAGCTCGACGAGGAGGCGATCCAGGCGCAGCTCGACCGGCGCAAGCCGGGCCAGTCGATGATCACCACCTCGCGGGGCGAGCCCGACGAGGTCGTCGTCAACTCCGGCGTCCAGGACGGGTACACCACGGGTACCCCGATCGGGATGGTGATACAGAACAAGGACGCGCGCTCGGGGAAGTACGAGCCGTACGTCACGGCCCCGCGCCCCTCGCACGGCGACTACACCTACTCCGCGAAGTTCGGCACGCGCAACTGGGGCGGCGGCGGGCGCTCGTCGGCTCGGGAGACGGTGAACTGGGTCGCGGCCGGCGCGGTCGCCGAGCAGGTGCTCGACGCCTCCGACCACGACGTCGAGATCAAGGCGCACGTCAACCGCATCGGCGAGGTCGAGGCCGACCCGGTGAGCTTCGACCAGCTCCTCGAACGCAGCGAGGAGAACGACGTGCGCTGCGCCGACCCGGACGCGGCCGCGGAGATGCAGGAGCTGATCGAGGATTTCCAGGAGCGTGGCGACTCCATCGGCGGTTCGATCTACTTCGAGTGCCGCGGGGTCCCGCGCGGGCTCGGATCGCCGCGCTTCGACAGCTTCCCCGCCCGCCTCGGGCAGGCGATGTTCTCCATCCCGGCGACGACCGGCGTCGAGTACGGGCTCGGGAAGGACGCGACCGACGTGGCGGGCAGCGACCGCAACGAGGACTGGACGTTCGACGACGGCGAGTCGTTCGACCACGTCGAGAGCGAGGAGGGCGACCCGGTCCCAGAGGGGAACGACCACGGGGGGCTTCAGGGCGGGATCACCACCGGCGAGCCGATCTACGGCGAGGCGACGTGGCACGCGCCCACCTCGATCCCCAAGAAGCAGCGCTCGGCCGACTGGGAGACCGGCGAGGAGAAGGAGGTCCAGGTCGTCGGTCGGCACGACCCCGTCCTCCCGCCGCGGGCCGTCCCCGTCGTCGAGGCGATGCTGTACTGTACCGTGCTCGACTTCATGCTGCTCGGCGGTCGGATCAACCCCGACCGCGTCGACGGGAACCCGGGCGAGTACGACACGGAGTACCACCCGAGCAGCCCGCGCAACGAGTAGTCCGCCGCGGAGCCGACCTGGCCCGTGGTGCCGATCTAGTCCGCGATGCCGGAGCGACGCGGGGACGCGGACTCACACCACGACGACCGCGTCCACGACGACGAGCAGGACGAAGCCGACGAGGAACGCGCCGGTCGCGGCGTCGGCGTGCCCGTGGCCGTGCGAGGAGGGAATCAGCTCCCGGAAGACGACCGCGAGCATCGCGCCCGCCGCGAACCCGGACGAGATCGGGAACAGCCCCGCGGCGACCGAGACGAGCGAGAAGCCGAAGACGGAGGCGACGACCTGCGGGACGACGCCGGACAGCATCGTGTACCAGAGCACGCGCGCGTTCGACATCCCGGTGTCGGCCATCGGCACGGCGAACGCGAACCCGTCCGGCACGTTCTGAAGCCCGATCACGACCGCGAGCAGCAGCGCGACCTCCTCTAACCCGGAGGCGAACGCGACGCCGATCGCCAGCCCCTCCGGCGCGTTGTGGAGGGTGATCGCGCCCCCGATGAGCAGCGCCTTCCGGAGCGTCACCTCGCGGGCGGCGTCGGCGGCCGCGGTCGCCTCTTCGTCGTCGGCGTCCGCCGTGAACTCCGACGCCGCGTCCCCGGTGTCTCCGGCCGCGTCGGCGCTCGCCTCGGGGAACGGATCGTCCGCTGTCATCCCGCTGCCGTCCTCGCTCGTCGGCATCGACTCGACATCGTCGTCGGTCGCGCCGCCTTCGGGGAGCCACTTGCGGTACTGCGCGTGGAGGTGCGGGATCGCGTAGTTCCCGCCGAGGAGGACGATCCCGCCGAGGAACACGCCGGTCATCACCGCCGAGAGGGTCCCCTCCTCTAACCCGGGGATGATCAGCCCGAAGACGCTGGCGGCGACCATCAGCCCCGCGGCGAGACCGAGCGCCGCGTCGTACACCCGGTGGGTGACCCGGGACCGGAAGAAGACTGGCAGCGCCCCCAGTCCCGTCGCGAGGCCCGTGACGGTGGTGATCCCCACGAGGGCCGGCAGCGTTGTCATGGGAGCCGGTTCCGCGCCCGGATACGTAAAGTCGAGCGGCCCGGGAGCGTCGGGGATCGCTCGACGGCCCCCCTACCGGACCGCGATTCCGCGGAGGTCGCCCCCGTACGCCGCGAGCGCGACGAGGAGCGTCGCGACGGCGCCCGCCGGGAGGACCGAAAGCCACCCCGCGGTCGCGCCGACGCCGAACCGCAGCCCAAGCCCCGCCGCGACCCACAGCGTCGCGGCCGCCGCGAGCACGAGGAGACTGCCCGTCACCCGGCGGTCCTCCCGTCCGAGCGCGACGCCGCCCGTGGCGCTGCCGGCCGCGAGCAGGTGGAAGCCGACCGCGACGGGCCACGCCCGGATCGACGGGGGGAGCGTGGCGAACGGACGCGGCTGGTCGAGGAAGTAGGCCCAGACCGGGTAGCCGCCGACCCCGTAGCCGTCGCCGCCGAGGGTGACGAACCCCCAGAGGCTCACCAGCGTCGGCTCCCCGTCGCCCGGGACGACGGCGATCGGGACCGCGAGCAGCGCGACGACGAGCAGCCACTCGGTCCGACTGCTGGGCGACGACGAGTCCGACCGCGACGTGGACGCCGGTCCAGACGAGGCGGATCGCGACCGCGGCTCCGGGGCCGACGGCGACTCCGACTCCGCGGTCGGTCCGGTGGCGTCCGCCGATCTCTCCATAGGGGCGGTTCGCCCCCCGAAAGTAAGTATGGTCGGGGCGCTCCGAGGGCCGGGCGCACGGCGCGGGGCGATAGGCGTAACCCGCCGCCGCCCGTACCGCGCGTGTGAACACCGACGACGGCGGCCACTACGACGCGGCGGTCGACGCGCTGGCGGCGCGAGAGTACGAGCGTGCGGGGGACCGCTACACCCGCGGGGGGCGGCGCGTCCTCGCCGACCCGCGACCCGAGATCGATCCCTTCGAGCCCGACGAGAAGGGGTGGATCGGCCAGGGGATCCAACAGCTGCTCGCCGCGGCGGTCGCGTACCGCGTCGCCGGCGCCGACGGCCGGGCGACCCAGCGCGCGGTCGAGGGAATCGCGGCGAGCCGCGACTTCGGCCGCGTCCTCGACGGGTCGGGGCAGGGGGCCTGCCTGAGCGAGTTCGTCGCGGACTTCCGCGTCGCCGGCGGCCTCGACGGGGCCGAGGGGGCGTACGACGACGCGGCGCAGCAGTACGAGGCCGCGGGCGCGGACGTCGACACGCCGCAGGCGCTCGCGACGACGCCGCTGTTCGAGGCCGCGGCCGCGACGATCAAGCAGGTCGCGAGAGGGCAGGCGGACGGCGAGATCGCGATCAAGTGGGAGGACCTCCACGGCGCCGACCCCGACCGCCCCGGCGACTTCCTCGCGCACCGAGCCCGGTTCAAGAAGCAGCGGTTCCGCGGGCTCCTCGAGCGCGCGGTCGACGACGGACACCTCGCCGCGCCCCGCGGGACGACCGAGTACAACAACGAGGGGCACCGCTGCCCCGAGTGCGGGTCGAGACACGTGAACTGGGCCGGGACCGGGATCCTCTGTCTGCGGTGTTCGACGCCGACAGAGAGCATTTAACGATCGGCGTCGAACCGGCTGGCAGCCGATGTCGCCCTCTGTTCCCTCCGGCGAGAGCCGACGGCATTCGGCCTCATCCGACGACTCCGGAACGCTCAGTCCCGACCGCGGGCTCCGCGCCCGGATGCTCGTCGCGACGGGGCTCGTCGTCGCGCTCCCGTTCGCGTTCGTGTACGCGTTCGTTTTCCTGATCAACGCGGTCGGCCTCCCACTCTTGGAGTGGGCGAACGAGCGCCCCTACACCGGCGAGGTGTACGTCGACCCCGTCTTCCTCGCGGTCGTCGTCCTCGGCGGGCTGGCGGTCCAGTACCGCTACGGGCCGCGGACCGTGCTCCGGTCGGTCGGCGCGCGGCACGTCTCGGCAGACGAGTACCCGGAACTCCACGCCGCGGTGACGCGGCTGGCCGCGCAGGCCGACGTGCCCGTTCCCGATGTCGCCGTCAAACACACCGAAATCCCGAACGCGTTCGCGGTCGGGACCCCCGGCGACGGCACCGTCGCCGTCACGACCGGGCTACTCGACCGGCTCGGCGACGAAGAGCTGGAGGCCGTGCTCGCCCACGAGCTGTCGCACCTCGCCAACCGGGACGCGAGCCTGATGACCGTCGCGTGGGTGTTGCCGACCGTCACCTACTACCTCGCCGTCCTCGCCTTCTACGTCCTCTACGGACTGGTCAGGTTCCTCGGGGCCGGTGGCGGGGGCGGCGGGAACCGCGACGGCCGCGGGCTGCTGGTCGGTCTCGTCGTGATCACGGTCAGCGCGGTCGCGACGCTCAGCGTCTCCGCGATGTTCTGGTTCGGGAGCGTGCTGATCCACCGCGTGCTCTCGCGGTACCGCGAGTACGCGGCCGACCGCGGGGCCGCGGAGATCACCGGCTCCCCCGCCGCGCTGGCGAGCGCGCTCCGGACCGTCGACGAGGCGATGCCCGAGATGCCCGACGAGGACCTCCGCGAGCTGGACGGCGGCGCGGAGGCGCTGTACCTCGCACCCTTGGAGGCCCGCGCGTTCGGTGACAGGGAGCTGGTGAGCACGGACGTGTTCCCCGAGACGCACCCCCCGACCCGAGAGCGGGTCGCGCGGCTCCGCGAACTGGCGGGTGAACCGGCGTGACGGGCGACGGGGTTCCCTCGCCGACGCCGACCCGCCGTCGCCTGCTCGCGGGGGTGGGGACCGCGCTCGCGGCGGCGACCGCCGGCTGCGGCTACGTTCCCGGCGGCGGCGACCTCGCGTGGGAGGAGTCGATCCGAACCGGCGGCCTCGCGTTCGCCGACGAGCGGTTCCACCTCCCGGCGGGTGACCGACTGGTCACGGTCACGAACCAGTCCGGGCGCACGTACGACTTCGAGGACGAGGTCTGGCGCGAGGTCTCGAACGCGGCCGTCTCCGTCCTTACCTCGGAGGGGACCGTCGAGGCGGTCGGCGAGACGGCCCGACAGGTCGCGGGCGCGCCCGCCGTCGCCGACGACGCCGTCTTCCTCCCGCTTGAGGGTGCGCGGCTGACGGCGATCGACCTGCCTGACGCCGGGTCGGTCGCGGGCGGGTCGTCGGCCGACCCAGTCCGGTGGCAGGTCGATATCGGGTCTCGCCTCGCGAGCGAGTCCGGCGGCGGCGAAAAGTCGACCGACGGGAGAGACGAGACCGGGCCGTCCCTCCGAGCCGTCCGCGCGAGCGACGCGCTCGCCGTCGCGGTGGGGACGCGGGGGATCGCTGCGGTCGACGCCGAGACCGGCGACCCCCGGTTCGCGGTTCCGGACCTGTGGGCCGGCGCGGACGGTGCCGGGGGACCGGGGGACGCGGCGCAGCGCGTCGCGGTCGACGCCGAGACCGCGTGGGCGTTCGCGCCCGGAGCTGCCTCGTCCGCGGCGGTCGGGACGGGACCGGCGATCGTCGGCTTCGACCGGCGCGGCGATCGGCGCGGCGAGCGCGCGGTCGACGCCGCGACCGAGTGGCTCGTCGCCCTCGACGGGACTGCGGTCGCGGCCGCTCCGGGTGAGTCGTTGGTCGGGTACGACGGTGGCCTCGACCGGCGGTTCGCGCTCGACGTCTCCGCCCCGGAGCGGCGCCCGTCCGGAGTCGTGGCGACCGAGGGGCGCCTCTACTGCGCGCGCGGGAGGACACTGACCGCAGTCGACATCGCCGCCGGCGAGATCGCGTTCGAGCGGTCGGACCTCCCGTCCGACCACCTCGCGGTCGACGCGACGGGAGCGTACGTCGCGGAGAACTCGGGCGGATTCAACGATCCAACCCGGGGGCGCATGGTCGCGCTCGGTTCCGGCGGGTCCATGCGGTGGGAGGCGCCGTTTCCCGACGAGATCGAACCGCGGGCCCTGTTCGCCATCGGCGGCCGACTGGTCGCCGTCGAGCGCGAGACCGCGTACGCGTTCCGCGCGGCCCCGGGCGAGCGCTGGTCGCCGCTGTGAGGACTGTGAGTCCGGGGCGTCGTCCGGCTACGCGGTGAGCGCGTCGAGCACATCCGGGACGTAGAACGTCGTGTTGGGCTGCCGTAGTCGGTCGATCGGAACCCACCGGGAGACGTGTTCGGTCCCGCCTTCCGGCTCAGCGAACGCGAACGACTCACGGTCGTACGGCCAGCCCTCGGCGATCTCCCCCTCGTAGACGCGCCACACCTCGTGGGCAGGCTCCCCGCCGCGCTCGAAGGTACCGACCGCCGTCGGGTCGAGCAGTTCCACGCCGAACGCCTCGTCGAACTCGCGGACGACCGCCTCGCGGCTGTGCTCGTCGAACGGCGCCGAGCGCGACGAAGCGAACGCCGTCGGTCATCACACGCGATACGCCGTCCGCCCGGAGGGTAACCGTGTCGGATACGCCCGCCGCGGGACGGCGGCGTCGGCGAGGTCGCTACGACAGTAGGCTCTCGCCGTCGAACTCGGCGTCGGCGTCGACGTCGAGCAGGTCGAGGATCGTCGGCGTCACGTCGAAGAGGTTCGCGTCGGCCAGGTCGAGGTCTGGATCGGTCGCGTACAGCAGCGAGTTCTCGAACTTGTGCATCCCGTTGCGCGGTCCCTCGGTGAACACCGCCTCCTTGCCGGAGAAGCCCGACTTGAGGTCGAACCCGTCCGCGGGGATGACGACCAGGTCGGGGGCGATGTCGTCGTGTGCGCCGTCGAAGGCGTCCTCGCCCTTCACGATCCGCCGGCAGACCTGCCGGCCGTCGGGACCGGTGAGCGATTCGAGGTCCTCGATGAGCTCCTCGCGGGTCGCCTCGTACTCGTCTTCGGGGACGACGCCGTTCGGCTCGCGGCCCTCCAGATTGAGGTAGAAGCGGCCGGGAATGAGCGAGTACGCACGCGTCTCGTCGTCGATGTCGGTCAGCGAGTCGTGGTCGTCGCCGTCGTAGGAGAGCCACCCCTCGTCGGCGAGGAACTGGTTACAGTTCACCTCCCACTCCAGTCGGGTGAACCCGTGATCTGAGGCGACGACCAGCGTGGCGTCGTCGTCGAGCGAGTCGCGGATCGCGCCGATGTACTCGTCGAGCGTCCGGTAGAACTCGAGGAACTCCTCGGCGTACTCGCCGTCCGTGGCGTAGTCGCCGAAGAGGAAGTGGTTCACGCGGTCGGTGCTCATGAAGACGCCGAAGAAGAGGTCCCAGTCGTCCTCGGCGAGGTAGTGCGAGAACGCCTCGTACCGGGCGTCGAGGGTGGCGTGCGCGTTCTCGAGGAACTCCGTCTTGTCGTCGTCGTGGCCGAGCTTGGCGTTGACGT
Source organism: uncultured Halorubrum sp. (assembly GCF_937146585.1). Taxonomy (GTDB): domain Archaea; phylum Halobacteriota; class Halobacteria; order Halobacteriales; family Haloferacaceae; genus Halorubrum; species Halorubrum miltondacostae. The sequence goes on along the minus strand of NZ_CAKZRO010000153.1, from coordinate 10,735 downwards.
CGATGCGGTAGTCGAAGCCGTCGAGCGTCTCGCGGAGCGACTCGTCGCTCGTCGCGGACTCGAGGTCGGGCGAGAGGAAGCCGGAGGCCATCCGCTGGATCCGCGTCGACGGCGGGAAGGTGACGGGGACGTTGAGGACGGTCGCGTCGCGGCCGGCGTCGGTGACGCGGTCCCACAGCCGGGTCGCCTTCACGTGTCGCCCGAGCGGGACGTACGTCTCGTAGGAGTCGACCTCGCGGTCCTGGAAGCCGTACACGCCCGTCTCGCCGGGGTTCACGCCGGTCGTGAGGCTCGGCCAGCAGGCGCTCGACTCCGGCGGCACGATGCTCTCCAACCGCCCGCCGGAGCCGGTCTCGGCGATGTCGGTCAGGTTCTCGAAGACCTCGGGGTGGTCCTCGACGAGGTCGAGCGGTACGCCGTCGATGCCGAGGAAGACGACGCGCTCGTCGTCCTCGCCGCGAAGCCGGTCGAACAGGCCCATGGTCGTCGGTTCCGGGGCGGTCGGCATATCCCTTGTGTTCCGCGAAATCGCGAGGGGACGGCCGCAGCGAGCGCGACCGCGACGCGGTCACGATTCAGAAGGCCTATTTCCCTTCGCGGCGACATCTCCGGCGTATGAGCGACGAGTTCCCGGCGAGCGTCGACGTCGACTACACCGACGGCGAGGGGGAGACCCCGGACGACTACCCGTCGATCCAGCATAAGATCGAGAAGGCGGTCGAGGTCACGCGCCGCGGCCTCGAACAGTACGACAACCCCGCGGTGATGTGGACCGGCGGGAAAGACTCCACGCTGACGCTGTACTTCATCAACCAGGTGGCCGAGGAGTACGGCTACGAGAAGCCGACCGCCGTCTTCATCGACCACTTCCAGCACTTCGACTCGATCACCGACTTCGTCGAGCACTGGGCCGACGAGTGGGCGATCGACCTCGTGTACGCCCGCAACGAGGACGTCGGCGACTACGTCGCGGAACACGGCCTCGAACCCGGCGACGACATCCCCGTCGACGCGCTCTCGGAGCACAACCGGCACCACATCCGGGAGATCCTCGAGTTCGAGGAGGACTCGTTCCCGTTCCTGCTCGACACCTACGTCGGCAACCACCTGCTGAAGACGGTCGCGCTCAACGACGCCCTCGAGGAGTACGACATCGACGGCGTCATCTCCGGCGTCCGCTGGGACGAGCAGGAGGCCCGCGCCGACGAGACGTTCTTCTCGCCGCGCCACGACCCCGACCTGTTCCCGCCGCACGACCGCATCCAGCCCATCCTCCAGTTCGCCGAGGCGGACGTGTGGGAGGCGTTCTGGAACTTCGTCGTTCCCGACACCGTCGAGGCGTTCCCCGACGAGGGGTACATCCCGCAGGCCGACGACGACCTCCCCGAGGGCGTCACCCAGGAGGACGTGCCGATCTCGCCGAAGTACTTCGCCGGGTTCCGCTCGCTCGGCAGCGAGGTCAGCACGGAGAAGACGACCGAGGAGCCCGCGTGGCTCCAGAACCTCGAGGACACGACCGAGCGCGCCGGCCGCGCCCAGGACAAGGAGGACCTGATGGAGCGCCTGCGCGACCTCGGCTACATGTAATCGACGGGCGGGAGCGGTCCGCCCGATACGCTTCTTTTACGACTCGCCGACCGCTGCGGTGAACCCCACGTCGCGGAGTCGCTCCGCGAGCGGGAGCCCGATCCCCGACGCCGGCGTCAACACGCCGCCGTCGAACGGGGAGTCGACGTCGCCGCGCGCCAGACAGACGGCCGACTCGCCGAGCATCCGCGCCGTCGCCCCGTAGCCGGGGTCGCGGTCGGTCCCGAACTCGGCCTCGACGGTGAACGGTCCGTCCGCGCCCGTCCCGCGGCCCAGCACGCGGATCAGGAAGCTCCCCGCTTCCGCCTCCTCTCGCGTCGGTCCCTCGCCGGGGTCGGGGAAGACGTAGCGCCGAAGCGCGTCCCGTACCGGGCCGACCGACATGGCCGCGGAGAACAGCCCGAGCCCGCCAGCGACGGCGCTCGCGGTCGCCGCGCCGATCGGCCCGGAACCGGTCGGCACGACCTCGCCGCACTTGAATTCGCGGCCCCACGGGTAGCCGAGCAGGGCGTTGCTCCTGCGGACCACTCGCTCGTTCACCGGCGCCATCGGCGACGGGGCTGTCCACTCGTCGCGGAGGGGGTCACGCCGCGGCCGGCGCTGTTCGCCGGGGTCGACGCCGCTCCGCTCGCCGCGGGGAGCCAGCGAGTAGGGGTTGCGGAGCGCCTCGCGGGCGAGCGGGTCGGTCGCGGCCGCCTCGAACAGCTCGCCGAAGCTCGCCAGCGTGCCGCCGCTGACGCTCCCGCTGCCGCCGTCGAGGTAGATCCGGACCGCCTCGCAGGGCTCGCCGTACGTCTCCGCCGCGAACGACTGGACGAGGAGCGTCCCGACGTCAGCCGGGACGGAGTCGAACCCGCAGCTGTGGACGATCCGGGCGTCGCTCTCGACGGCCGCCTCGTGGAAGCGGTCGACCGTCTCGCGCACCCAGTTCACCTCGCCGGTGAGGTCGCAGTAGTCCGTGCCGGCCTCGACGCAGGCCTCGACCAGCGGCGTCCCGTAGGCCGTGTACGGGCCGACCGTCGTACAGACGACCCGGGTGTCGCGGGCGATGGCCCGCAGGCTCTCCGGGTCGGTCGCGTCGCCCACGACGACGGGTACGTCGTCCCACGCGTCGCTCCGGCCGGTGAGGTCGTCGACGAGCGCGTCGAGCTTCTCCCGGTTCCGCCCGCCGACGGCGAGCGAGAGGTCAGCGGGCCCGTACCGCTCTGTGAGGTACTCGGCGGTGAAGCGCCCGGCGACCCCGGTCGCGCCCCACACCACCACGTCGTGCGTCCGATCCGTGTCGGTCATTCGTGCGTCCGTACGAGCCGCCCGCCTAAACCCGCAGGGGTACGCGTCGTCGGGACGAAGCGGGAGCGGGAGATGACGCTGGAGGCGAGGTGAGCGGCTCTCGGGACGCGCTACCTCTTTACATTGGCAGCCGCAACGGAGGGTATGGCCGTTGGCACTCGGTTATCACTACAGCTCGCCGACTTCGGCACCCGATCGCTCGTCACGCACGCGCTCATGGCGCTGGGGTTCGTCGGTGCGATCGTCACGGGACTGTTCGTCGAGGGACAGCTCGGAACCGTCTCGATGGCGGCGTTCATCAACTTCACCGCCGGCCTGTGGATCAGCCAGTCGATCCACTCGCTCGGCAACGCCGCCACCGAGGAGGAGTATCAGGGCGTGCTCAAGGAGATATTGAATCGTGTCTAGCGAGCCCGGCATCGACACGGGGCGCTTCGGGCGAACGCTCGTGCTCATCGGCTTCGTCACGACCGTCTTCCTGTTTCTCATCGCCGAGCGCCTCTCCGGCGACACGTTCCGGATCGGCGCGGTCGCGATCGGGACGGTGGCGCTGATCACCGCGATCACCGGGTTCCTCATCGCCGCCGGCAGCGCGGTCGAGGGGCAGTAGCGCGGCGGCAGCCGCGATCGGCAGTTCACCCGTCTCGACGCGCGGAGCCGCCGTCCGAACTATTATTGTGCGCCAACCACAATAACGCACACGATGATACGGCGGTTCCTCACCGGTATCAAGTCGAACCTGATCTACGTCGTCGTCGCGTCGCTGGCGGCGGGGCTGGTCGTCGGGCAGTTCGCCGGGGCCTCGTTCAAGGGCCTCCTCCAGTCCGCCGTGGTCCCCGTACTGTTCCTGATGATCTACCCGATGATGATCAACATCGACCTCCGTGAGGTGGTGAACGTCCGCAGCCACGCGCGGGTCGTGGCGCTCAGCCTCCTCGTCAACTTCGGGGTCGCCCCGTTGCTCGCGGTCGGACTCGCGCGGCTGTTCTTCGACGGGAGCGTCGGCTACGCGGTCGGGCTCTACTTCATCGCGCTCATCCCGACCTCCGGGATGACCGCCGCCTGGACCGGGCTCGCCAACGGGGACCTGGAGTCCGCGCTCGTGGCGATGGCGGTGAACCTGCTCGTCGCCGTCGCGGTCCTGCCGACGTACCTCGCCGCGCTGATCCCGGCGAGCGTCGGCTTCGACCCCACCGCGCTGTACGGGCAGCTGGCACAGGTGGTCGTCGTCCCGATGGTCGCCGGCACGCTCACGCGGCGGGCGTTGCTCGGCCGCTTGGGCAGGGACGGGTTCAAACGGCTGAAGCCGACGCTGGGCGGGCTCAGCTCCTTCGGCGTCATGCTGATCGTGTTCATCGCGATGGCGATGCGCTCCGAGAGCATCCTCGCCGACCCCGTCGCCTCGGGGGTCACGATCCTCCCCATCGTCGCGTTCTACGCGCTCTTGCTCGTCGTCGGAGCGGCGCTCTCGCGCGCCCTCCGCGACGCGGCCAGCGGCGTCGCGCTCGTGTACGCGACGAGCATGCGAAACCTCTCGATCGCGGTGGCGGTCGTCGTCGCCGCGCCGGCGGTCCCCGAGACCGCCGTGCTGCCGATCGCGTTGGCGTACGTCGTCCAGCCGCCGCTCGGCGCGGTGTACATGCACTACCGCCGCGACGTCGCCGACGGTGACGCGTCGCTCACCGAGGCGGTCGCCTCGATCATCTGAATCGCCGCGCGGCCGTCCGACGTCGAAAGTCGGGGTCTGCTACGGGGCCGTCGTCACGCTATCGGTACGGATCGCACACCATCTCGACGCCCTCCTCGAAACCGATCTCCGGCTCCCAGCCGGTCGCCTCGTGGAACGCCGAGTAGTCGGCCATCGTGTCGTGGACGTAGCCGTCGAACGGGCACTCGATGTACTCCGGGTCGACGTCCGTGCCGAGCGCGTCGTTGATCATGCCGACCATCTCGTTGAACGTGTACGCCTCCCGCGTGCCGACGTTGTACACGCCCGTCAGCTCCTCGTCGGCGGCGAGCTCGCAGGCGCGCGCCACGTCCGAGACGTGGGTGAAGTCGCGCGTCTGGCTGCCGTCGCCGAACAGCTCCGGCGCCTCGCCGTTCGCGATGGCGTCCGCGAACTGCGCCACCGTGTTCGCGTACTCGCCCTTGTGCTCCTCGTTGCCGCCGAAGCCCTGGTACACCGAGAAGAAGCGGAGCCCCGCCACGTTCATGTCGTGGTGGTTGGCGAAGTACTCGGCGTAGCGCTCGCGGGCGAGCTTCGACGCCTCGTAGGCGGTGTGGGCCTCCACGTCCATGTCGACGGGCGAGGGCTCGGTGCGACTGCCGTAGATCGACGAGGTGGAGGCGTAGACGACCGTCTCACACCCGGCCTTCCGGGCGCGCTCGACCGCGTTGACGAACCCCTCGACGTTGACGCGGCAGCCGCGCTGGGGGTCGTTCTCGTGCATGTTCCGCGAGGAGAGCGCGGCGAGGTGGAAGACGACGTCGACGTCGACCGGGTAGTCGTCGTCGACGACGGAGGTCTCGACGAACTCGACGGCGTCGTCGAGGTTCTCGGCCGCGCCGAGGTAGAGGTCGTCGACCGCGATCACGTCGTTGTCGACCGCGAGGCGGTTCGCGAGGTTCGAGCCGATGAACCCGGCCCCGCCCGTGACGAGGACGCGCTTGTCTTGCATGGTCGCGTGTCCTCAGGGACGACAATTCAGCGCTTCGGTTTCGCGCGGGAGCGCGGGTCGTCACCGTCGGCAACGGCGACGCCGGTGGCTCACGCCCGGATCGTGACGTCGCCGTCGCGCGTCCGGGCCGTCACCGCCGCGTCGCCGCCGTTGACGGTCGCCCGAAGCCGGGACTCCGTCCGCTCGCGAACGTTGAACGCGGAGCCGCCGCCGGAGACCGCGAACTCCCCGTCGTCGGTGCGCGCGGTGAGCGCCGCGCTCAGGTCGTCGCCCAGTCGGAGCAGGAGGTCGCCGTCGGTCGACGCGACGACCGCGTCCGACGCCGCGGCGGGCACGTCCGCGACGACGTCGCCGTCCCGCGTCCGCAGCGCGTCGACGCGACCGGGGTTCTGGACGCGGATATCGCCGTCGACGGTCGTCGCCGAGAGCGTCCCCGCAGTCTCCTCAACGCGGATGTCGCCGTCGCGGGACTCGGCGCGCACGTCCCCGCGGGCGTCGGAGACCGACACGTCGCCGTCGGTCGTGGCAAGCGTCGCGCCGTCCGGAACCGACTCCGCCCGCACGTCGCCGTCGACGGTGCGGAGCTCGTCGACCGCGACGCTCGGCGGCGCGTGAACCTCGATGTCGATCCGCCCGCCGCCGAGCCCGACGACCTGCGGCTCGTCCGTCGTCACTTCGAGGCGGTCGTCGGCGGTCCGAACCGTCGCGTCGAGGTCGTCGAACGAGACGCCGCCGAGGGCGTGCTTCCGGACGACGACCGAGACGTCGTCGCGGGACTCCGCGTGGAACGCGATGTCCCCGGAGACGTCCGTCAGGGCGAGCGTCGAGACCGACGACGGGTCGACGCTGCGGCGCTCCGTCTCCGTCCGCCGGTCGACGTCGACGACCGCACCGCAGCCGGCGAGGGCGGTCGCCAGTCCGGCGCCGGCCGCGCCGAGGAGTCGCCGCCGCGTCGACGACCCGTCGCCGGTCGAGTCTTCACCCATCGGTCGCCTCCGCGGACCGCGTCGCGCCGCCGAGCAGCGCGTCGGTGAGGAACCCGCCGAAGCGAGCGAGGCCGTTGCTCACGTGGAGCGACACGAGGGCGAGGAGGACGCCGAGGCCGGCCCCGGCGAGCGCCTCGCGCAGCGTGTCGACCGCGTACGTGCCGATCGTGTAGGTGACGCCGGGGGCGTCGTAGAGCGCGGGCGCGGCGAGGAGCGTCGCCGACACCGCGAACGCGGTGACGAGCGCGGTGAACGCGACGACGCCGTAGACGAACTTGAGCCCGACGAGCAGCAGCCCGGTCCACGTCGTCGGCGCGGTGAGGACCCGCTTCGTCGTGCCGATCGCCTCCTCGACCGACCCGAAGGCGAGTTCGATCCGCTCGGCGTCGCCGTCGACCTCGACGTCGAGGAGGTAGTCGGCCAGCCGGCGTTCGAAGGAGCCGATCCCGAGCGTCACGAGCAGCGTCGCGAGGACGATGGGTACGCCCGCGAACGTGACGAGGAGCCCGAGCCCCGTCGAGAGACCGGTCGTGACGACGGTGAAGTAGGCGATGCCCAGCGGGAACGCCAGCAGCAGGTACGCCAGGTTGCGGTACGTCTGCGCGTCGAACGGCACACCGACGAAGCGCGCGAGCGCCTCGCCCGGCGAGCGTGGAGACCAGCTGTGGTCACTCATGCTGTACTTTCCGCTTGTCGCCGAGTTCACATATAAAGAATTCAGCGCTGCTGAGCCGGCAACGCCACCAAAAATATAAGTACGATCTTTTTCCACGAGCGGTTCGTCCGTGCTACGACCGGCGACGAGTCAGTCGTCGGCCACCGAGGGGAGGTCCGTCCCCAGCGTGAGTTCGGCCCAGCGAGCGCAGAGCCAGCCGGCGGCGGACAGGACGTTCAGCCCGACGAGGATCGCCAGCACGCCGACCAGCGACATCAGGAGCGCGCCCGGCAGCGTCGACACCTCCCACGACGTGAGCCGGACGATGAACGAGACGCCGACCTCGAACCGCTCCCACGGGACGACCAGCGACAGCTCTCGTCGGATCGGCTCCGGGAGAATGAGCCCGACGGTCGCGCCCGGCGTGTCGTAGTACAGCGGCGTCGCCAGCAGCGACCCGCCGACGCTGAGCACGACCGTGAGCAGCGTGAACCCGGCGACGCCGACGACCAGTTTCGAGAGGACGAAGACGAGAGCGCCCCAGACGGCGAGGTCGGTCACCACCGCCAGGATCCGGTCGGCGACGCCCGACGCCTCCGTCACCTTCCACGACGGGGTGTCGATGTCGGCCCCGAGGAACCGCCGGGCGAGGACGCGCTCGCCGACCGACACCAGCACCACGCCGCCCAGCGTCGCCGCCAGAATCGGCACGCCGACGAGGAGCACCGAGAGGCTGAGACCGAGCGACAGCCCGACCACGGTACAGACGAAGTACGCGATCCCGAGGGGGAACGAGAGGGCCAAGTAGACGGCGGCGGCGTAGGTTCGAACTCGAAACGGGGTTCGCAGCGCCGCCGCGGCGACGCGTCGACTCGCGGGGGGGTTCGAGAGCGCGTCCGAGAGGGCCATCAACTGGGTGATTCGACGGCCAGCAGCCCTAAGAAATCTCGGTCTCGTCAACGAACCGACTGGTCCTCGCGTCGCGGGTCCGTGATGCGGGCCGGTCCGAGCACGCTCGAACGCGGCCTCGCCGGGGAAACTAAGTTTCCCGATTGCGAGATTCAACCGAATGGCTTCGGAGCCGTCGGTCGATCCCCGGGAGGTGTACTCGCTGCTCGACGACGAGTACGCCCGGCAGATCCTCATCGAGACCTACGAGGAGACCCGGTCGGCCCGCGCGCTCAGCGAGGCCTGCGACGCCTCCGAGGCGACCGTCTACCGCCGGCTCGAACGCCTCCGCGAGCAGGACCTCGTCGAGACGGTCCAAGAGGTAGATCCGGACAGCGGGCCCCAGCAAGTGTACGCCGCGCGGCTCAACCGCGTCTCGGTGGACCTGACCGCGACCGGCTTCGAAGTGAGCGTCGACTACGTCGAGGAGACGGCCGCCGACCGACTGACGCGGCTCTACGAGGAGCTCTCCGGATGACACTCACACACGCGGCGGCGACGGCGATTGCGACGCTCGTCTCGCCAGCGGACGGGACGCTCGGGCGGGCGGCGGTCCCGGCGCAAGTCGAGGCGGTCGGCGGGAGTGCCGCCCTCGCGACCGTCACGGTCGCCGCGTTCTTCCTCTCGGTGCTGCTCGCGGTGTACGTCACCTACCGCTTCGCGCGGGGGTACCTGCGCACGCGTCGTCGTCCGCTGCTGTTCCTGACGCTCGGACTCCTGCTTCTGGCCCCGCTCCCGATGTTCCTCCGGCTGGCGTTCGGCAACGTCGCGTGGGTGACGGCCACCGAGCGGACCGTGGTCGTGACCGCGAGCAAGCTCTGCGGGCTCCTGCTCGTCCTCGGGGTGGTCCACCGGTGACGCTCTCGCTCGTGGCGACCGCGGGCGGCGTCGCGACCGCCTGCCTCGGGGCGTACGTCTCGTACCTCGCCTACGACGGGAGCCGCCGGAACGGGAGCCGAACGATGCTGCTGTTGGCCGTCGGCGTCGCCTGTATCGCGGTGGTGCCGTACGTCGTCGCGTACGGCGTGACGCCGCTGTTCGGGCTCTCCGACGCCGCGACCGTCTTCGGCGTCACGATGGCGCACCTCGTCGGGCTCGGCGCGCTGGCGCGGTCGGTGGCCGACTGACGCGGTCGGGCGTGCCGGCGGCCCGTCGCCCTCTCAACGGTCGCAGCCCCGCGGCCGATCAGTCGGGGTCGAGAATCGCGTCCCGGAGCGGCGGGAACGCCTCTAACTTGGCGCGCCCGACCAGCGCGTAGAGGTACGCCTCCAACCGTTCGCGCCACATCGGCCGGTCGCGGCCGCCGCCGAACCCGACCTCCGCGACCTGGAGGTCCTCGACCGCGCGGCCGATCTGCGTGACGAGCAGCGGGCTGGGATCGGAGCCGACGACCGACTCGTAGGTCGCCTGCGCCCGGCGCTTCGCGGCGAGCGCGTGGCCCGAGTCGAACGCGGTGTCGTCCGGCTCGACGACGAGCCGGTCGACTGCGGTCTCGTGGGCCCGCCGACGCGCCAATCCGATAGAGAGGGCGACGGTCCGCAGCGCGAGCAGGTCCGCGTCGATCGGCGTCCGCCACGGCACGGGCGCGGCCGACCCGAGACACCACTGGGCCAGCCGCGAGTGCGCGAACTCCCACGGCCCGTACCGGTCGACCTCCCCGACGTACCGGGCTCGCGCGTCCTCGCGGGACGGGTACTCGGGGAGGGCGGCGCGGAAGCGCTCGGCGGCCGTCCGCAACGCCTCCGCGTGCGGGTCCGTGTCGCTCCCGAGGCGGTCGAAAAGGATGTCGCGATACCGCTCCGCGGTCATCGCGTCGACCTCGCCCCGGAGCAGCGCGGCCGTCACCTCACCTGCGACTTCCGGGTCGACCGGGTCGGCGGAGGCGTCGCTTTCGTCCCCGGAATCGGCGTTTTGTCCCGAGTCAGCGTCGTCCGGAAGCGTGCGGGCCGCCAGCGCGCTCGCCGACTGCACCTCGCCCTCGATGCGGACGTACCATCCGAGGTCGCGCGCGGGATCCGTCGTCGGGTAGGGTTTCAGGCCGTCCGCGACTGCGCGCGCGCGGTCCGTCAGTACGGCGGCGCGGTCGCGGAGCGTCGCCCGGTCGACCGCGTCCTGCTCGGCGCGGGCGTACCCCAGCGCTTCGCCCGCGAACTGGAGGCCGTACCGCGCTCGGAACAGGGCCGTGTCGTGGTCGCCCTCGTCGAGCGCCTCGCGGGCGTCCTCGAGCCAGCCGCCCGCACCCGTCGTGATCGGCGCGCCGTCGTCCTCGACGGAGCCGATCGCGTCCCACCGACGCCGGCTCTCCGCGACCGTCTCCGCGAGCGTCTCGACGGCCGCACGGGCGTGCGCCTCGGTCACCGGCGGCCGCCAGAGGGCATCGACCTCCGGCGGCGTCGGGTAGTACTTCGTCGCCGCGTCCGTGATCGGGTCCGGCAGCGCCGTCGGCTCCGTCGCGCCGGCGACCGCGGTGCCGCCGGCGAGCGCCGCGGCGCCGCCGCCGAGCGTCGCCAAAACCGTCCGTCTGCTAACCGAGGAGGGGTCGGGGACCATGCGCGAGGCTGCGGGGTTCGATCGGTAAAAGCCTTGGAGCG
>NZ_CAKZRO010000152.1 GCF_937146585.1 uncultured Halorubrum sp. | reverse complement strand
ATATTCCCTAATGTGTGTACGATGGATCCTACCCCTATCAGGGTCATACCTTTAACTGCTCAATTATGAGGGGACGTATGACCAAGTCACGTAGTACCACCCGGGGCGTACGCGACTCGGAGTCCTCGGGTCAGGAGGGGGGACTTGCGGATCCGACGGACGACCGTTCGAACTGCGGCATCGGCGGAGTCGTCGACCTCGACGGCGCGCCGACGCACGAGACCGTCACGGACGCGGTCGCGCTGCTCGAGAACCTCGAACACCGCGGGACGACGGGCGCGGAGGAGAACACGGGCGACGGCGCGGGGATCATGGTCGCGCGACCCGACGAGTTCTTCCGCGAGGTCGTCGATGCCGACCTGCCGGAGGAGTACGCCGTCGGTTCCGTGTTCATGCCGCCGGAACCCGGCGTCCAGGCGGAGATCCACGACGTCATCGCCGAGGTGTGCGCGGTCTACGGGCTCGAAGTGCTCGCGTGGCGGTCCGTACCGACCGACAACTCGGACCTCGGCGCGACGGCGCTCGACTCGGAGCCGGAGGTGTCGCAGGTGTTCGTCGCGCCCGTCGAGGGCGCGGGGCTCGCCCAGCGCTTCACCGAACCGGAGGACCGCTCCGACGACGCCGACCCGGACCTGCTCGGCTTCGACCGCGCGCTGTACGCCGCCCGCCGCGAGATCGAGAACGCGGTGTCGGGCGTCGAGGGCGCCGGCCGCTTCTACGTCTGCTCGCTCGACCGCCAGCGCGTCGTCTACAAGGGGCTGCTGAAGGGGTCGCAGCTCGCCGACTACTACCCGGACCTGACCGACGATCGGTTCGCGAGCCACGTCGCCTTGGTCCACGCGCGATTTTCGACGAACACGCTCGGCGCGTGGCACCTGGCGCACCCGTACCGCAACATCGTCCACAACGGCGAGTTCAACACGATCCGCGGGAACGTCAACTGGATGCGGGCCCGCGAGAACGACCTCGACCACCCGGCGTTCGGAGCCGAGCTCGACACGATCAAGCCGGTGATCGACGACCCGAACCAGTCCGACACCGCGAGCGTCGACAACGCGCTCGAGCTCCTCCTCCAGACCGACCGCGACCTCCCGCACGCGCTCCGGATGCTGATCCCGGAGGCGTTCCGCGGCGACGACCTGATGGACGACGGCCGCGCCGACTTCTACGACTACCACGCGTCGCTCGTCGAGCCGTGGGACGGGCCGGCCCTCGTCATCGGCTTCGACGGCGAGCAGGTCGCCGGCGTCTTGGACCGCAACGGGCTCCGCCCGTGCCGCTACGAGGTGACGACCGACGACCGCCTCGTCGTCGGCAGCGAGGTGGGCGCGCTCCCGACCGAGCCGGCCGACGTGCGCCGCCGCGGGCGGCTCCAGCCCGGCGAGATCTTCGTCGCCGACCCCGAGGCGGGCCGGATCGTCCCGGACGACGAGGTGTTCGAGGAGCTCACCGACGAGAAGTACGGCGAGTGGGTCGAGGACGGACAGGTCGACCTCGACGAGATCACCGACGAGGACGACGCCGCGATCGGCGTCGGCGGGCGCGGCGACGCGCCCGACGATTCCGAGTCGGTCGACACCGAAGCCGCGGAGGATCCGGACGGCGCGGACGCGGACGAACCGGAACCGGCCGTCCGCGCCCACCAGGCCGCGTTCGGCTACACGACCGACTCGCTGAACCACCTCGTCGAGCCGATGGCGAAAGACGGGAAGGACCCGGTGGGGTCGATGGGCGACGACACGCCGCTGTCCGTGCTCACCGACGTCGACCGTCCCCTCTTCACCTACTTCAAGCAGCTGTTCGCGCAGGTGTCGAACCCGCCGATCGACTACATCCGCGAGGAGCTCGTCACCTCGCTCGAGACCCGGATCGGGAACCAGCGCAACCTGCTCGCGGAGACGCCGGAACACGCCGAGCAGATCGTCTCCGACTCCCCGGTCCTGACGGACGCCGAGACGACCGCGCTCCGCGACCTGCCCGGACCGGGCGAGCGCCGTCCGGGCGACAACGACGCCGTCGGCGACGGTCCCGCGTTCAGCTCCGTGACCGTCGACGTCACCTACGACCGCGACGACTCCCTCGTCGACGCCGTGAACCGCGTCCGCGAGGACGCCGCGGCCGCCATCGAGGACGGGGCCGACGTCGTCGTGCTCTCCGACCGCGCCGTCGGCCCCGACCGACTCGCGGTGCCCAGCCTGCTCGCGACCGGCGCGGTCCACCACCACCTCGTCCGGAGCGGGCTCCGCAACCGCGCCGGCGTCGTCGTCGAGTCCGGCGAGCCCCACGAGGTCCACCACCTCGCGACGCTCGTCGGCTACGGCGCGGACGCGGTCGACCCGTACCTCGCGTACGCCTCCATCGCCGACGTGGTCGCCGGCCCGGACGGGGCCGACGAGGCGGAGGCGCTCGCGGCGTACCGCCACGCGCTGGAGGACGGCCTCCTGAAGACGATGGCGAAGATGGGCATCTCGACGATGGAGTCGTACCAGGGCGCGCAGATCTTCGAGGCGGTCGGGCTCGACTCCGAGTTCGTCGCCGAGTACTTCGAGGGGACCGAGATCCGGACCGAGGGGATCGGGATCGAACAGATCGAAGACGACCTCCGCACCCGGCACGCGATGGCGTTCGGCGCCGACCCGCAGCTGGAGACCATCGGCGAGTACGAGCACCGCTCGTCGGGCGTGAAGCACGGCTGGAACCCGCAGACGGTCGGCACGCTCCAGCAGGCGGTCCGCGGCGGGGACTACGAGCAGTACCGGGAGTTCGCGGAGCTGGTAAACGACCAGACCGAGGAGCTCCAGTCGCTGCGCGGCTTACTCGAGTTCGACTCCGACCGCGACCCGGTCCCGGTCGAGCAGGTCGAGCCGGTCGAATCGATCGTCGAACGCTTCGCGACGGCGTCGATGAGCCTCGGCTCGCTGTCGCCGGAGGCCCACGAGAACAACGCGATCGCCATGAACCGCATCGGCGGGAAGTCGGGAACCGGCGAAGGCGGTGAGCCGCCGGAACGGTTTGGCACCGAAAAGGAGTGTAACATCAAGCAGGTCGCCTCCGGTCGCTTCGGCGTCACCGCCGACTACCTCGCGAACGCCGAAGAGATACAGATCAAGATGGCACAGGGGTCGAAGCCCGGAGAGGGCGGCCACCTCCCCGGCGAGAAAGTAAACGAGATGATCGCGCACGTCCGGTACTCCACGCCGGGCGTCGGGCTCATCTCGCCGCCGCCGCTCCACGACATCTACTCGATCGAGGACCTCAAACAGCTCATTTTCGACCTGAAGGCCGCGAACCCCAGTGCCGGTGTCAACGTAAAGCTCGTCTCGGAGGCGGGTATCGGTACCATCGCCGCCGGTGTCGCGAAGGCGAACGCAGACACCGTTCACATCTCCGGCCACTCCGGGGGTACGGGCGCGTCGCCCAAAACGTCGATCAAGAACGCGGGGCTCCCGTGGGAGCTGGGGCTCGCGGAGGCGAACCAGATGCTCCGCGCGACCGGCCTGCGCGACCGCATCCGGGTGTCGGCCGACGGCGGGCTTCGGACGGGGCGCGATGTCGCGGTCGCGGCGGCGCTCGGCGCCGAAGAGTACGTCTTCGGCACCGCCTCGCTCGTCACCTCCGGCTGCGTCATGGCCCGCCAGTGCCACGAGAACACCTGCCCGGTCGGCGTCGCCACCCAGCGCGATGACCTCCGGCAGCGGTTCCCCGGCCAGCCGGACCACGTCATCAACTACATGACGTTCATCGCACAGGAGCTGCGCGAGATCATGGCCGAGCAGGGGTACACCGAGCTGGAGGAGTTCATCGGTCGGCCCGAGCTCCTCTCCCAGCGCGAGACCGACCACGAGAAGGCGAAACACCTCGACCTCTCCGCGGTCATCGCCGAGCCCGCGGGCGAGTCCCGCACGAAGGTCCGCGAGCAGGCCCACGCCGGCATCGACGACCTGCTCGACTGGGACCTCATCGACGAGGCCGCGCCGGCCATCGAGGACGGCGCGCCGGTCGCGCTCACCCGCGACGTGCGGAACGTCGACCGCGCGGTCGGCGCGACGCTCTCGAACCGCGTCGTCTCCGAACACGGCGGTGAGGGGCTGCCCGACGACACCATCTCCTGCCGGTTCGACGGGGAAGCTGGCCAGAGCTTCGGCGCGTTCCTCGCGTCCGGGATCACGATGGAGCTGTCCGGCGCCGCCAACGACTACGTCGGTAAGGGGCTCTCCGGCGGTCGGATCGTTATCGACACCCCGGCCGAGGCGGCGTACGACCCGACCGAGAACGTCGTCGCCGGTAACGTCTGTCTGTACGGCGCCACGTCCGGAGAGATGTACGTCAACGGCGTCGCCGGCGAGCGGTTCGGCGTCCGCAACTCCGGCGTCCGGGCGGTCGTCGAGGGCGTCGGTGACCACGGCTGCGAGTACATGACCGGCGGCGTCGTCGCCGTCCTCGGCGACACGGGTCGCAACTTCGCGGCCGGCATGTCCGGCGGCATCGCGTACGTGTACGACCCCGACGATCGGTTCGACGACCGCGTGAACCACGAGATGGTCTCCGTCTCCGAGACCCTCGACGAGTCCGACGAGCGCATGCTCCGCCGGCTCGTCGAGAACCACCACGCGTACACCGACAGCGAGCGCGCGGCCGACCTCCTCGACGACTGGGGGGCCGCGCTCGACGACTTCGTCCGCGTCTTCCCCGACGCCTACGCCGACGTCATCGCCGAGGGGATCGGCGACGACGTCCGGGAGGACCCACCCGCGCCAGCCGCCGCCGTGCCGGACGCCGGCACGGACGCGGCCGAACAGGTCTCCGGCGACGATTGATCGGGAAAGCGGCCGGTCCGTCAGTCCAACGACTCCGAGTCGACCTCGCTCTCGGTCGCCCGCTCGACCGCGCGGTCGACGTGGCGCTCGCGGGCGCGCTCGACGAACTCCTCCGGCAGCTCGTCTATCTCGCCGGCCTGAACGCCCCAGAGCTTCGCGTAGAGGCCGTCAGCGGCGAGCAGCTCGTCGTGGCTCCCCCGCTCGACGACCTCGCCGTCCTCCAACACCAAGGCGGTGTCGGCGTCGGTGACCGTCGAGAGCCGGTGCGCGATGACGAACGTGGTGCGGTCGGCCGCGAGGCGGTCGAGCGAGCGCTGGATCAGCATCTCCGTCTCGGTGTCGACCGCCGAGGTCGCCTCGTCGAGGATCAGTATCGCGGGGTCCTGGAGCACGACCCGGGCGATGGCGAGCCGCTGGCGCTGGCCGCCGGAGAGCTTCACGCCGCGCTCGCCGATCCGCGTCTCGTAGCCGTTCGGCAGCGAGTCGATGAACTCGTGGGCCTCCGCGGCCTTCGCGGCCTTGACCACGCGGTCGCGGACCTCGCCCTCGTCGACGTCCGCCTCGTCGATTCGCGTGAACCGTCCGTAGCGGATGTTCTCGGCGATGGTCCCGTCGAACAGCGTGGTGTCCTGCGCCACGTAGCCGACCGACGACCGGAGGCTCTCGACGGTCACGTCGCGGACGTCGTGGCCGTCGACGCGGATCGCGCCGTCGGTGACGTCGTACAGCCGGAGGAGGAGCTTGAGCAGCGTCGACTTCCCCGCGCCGGTCGGCCCGACGAGCGCGACGGTGTCGCCCGGGTCGGCCGAGAAGGAGACGCCGCTGACGACCTCCTCGTCGGCGTCCTCGGGGTCGACGAGCGCGTTCTCGGGGTACGCGAAGGAGACGTCGTCGTACTCGACGGCCCCCGCGACGCCGCCGTGATCGGTCGTGCCGGCGGTCGTGCCGGCGGCGTCGACGCCTCCGCGGTCATCGACCGTGCCGCCGGCGCCGCGGCCGCGCTGGCTCCCGCCGTCGCTCCGCGTCTCGCCGCCGAGTTCGATCGCCTCGTCGTCGTCCTCGATGCGGACCGGGATGTCGCGCAGGCCGAACACGCGCTCGCAGGAGGCCTTCGCGTTCTCGTACTGGTCGATGATGTTCGACACCTCCGCGAGCGGGGCGACGAACTGCTGGGTGAGGAGGACGAACGTGACGAACGTCCCGACCGTCAGCTCCGTCGTGAAGGGGCCCGGCGGGCCGTTCGCGAGCCAGAAGCCGCCGACCGCGAAGGTGGCGGCGAACGCCAGCCCGGCGAGCAGCTCCATGCCGGGGCGGTAGACGTAGTTGAGCCGGAGGATCGACATCGTCCGTCGGAAGTACGAGAAGGAGGCGTCCTCGACGCGCTCGCTCTCGTGGGCCTCAGTGTTGGAGGTCTTCACCAGCTCCACGCCCGAGAGCGCGTTCTCGAGGGCGGTGTTGAGGTCGCCGACGACGGAGCGCTGCGCGACGTAGCGCGGTTCGACGGCGCGCATGAACCACAGCGTGAAGAGGAACATCAGCGGGATGGCGGCGAGGGTGACGACCGCGAGCTCGTAGTTGTAGTAGACGAGGACGGTCGCGATGCCGACTACCATCACCCCGAGGCGCGCGGAGTTCTGGAGCGCGTTGTCGAGGAACACCTCCAGGTTCGAGGCGTCGTTGTTGAGGACGGACATGACCTCGCCGGTCTGTTTGTCGTCGAAGAAGGTCATGTCGAGCCGCTGCATCTGGTCGAAGGAGTCGGTGCGGACCGCGTGCATCACGCGGTGCGCGAAGTTGTTCGCCGCGATGCCGTACACGTACGTGAACACGCCCGTCACGATGAACGACCCGAAGATGAGGATCACCGAGAGGCGGAACTGCGCGGCCTCCGCGGTCGGCAGCCACGCGTCGGGGACGATCGGGAGCGTGTAGGGGCCGGAACCGGTGAAGACGGCGTCGATGGCGACGCCCAGCACCACCGGCGGGATCAGCCCCGCGACCCGGGCGACGACGTTGGCGACCATCCCGATCACGAGCCAGTGCGCCTCGGAGGCGCCGTACTCGCGGAACAGTCGCCCGAGCGGTCGGTCCACCCTGTCGCGGTACACTTCGAAGGCGTTGCGGTCGTCGGCAGCCATAGCCGTACGAGCGCCGGAAGCCCCATGTATCCGGCGGCTTCGGCGGCCCGTTCCGGGTTCCGACGACGCGAATCCCGGCCCCCGAGGAGGCGAACAAACCCGCCTGAATACAGCGGCGCGCGCCTCCGAGCGCCCGAGGGGGCGCGAGGAGCGCGTGCGAGGGAGTCGCGGTCGCCGGAGCGACGCGGAGGCGACCGCTACGAGGCTGGGGAGGTGTGTGGAGCGACGCCGTGCGGGGCGGGGCTCGAAGGGGCAGCCGCGAGGACGAAGCACGGCGACGCAAGCACTGGAAGGAGCGAAGCGAGCGACTGAAGCGCACAGCGAGCCGCGCGAGTCCTCGCGGCTGCCCCTTCGACGGTGTTCGCCGTCACTCCGCGATCGGCCGCGACTGTGACGGGAAGCACCCCAGAGCCGTCGGTCGGGTTCGGCCGCCGGACGGTTTAATAAGCGTCACGCGAACCCACGTACGTGGACGAACTCGTCGTGAGCACGGAGGTGTACGCCGACCCCGAGGACGTGTACGACTTCCTGCTCGACTTCCCGCAGTACGCGAACTACTCCGAGTACCTCCGGGAGGTCCGGACCGTCACCGGCGACGGCGGCCCCGGCACCCGGTACGCGCTCACGTTCGCGTGGTGGAAGATCTCCTACACCGCCCACTCCAGGGTGACCGGCGTGGAGCCGCCCGAGCTGATCGACTGGGAGATCACGAAGGACATCGACGCCGGCGGCCGCTGGCGGGTGACGCCGGCGGCGACCGACGGGGGCGACGAGGCCGACGGCGACGCCCCCTGCGAGGTGGCGCTCGAAGTCGAGTTCGACCCCGGCTCCGCCAGCCCGGACGCGCTCGACCTGCCGCGGCTCGTCTCGTTCGACTGGGTGCTGAAGAAGGCGATCCCGCTGATCAGAGGCGAGGCGGAGCGCGTCGTCGAACGCGCCGTCCGCGACCTCGAGGGGTCGCGCCGCGACGTCGACCTCGACGTGTACGTCGATTCCGACCGGATCTGACCTTGCGGCGCAGCGCCGTCGTCGAGTCGAAGGCCTTAATATATCCAGCGGGGAACGAACGAATGCGTTCGAGGGCTCGTAGATCAGTGGTAGATCATCCCCCTGGCACGGGGAAGGCCCGGGGTTCAAATCCCCGCGAGTCCATTCCTTCGCTCACTTCGTTCGCTCAGTCATTCCCTCGCGTGGTCCCACTTGCTCACTCCGTTCGCTCGCGGGACCCCCGCGAGTCCATAATTTTGCGCCGCGAGCACCGTCGCGAGCGGCGCAAATGCGTAACGAGTGGGGTTTGAACCCTACCAGTCGCGCGCAGCGAGCGAAGCGAGCACGTCTGGTTCTGGTTCAAATACCCGCGAGTCCATTCCTTCGCTCACTTCGTCCGCTCAGTCAGTCCCTCGCGTGGTCCCACTCGCTCACCCCGTTCGCTCGCGGGACCCCCGCGAGTCCATTCTAATAATCTGAATTAAATGCCGCTTCCAAGCTCTACCGGGTGTGTCCGGGCCCGATAATTTAAACTAGTTGAGGAGATTGTCGTCAATACGCCAGAACTGACCGAACCCGATCTCAACCGAAAGGAAGCAATTGTTAGAGACTACTTGTTACCGCTCCTTTCCAG
>NZ_CAKZRO010000151.1 GCF_937146585.1 uncultured Halorubrum sp. | reverse complement strand
CGCCGACGGCCCGCGCCGCGGCCGCGACGCGCTCGGCGCGGTCGCCGCGCAGTCGGAGGGTGAGCGTGCGGTGGTCGACGCCGTCCCGGTGCGCCGCGACCCCCTCGGGCGGGACGCCGGCCGTGTCGAGCGCGTGGGCCGCGTCGTCGGGTCCGTGGACTGTCCGCTCCCGAACTGTCCGCATCCGTGCCGCCCGGGCCTCCGCGACCGCGAACAGCGAGCCGACGAGCAGCACGCAGTCGTCCCCGTCGGCGCGGTCGACCGCCCCCGCGAGCGCGTCCGCCACGTCGTCGCCGGCGGTGACCCGGTCGATCCCGGCCGTCCGGAGCGCGGTCGCGAGGACCGCGGGGTCCTCGGCGCGGTCGATTGCGGGCCGGCAGGTGACCGCCGTCGCCGCGTCCGGGAGCGCCGCCGCGGTCTCGGCGTGGTCCTTGTCGTGCATCGCCGCGTACACGAGGTGGAGGTCGTCGTAGTCGTACTCGGCGAGCGTCGCGGCGAGCGTGCGGGCGGCGGCGGGGTTGTGCGCGCCGTCCAGCACGGTGAGCGGCGCGGTGTCGACCACCTCGAAGCGGCCGGGCCACGTCGCCCGGGCGAGGCCGTCGCGCACGGCGCGGTCGGGGAGGTCCGCTCCCAGCGCCGCCGCGGTCCGGTCCGCGACGCCGACCGCCAGCGCCGCGTTCGCCGCCTGGTGGCGGCCGACGAGCGGGATCCGATAGGTGCCCTCGCGCTCGCCGGCGAGCGCGACCTCGGCGTCGGTGGCGCTGACCCGCCCCTCGTAGGTCGCCGCGAACGCCGGCGGGTCGGCGGGGTCGGCGGGTTCAGAATCGTCCCCGTCGCTCTCCTCGTCGGCTTCGTCGTTCGCCCCGGCGTCGCCGGTCACCCGCGTCACCGGCGCGCCCGCCTCGTCGGCGACCTCGCCGACCACGTCGAGCGCCTCGCCGTCGCAGGCCGTGACGAGCGGCGCGTCCGGGCGGGCGATCCGGGCCTTCGTGCGGGCGATCTCGGCGATCGTGTCGCCGAGGACCGCGGTGTGTTCGAGCGAGACGTTCGTCACGGCGGTCGCGACGGGGTCGACCGCGCTCGTCGCGTCGTACTCGCCGCCCAGGCCGACCTCCAGGACGGCGACGTCCACGTCGCGGCGCGCGAACTCGCGGACCGCCATCGCCGTGACGACCTCGAAGAACGTGAGGGGTTCGCCGGCGGCGGCCCGGTCGATCAGCCACGGGCGCACCTCGGCGACGAAGTCGGCGATCGCCGACTCGGTCATCTGCCGGCCGTCGACGCGGACGCGCTCGGCGAGCGCGGAGAGGTGCGGCGAGGTGTACAGCCCGACCGACAGCCCCGCCTCGCGGAGGACCGACTCGGTCAGCCGCGCCGCGCTGCCCTTCCCGTTCGAGCCGGCGATCTGGACGAACGGGACCGACTCCTGCGGGTCGCCGAGGTGCGCCAGCAGCGCCTCCACCCGCTCCGTGCCGGGCTTGACCGAGAAGCGGCGGAGGTCGAAGAGGAACGCCGCCGCCTCGTGGTAGTGCATGTCCCGTGGGTCGGGAGCGCGTCGCTTAGGCGTAACGGACCGGACCGGGGGAGCGGTCGCGGCGGCCGCGGCCGCGCCGGCGGGACCGACCCCCCCGCGTCGACGGAAAAGTAACCCTTACGCGCGCGGCGGCCGCAGTCGGTGACATGGACGAGACAGCGACCGCCGACACCGCGTCCGGGGGGACGGCCGCCGCCGGGTCCGCGGCCGACCCCGTGGTCGCGGGGGAGGGGGTCCGGAAGGAGTACGGCGACGTCGTCGCGCTCGACGGCGTCGACCTCGACGTCGCGGCCGGCGAGGTGTTCGGGCTCATCGGGCCGAACGGCGCGGGCAAGACGACGCTGGTGCGCGCGCTCACGGGGACCACCGAGGCGGCGGGCGACCTGCGCGTCTTCGGCGCGCCGCCGGCGGCCGTCGAGCCGTCCCGGATCGGGCTGCTCCCGCAGTCGTTCGACCCGCCCGCGCGGCTCACGGCCCGGGAGCTGGTCGACTACTACGGCGGGCTCTACGACGAGGCGCGCGACACCGAGGCCGTCCTCGACGACGTGGGGATGGCCGACGACGCCGACGCCTGGTACGAGACGCTCTCGGGCGGGCAACAGCGCCGGACCTGCGTCGCGACCGCCGTCGTCAACGACCCCGACCTCCTCTTCCTCGACGAGCCGACGACGGGGATCGACCCGGCCGGCCGCCGGGCGATCCACCGGCTGATCGAGCGGCTCGCGGCGGGCGGGACGACCGTCTTCCTCACGAGCCACGCGATGGACGAGGTCGAGCGGCTCGCCGACCGGGTCGCGCTGCTCCGCGACGGGCGGGTCGTCGCGAGCGGCGCCCCCGACCGGCTCGTCGCCGAGCACGGCGGCGCGCCCCGCCTCGACGCCGACACCGCGGCGGCGGCGACCGAGGAGACCATCGAGCGCGTCGCGGCCGGCGTCCGCGAGCGCCTCGGCGACGGGCCGACCGTCGAGGCGACCGACGGCGGGCTCCGGGTCCGCGGCGTCCGCCCGGAGGCGATCGGCGACGCGGTCGACGCGCTCGATGCCGCCGGCGTCGCGTTCGACTCGCTCTCGTGGTCTGAGCCGTCGCTGGAGGACGTGTACCTGCGGCTCACCGGGGAGGAGTACGCCCGGCGGAGCGGCGAGCGGGCGGCGGCCGAGGCCGTCGCCGACGGGGGCGACCGATGAGTCGCCTCGGGCGGATCCGGACGGAGGCGGTCGCGGCGGCGCGCTCGTTCACGCGCCGCCGGACGGCGGTGTTCTTCACGTTCTTCTTCCCGGTCATCCTCGTCGTCATCTTCGGCGCGCTGGTGCGGACGCAGCCGACCGGCGGCGGGCTCTTCGCCGAGCCCGCGGGCTACTACATCCCCGGCTACCTCGCGGTCGTCGTCCTGTTCACGCCGCTGTCGCGGGTCGGGTCCGAGATCGCGCGCCACCGCGACGGCGGGCGGTTCGAGAAGCTGGCGACGACTCCCCTCTCTCGCGCCGAGTGGCTGCTCGCGCACACGCTCGTCAACGTCGGGATCATCGGCGCGGCGAGCCTGCTCATCCTCGGGCTCGTGCTGGCGGTGACCGACGCGACGCTGATCGTCTCCCCCGCGCTGGCCGCCCTCCCGGCCTTCGTCGCGGTCGCGGTGGCGCTGTTCTGCGGGCTCGGGGCCGTCCTCGGCGCGCTCGCCGACTCGCAGGACGGCGTGATCGCCGCGAGCAACACGGTCGCGCTCCCCCTCCTCTTCCTCTCCGAGACGTTCGTCACCCCGTCGCTGCTGCCGGAGTGGTTCCTGCCCGCGGTCGCCGCCTCGCCGCTGACGTACTTCGCGCGGGGGACCCGGGCGATCACCTTCGAGGGCGGCGCGTGGACCGGCGACCTGCTGGTGTTGACCGCGCTCGCGGCCGTCTTCCTCGCGGTCGGCGCGTACGCGGTTCCGCGGACGGAGTGAGAGCGCCGCGGAGCGGCGCCGTCCGCGCGCCGTGTCGGAACCGTTCATTTATGTTCGCAGCCCGCGTTCTGCGGAGACGAGAGGCAAAGCGTTGACGACCGTTCACTTCACCTGTCCGGACTGCGAGCAGACCATCGAGGTCAACGACGCGATGCGCGAGACGATCCTCGACGCCGGCTGCCCGGTGTGCACCGCGGCCGCGACCGAGGAACACTTCGCCGTGGCGTGCGAGTGACCGTCTCGACGCCCGCGAGCGCCGCGACTCCCGAGTGACCGTCGCGACTCCCGAGTGACGCCCGCCACCGCCGCCGAACTCGAGACGATCGAGACGCGTTTACACACCGCATCCGGTTGGTGTAGGTTTTTGCGTCGACCGCGACTACCGTGCGACGATGACGCCCGAGCTCGACGAGATCGACCTGGGAACCGTGCCGCTCGGCCGAACCGGCCTGCGGACGAGCGAACTCCAGTTCGGCACGTGGCGGTTCGGCCGCGTGACCGAGGCGGGGAACGTGGAGATCGACGAGGAGCGCGCCCACGAGCTGCTCGACGCCTACGAGACCGCCGGCGGTCGCTACATCGACACCGCCGACGTGTACGGCGGCGGCGACTGCGAGCGCTGGATCGGCGACTGGCTCGCCGAGCGCGACCGGGAGCGCTACACGATCGCCTCGAAGGTGTACTGGCAGATCCGCGACGGCGACCCGAACAGCCGCGGCACGAACCGCAAGAACGTCCGCCACCGCGTCGACGCCCTGCTCGACCGGCTCGACACCGATTACGTCGACGTCCTCTACATCCACCGCTGGGACGACGAGACGCCCGCCCGCGAGCTGATGAAGACGCTCAACGGGCTCGTCGAGTCCGGCAAGGTCCACTACCTCGGCGCCTCCACGATGCGCCCGAACGCCTGGAAGGTCGCCCGCGCCAACGAGATCGCCCGCAGCGAGGGGTGGGAGCCGTTCAAAGTGCTCCAGCCGCGCTACAACCTCGTCGACCGCGAGATCGAGGGGGACTACCTGGAGTTCGCGCGCCAGCGGGACGTCGCCGTCTCCCCGTGGAGCCCGCTCGGTCAGGGCTTCCTGACCGGGAAGTACGACCGCGACGCCGACCTGCCCGACGACTCGAAGGCGGCCGAGTCGAGCCGCTTCCAGGAGGCGTACCTCACCGGGGAGAACTTCGACGTCCACGACGAGCTCGACGCGGTCGCCGACGAGGTCGGCGCGTCGCCCGCGCAGACCGCGCTCGCGTGGCTCGCGCACCGCGACGGCGTCACGGCGCCCATCGTCGGCGCGCGGACCGTCGACCAGCTGCGCGAGAACCTCGCGGCGGCGACGATCGACCTGTCGGACGAGCAGGTCGACCGGCTGACCGCGGCCAAGCCCGGCCCGTACGACCGGCTGTAAGATCGGCTCCGCGGCGCGGCCTACCGCTCCGCGCAGTACTCGACGAAGTTCCGCAGGATCTTCAGCCCCGTCTCGCCGCTCTTCTCGGGGTGGAACTGCGTGCCGAACACGTTGCCGGCCTCGTTGGCGACGACCGCCGGGAAGTCGACCCCGTAGTCCGCGGTGGCGACGACCGCGTCCGCGTCGTCCGGCTCGGCGTAGTAGGAGTGGACGAAGTAGGCGTACTCCCCGTCGACGCCCTCGACGAGCGGGTGGTCCCGCGCGACGTCGAGCTCGTTCCACCCCATGTGCGGCACCTTCTGGTCCACCTCGAAGCGGACGTTGGTGCCGGGGACCAGGTCGAGGCCCGTCACCTCGCCCTCGCCCTCGTGGTCCGCCTCCTCGCTCGTCGTGAGGAGCATCTGCATCCCGAGGCAGATGCCGAAGAGCGGGCGGCCGGCCGCGGCGTGGTCGGTCAGCGCCTCGCGGAGCGGCCCGGCGTTCTCCATCCCCTCGCGGAACGCGCCGACGCCCGGGAGGACGACGCCGTCGGCGGCGGCGAACGCCTCGGGGTCGTCGGTGATCTCGACGGACGCGCCCGCGCGCTCCAACCCGCGGGTGGCGGACCGGAGGTTCCCGAGCCCGTAGTCGACGAGCGCGACGGACACCTCGCCGTCCGGTGGTGATTCGTCCATGGTTCCGGTTCACGACCGACGTGGAAGACAGTTTCCATCCGGCACCCGTTACATAGCGGTATGGATACCTGTATATCTGATAACAGCAACACTTTTGAAACGCCAGCAGAACCCATCAATTGGACACCTCATGGCGCAACGACGTAAATTCCTCAAGGTCGCGGGTGCGGCAAGTATCGTTGGACTCGCAGGCTGTAGCGGCGGCGGCGACGGGTCCGACGGCGGCGACGGTTCTGACGGTTCTGACGGTTCCGACGGAATGGACGGCAGCGACGGTTCCGACGGCTCCGACGGCGGCGACTCGCAGATGACGTTCGGGGGCGACGGCAAGGTCGACTTCGGCATCTCGCCGTCGGTCCCGCAGGAGGACCTCGAAGTCCAGTACTCCCCGATGCTCGACCACGTCGGGAGTTACCTACAAGAGAACTACGAGGTCCCCGAGGGCCTCTCGGTCGAGGGGAACGTCGGCAGCAACTACAGCGCGATCATCCAGTCGCTCGGACAGGGCACGACCGATATCGCGGAGACCGGGCCGTTCGCGGCCGCGCTCGGCGTGAAGACCGGCAACGCGGAGATCATCCTCCAGCGGTTCGGCTACGGCGGCTGGACGTACAAGAGCATCATCGCGACGCCGAACGACAGCGACATCACGGAGCTGTCGGACCTCTCCGGCAAGACCGTCGCCTTCTCCGATCGGCTGTCGACCAGCGGTGCGCTGTACCCGCTGTACAGCATGTCGAGCCAGGGCGACCTCGACATCGGGGGGCTCCCCGAGGGCGACGGCTCGCAGGCCGAGTTCGACGCCCGCTTCGCCGGCGGCCACGTCGGGTCGTACACCCTGCTCGAACAGGGTCAGGTCGACGCCGCCGCGATGGGCGGGTTCGTCCGCGACACGAAGACCGGTCCGACCCCCGAGGACTGGCAGGCGGTCGCGACGACCCTCCACGAGGACGAAGGGCTGCCGCGCGCACCGATGGTCATCTCGCCCGAGCTCGACGACGACGTGAAGTCCGCGATCCAGGAGGCGTTCCTCGAGGCGCCGGACAACATCTTCGACGGTGCGGACGGCGAGGACGGGACCGACGACGACCTCTGGTTCAGTAAGGTCCGCGAGGCGAGCCAGGAGGACTACCAGTCCGTCATCGACGTCGCGAACGAGCTCGGCGTCGGGACCGACATCTTCGACCAGTAAAGCCGACCCGCAACCCCGATTTCGAATCGCTTTTTACCTGATCCGTCCGTTCCCCAACAAAGCCACACCTCATGCCAACGATCGAATTCGAAAACGTCACCAAGATATACGGCGAGGACACCGTCGCCCTCGACGACATCTCGTTCACTATCTCCGAGGGCGAGTTCGTCATCCTCCTCGGGCCCTCCGGCGCCGGCAAGTCGACGATGCTCCGGGTGCTCAACGGCCTCACGCAACCCACCGAAGGGTCCGTCCGCATCGGCGGCGAGGAGATACAGGGCAACCGCAGCGGCGTCGGGATGGTGTTCCAAGAGCACTACCTCATCGAGAGCAAGACGGCGTTCGGTAACGCGCTTTCGGGGGCACTCTCCCGGAACGGCCTCCTCCGGAGCGCCCTCGGCATGCACGCCGAACCGGACAAGATGACCGCCCTCGAAGCCCTCCAGACGGTCGGGCTCTTGGACGAGGCGGGCCAGCGTGCCGAGTCGATGAGCGGGGGGCAAAAACAGCGCGTTGGGATCGCCCGGGCGCTGGTCCAAAACCCGGAAATCGTCCTCGCCGACGAGCCGGTCGCAAGCCTTGACCCGAAGGCCGCCCGCGACGTGATGCGGTACCTAAAGAAGGCGGCAACCGAGCAGGATCTCACCACAATCACCAGTCTCCACCAGGTGAATATCGCACGAGAGTTCGGAGACCGGTTCCTCGGGATCCGCGATGGGAAGGTGATCTTCGACGGCGACGCCGACGACCTCACCATGGACGAGATGGACCGCATCTACTACGGCAGCGCACAGGACGGAAAGACGGTCCCGACCGGCACGACCGGCGAGGAGCTGGGCGAGACCGACACCGAGGCTGATGCGGCCGCAGACGGGGGGCAAGAAGCGTGAGCTCCTCGTCCGACTCCGCGATCAGCGACCAGTTCCGCGCGCTCGAACGGCTCCGGCGACTCAAGTACCTGTTGTGGGCCCTGCTCCTCGCCGGCGTCCTCGGTGTCACCTACTGGGGGCTCGGCTTCATCGGCTTCCAGCCCAACGTCGTCGCCGGGCGCCTCCCGGCGATGTACGATTTCATCACGACCGGCTTCTTCCCCCCGGACTTCCAGAACTTCACGATTTACACCAAAGACCAGGACATCACGGGGTTACAGGCGATCCCCGCGAGCTTCGGCGACGGCGGTGCCCACATCATCGAGAGCTTCCAGTCGTCGCGACAGTCGCTGGTGAAGGCGAGCCTCGTGACGCTCCTCTTGGGCTTCATGGGGACCGTGTTCGCCTTCCCGTTCGCGCTGATCCTCGGCGTGCTCGGCAGCGAGCGCGTCACGCCGTTCCCGTTCAACTTCATCTTCCGCGGCACCCTCAGCGGCATCCGCGCAATCCCCGCCATCGTCTGGATCTTCCTGTACATTCCCGTCGGTCCGCCGGGGCAGGTGACGGCGGTGCTCGCGATCGCGACCGACAGCATCGGGAACCTCGGCCGGCTGTTCACGGACGACTTAGAAGAGATCGAGGAGGGACCGATCGAGGCGATCCGGTCGACGGGCGCGTCGGGCACCCAGACCGTGAGCTTCGGCATGCTGAGTCAGGTGTCCCGCTCGTTCATCGCGTGGACGCTGTACATCCTGGAGATCAACACCCGGATCGCCATCTCGCTCGGCGTCGTCGGCGCCGGCGGGCTCGGGCTGATGATCCGGAACAGCCAGGACCTCTTCGAGTTCCAGCAGACCGCGGCCGGACTGGTGATGGTGTTCGTCGTCGTGCTCGGCATCGAGCTCATCTCCTCGCGCATCCGCGCCCGGCTCCGCCCCGGGGAGCACGAGGGGAAGGGGCTCATCGAAGCGATCCGCGGCCTGTTCGACGCGAAGAAGTGGCTCGGCGTCGGCGACCGCCGCGACTGACCCGACTCAGAACTCGCCGAGCCGGGACTGCCCGTCCCCGCCGCCTTCTCCCCGCTCGCCGACGCCGCTGAGCTCGGCGGCCCGGCCGATCGTCTCGAAGAAGCCGTCGCGCTGACTCCGGTCGTACAGCGTCGCCGCCGGGTGGACGGAGAGCAGCACGCGCCGCGACGCGCCGGCGAGCCGCGCGTCGGCCACGTCGCCCGACTCCGACGTGATCGCCACCGAGCGGTCGAGGAGGTGCTCGCTCGGCACCTTCCCGAGGGTCACGATCAGTTCCGGGTCGAGCCGGTCGACCTCGCTCTCGAGGTGGCCGCGGCAGTTCGCCAGCTCCTCGGTCGTCGGGTCGCGGTTGTCGGGCGGTCGGCAGCGCACGCAGTTCGTGATCCGCACGTCGGCGCGGGCGAGTCCCGCGTCCCGCAGCGCCTCGTCGAGCACGTCGCCCGACCGTCCCACGAACGGCTCGCCCTCCTCGTCCTCGGTCGCGCCCGGCCCCTCCCCGACGAACAGCAGGTCCGCGTCCGTCGGGCCGACGCCGTCGACGATCCGGCTCCGCGACTCCACCAGCGCCGGGCAGCGCTCGCAGGCCGGGACCCGGAGGTCCTCGTCGAGCGCGGCCCCGTCGCCGCCGTGTTCGCTCATACGCACCGCTCGGGGCGCGGTCGTCTAAGTAGCGTCGGTCGAACCGGTCCGTCCGCCGAGGGAGTTCACTCGCCCGCCGCCGCCTCGCGGTGCGCGCTCGCGGCGAGCGCCGCGATCCGGAGCGGTTCGCAGCGTCGGAAGCCGTCCCGCGTGAGCCCTTCGACGGCCGCGGCGGCGCGCTCCGGTTCGATGCCGACCGCGCGGACGAATCGGGGGCGGTCCGAGTCCGCGCCGTCGACCGGGACGCGGGGCGGGAGCGACCGGTACGTCGCGAGCCGGTCGGCGAGCGCCTCGCCGTCGAACGCGTCGCGCAGCGCCGGTTCGAGCCCGGGACTCGCCTCGTAGCTCACGGCGTAGACGGGGCGGTCGAGCGACCCGGAGAGGCGGTCGAGGTCGAGGAGGTTGAACCACGCCGGGGCGACCCCGGCGCAGATCACGTGGCGGACGTCCTCGCGGTCGAGCGCGCGCCAGCAGTCGACGACCGCGTCGGTCGCGTCCGTGCCGCCGACGGTACACCGCGCGAACGCGAAGCCGTCGGGGGTCCCGTCGGCGCGGACGACGGCGCCGGCCGCGTGGCTCGCGTCGCGGGCGTCAGAGAAGGCGATGCCGAGCGCGCGGCTCGGCGGGTTCACTCACGCGTCCTCGGACTTGATCTCCTGAAGCCGGTCGAGGAGCTCGTCGTTCGAGGCCCCGGGCTCGTAGTCGACTGACCCCTCGTGGGTCTCTTGGGCAGCCTGGACGCCGTCGTCGTCGTCGAAGTCCGCGTCCAGGTCCTGATTCTCCTGTTCGGACTCGTCGTAGCTGCCGAAGCCCATATGTGTGTGATACTAACAGGGGGTGAGTGATAAATCCACGGCCGGCAGCGGGCCCGAGGGCTGTCGCTGGGGCGCGACTGTACGCTTTTGTCGCTCCGGGCGGGAGTACCCGCATGGAGCCGATCACCGTCACCGCGGACGCGGAGGAGTTCACCTGTAACGCGTACCTCGTCGTCGGCGACGAGACGACGCTCGTCGACGCCGGCACGATGCCGGGCGTGGACGGGGTGGTCGCCGACGCGCTCGCCGACGCCGGCGTCGACGACCTCGACCACGTCGTGATCACGCACCAGCACCGCGACCACGTGGGGGAACTCGACGCGGTAGTCGACCGCTTCGACCCGGAGGTGCTCGCGTACGCCGACCACCCGCACCGCGACGCCGCGCTCGGGGACGGCGACGCGGTCCGCGTCGGCGACGAGGACTGCGAGGTCGTCTACACGCCGGGGCACGCCGACGACCACGTCGCGCTCGTCGGCGACGAGCGGCTCTACTCCGGCGACGTGGTCGTCTACAACGACGGCGCGTTCGACGACGGCTCGTTCGGCCGGACCGACATGACCGGCCAGTCGCGCGAACGCCTGATCGAGAGCCTCCACGAGATCCTCGGTCGACTACCGGACACGGCGGGGGCGATGTTCCCCGGCCACGGCGACGTCTACCGCGCCGCCGACGGCCCGGATACCCTCCGCGAGGTGATCGAGCGCGCGGCCGAGCGCGCCGAGCGTCGCGAGCCGAAGTACCCCGACGACTGAGCGCGGGTCGGGCGCGAGGCGTCGGTCGGCGCAGAGAGAGGGAAGGAAGGATAGGAGAGCCGAGAGAGAAGAGCACCGCTGGCCGGGGGAAGAGAACGATCGCGAGAAGGGCCGAACGCGGCCCGGAGCGCGCCGATCAGGCCGCGCGGCGCTCGGTCGCCTTCGGGCGGAGCTTCGTGTAGCCGCACTTGCGGCAGCGCTCGGCCTCGGAGGCGTTGCGGGCGTTACAGCGCATACAGATCTGTCGGTCGAGCATGCGGCGTTCGGCGGCGTCGAATTTGGCCATACCCTCTCTGGGCGTGCGGTGCTGTAAAAGGTTGCGAGACGCCGCGGCTAACGGTCACACGTCGAGGCGGCGGAGAAGTGACGCGAAATCGACGGCCGCGGGGAGGGAGCGGTACGGGCGAGACCGGGGTCAGGCGCCCGCTTCCGAGAGAGCGGCCTCGATGTCCTCGCGCTGCGTGACGCCGACGAAGCGGTCGACGACGCCGTCGTCGTTCTCGACGATGAGCGTCGGGAGCGAGCGGACCTGGTACTGGTTGGCGACGTCCTGCTCCTCGTCGACGTCGACTTTCTGGAGCTCGAACGCGTCGCCGAGGTCCTCCTGAATCTCCTCTAGGATGGGGTCTTGGGTCTTACACGGGCCGCACCACTCGGCGTGGAAGTCCAGCAGTCGAACGGTCATAGTCGGAGCCAACTACCGCCGGCCCGCGCATAAGGGTTTCCCACTCGTGCGTGGACGCGTTCCACGCGTTCCGATCCAGACGACGGCGCGGGGGCGGCGGCGGCCCGACCGGACTGTCTCGCGGCGTCGACGCCGGCCGCGGTCCGAACGGCGAACGAAACGTTTAGAACGCGTCGCCGTCCAGTAGCGGGTATGAGTGGTTCCAACTCCGGCGGACTGATGTCCAGTGCGGGACTGGTCCGCTACTTCGAGAACGAGGACCGGAACGCCATCGCGATCGACCCCAAGACGGTCCTCGCGTTCTGCGTCCTCTTCGGCGTGTTCGTCCAGATCCTCTCGCTGACGGTCGCGTAACACCCGCCGTCGCCCCCGTTCTGCCGACGACTCCCCCGGTCGCGTAGCGCGCCCTTTTTCCACGCGCCCGCCCCATCGATCCGTATGAAAGCAGGCGTCATCGCCGTCCAGGGCGACGTGGCCGAACACGCCGCCGCCGTCCGCAACGCCGCGGCCGCCCACGACGAGTCCGCGGAGGTCGTCGAGATCCGAGAGTCCGGGATCGTCCCCGACTGCGACGTCCTCCTGATGCCGGGCGGGGAGTCGACGACCATCTCGCGGCTCATCCAGCAGGAGGGGATCGCGGCGGAGATCCGCGATCACGTCGCGGCGGGGAAGCCGATCCTCGCCACCTGCGCCGGGCTCATCGTCTGCTCGACCGACGCGAAGGACGACCGGGTCGAGCCGCTGGGGCTGGTCGACGTCTCCGTCGACCGCAACGCGTTCGGGCGACAGAAGGACTCCTTCGAGGCGAAGATCCCGGTCACCGACCTCGAGGACCCCTTCCACGCCGTGTTCATCCGCGCGCCGGCCATCGACGACGTGGGCCCGGACGTGGAGACGCTCGCGACGGTCGACGGTCGCCCGGTGGCGGTGCGCGACGGCCCCGTCGTCGCCACGGCGTTCCACCCGGAGCTCACCGACGACCCGCGGATCCACGACCTCGCCTTCTTCCCCGAGCGGGAGGTGCTCGCGTGAGCGATCCGACCGAGGGCGAGGCGACCCGAGACGAGCCGCCAGAGGCCGTCCTCGACGAGCTGTTCGCCACCATCGAGTCGCGGCAGGAGGAACTCCCCGAGGGGTCGTACACGGCCTCGCTTTTCACCCACGAGAAGGGAGAGAACGCCGTCTTAGAGAAGATCGGCGAGGAGACGACGGAGGCGATCCTCGCGGCGAAAGACGACGACCGCGAGGAGCTCACCGCGGAGAGCGCCGACCTCGTCTACCACCTGCTCGTGCTGTTCGCGATGAAGGACCTCGACGTCGACGACCTGCGCGCGGAGCTCCGCGAGCGGTTCTGAACCGCCCTCAAACCCGCGCCGGTCGGGGCCTACCGCTCCCGTTCGAGCTCGCGGTCGATCTCGTCGACCTCCTCCGTCTCCAGCTCCTCGCCGATGCGCCGCTCGAACTCGGCCTCGCTGATCTGTCCCTCGACGTACTGCTGTCGGAGGCGGTCCTGCCGGCTGGTCCCGGCGTCGACGGAGGTCGACGAGTCCGAGCCGATCGAGTCCATCGAGGGCGAGTCGTCGCTCCCGAGGAGCCACGACCCGGTCCTGTACGCGACGTAGACGATCCCCGCCAGCACCGCGAGCGACACGATCCCGGAGACGATCGCCCACGCGAGACTCAGGAGCGCGGAGACCACGCTGACGACGACGCTGACCCCGATCAACACCGCGATCGCGATCGCCGCGTAGTAGAGGGCCTTCTTCCCGTCCATGCGCCGGAATCGGGCGGCCGCCCGCAAATACCTTCTCCCGCGGGCGACGCCGCAGGGCTCGGCCCGCGCCCGCGGACTTTTGTCCGTGGCTCCGAACGTCACGCCCGGAGCCCGCCGTGAGCGACACCGACGCGCCCGGACCCGACGCGCGGACGGAAGCGACCCGCAGAGCGGTGCTTCGGCGCGGCGGGTCGCTCGCGGTCGCGGCGACCGGGGCGACCGCCCTCGCCGGGTGCGGCGGGCGCGGAAGCGGGGGCGACGCAGGAGAGATCGACCCCGCGGGCGACGCCGAGAGCCCCCCGCTCATCGCGCACCGCGGCTTCGCGGCCGAACACCCGGAGAACACGGTCGCGGCGATCGAGGCGGCGACGGGCGTCGTCGACCGGATCGAACTCGACGTGCGCCGCTGCGGGACGGGCGAGCTCGTCGTCTTCCACGACGCGACGCTGGGGCGGGTGACGGACGCGACCGGTCGCGTCGACGAGACCTCGGCGGCGCGGCTCGCGGATCTCTCGGTCGAGGGCTCGGGCGAATCCGTGCCGACGCTCGCTCGGGCGCTCGACGCCGTGCCGGCGGACGCGCGGGTCCTCCTCGACCTGAAGGAGCGGGGCGTCGCGGCCGACGCGGTCGCGGCCGGCGCGGCGCGCGAGCACGGGCTCGCCGTCACCGCCGACGACCCCGCGGTGATCGAGGCGTCGACCGCGGCCGACCCGGCGGTGTCGACCGTCTACGGCGTCCGCGAGTCCGTCCCGGCGCGGCCCCTCCGACCGCTGATCCCGGGGAGGCGGGGCGGGGTGGGACTCCCGAGGTGGGCGTACCCCGCACAGGACGTGACGGGGATGGTCGAGACGGCGAGCGAGTTGGGCTGTGCGGCGGTGTCGCCGCGCTACGAGCTGTGCCTCCGGACCGACATCGTCCCGCGGGCCGCGGACGCCGGGCTCCGGGTGCTCCCGTGGACGGTCGCCTCGGCGCGGGAGTACGACGCGGTCGCGGCCGCCGGCGTCGACGCCGTCGTGTCGGACGTCTCCCTGACCGACCGAGAGACGTGACAGCCGAGGTGAACGAGCGGCCCGCGGTCGGCAGAAGTGTTATTCGTCCGGCTCTCGTCGCCCAAGCGCATGGATCGTGACGTCGACACCGGCGACGGCGCGGGCGGCGTCGACCCGGGCGACGCGTTCGACGAGTCGCCCGCGAACCGCGTCGACCGCCGGACGGTACTCGGCGCGCTCGCGGGGGCCGGGAGCGCCGCGGTGGCCGGCTGCTCCGGCTCGGAGCCGAGCGACGCGGCGACGACCGGCCTCGACCCCGACCGGCTCGACGAGCTCGCGGCGCGGTTCGCGCCGACGCTGTACTTCGACGCCGCCGAGCCGTGGTATCCGACCGACCCGCGACCGTACGCGAGCGAGGCGGACGGCGAGACGGTCGTCGACGGGTTCGACGCGTTCGACGGCTACCACGAGCGGTACGACGAGGCGGGGGAACCACCGGACCCGACGGTGTTCTACAACGGGATGCGGTACGAGGACTCCCCGCTTGCGGTCGTGCAGTTCTGGCTCTACTCCGCGTTCGACCAGTTCACCGCGAACTTCCACTGGCACGACTGGGAGGTGCTCCACGTCTTCGTCGACCTCGACTCGGGCGACCCGCAGCTGTACGTCGCCAGCTCGCACTCCCGGAGCGTCCCGAACAACGAGTTCCTCGATCCGGATCCCGAGGTCGTCCCGCGGATCCTCCCGGAGCTCGGCTCGCACTCCAGCACGCTCTCCGTCAACGAGTCGGCCGACAGCTTCCAGCGCGTCGGGGAGGAGGGGCTGCTCGCGGACATCACGAACACGACGATAGACACCGTCGAGGACCTGCTGGGGATCCCGATCGCCTACGGGCTCCCCCGCGACGAGGGGGCGCGCCTCCCCTTCGTCGTCCCCGAGTACGAGGGGGAACCGATCTACGAGCACCCGGACCTCCCGTCGGTCTCCGAGGAGTCGCTGGTCGACGGCGCGCTGGCGATCCGCTCGCTCGACGCGCTCCGGTCGCCGCCGACCGACCTCCCGCTCCGCGAGACGGGGGTCGCCTTCCGGCACGCCGAGCGGCCGGCCGACGGCGAGGACGCTGCGCTCGCCGACGAGGTCGCCGAGTCGGTCGTCGAGTACGAGCTGGTGGAGAGCGCCGAACTGGAGGGCATCTCGGCGTTCACCGGCCCGCAGCTCAGCTTCGAGTTCGCGGTGCCCCAGGCCGTCGAGGACGCCGTCGCGAGCCACATCACCACCACCGGCGTCCCGTGGGAGCAGCCGCGCTACGAGAACCCCGCGCTCGACGTCACCGCCGGGAACCACCGGTCGGAGATGGCGGAACGGTACGACGCGATCGCCGACGACCCGTCGTTCGGCGACGACGCGGCCGGCGGGCTCGACGCCGTCGTCGCCCGCGTCACGACGGCGACCGAGACCGACGAGGCCCCCGACGGCGAGGGGCTGACGACGACCGAGTCGACCGTCGAGTCGGTCGCCCTCATCGAGAGCGACCCCGAGGCGGTGCCGACGTTCGCCGGCGGCGTCGCGGTCGCGAACGGGGTCCCGGAGGGCGACCACCGCTTCACGGTCAACGCCGCCGGCCAGGCGCCCCACAGCGAGCGGCTGACCGTCTCCGCGGACGAGTCGGTGACGACGGCCGGCGTCGAGGGCGAGGTCCCGCTCGTCGCGCGCGAGAACGCGCGGAAGGTCGAGCTCTCCGACGAGGACAGCGACGTCGACCTGACCCGGACCGCGATCGAGGACGACTTCGCCGGGCGGATCTACGACTCCGCGATCGACGGCAGCGACGCGGCCTACGTCCACGCCGGCGGCGCGTACACGACGGAGGTCCGCGACGCCGACGACGAGGTGGGCGCGTACCGCGTCAACCCCGATCCGCCGGGCTCGGGCGACGGCGACGACTCGGATTCGGACACCGGCAGCGGCGACCCGATCCGGATCGAGCGCCCGGAGACCGGGGCGGCCCCGCTCGCCGGCTACGTCGCGGACGTGGCCGAGGAGACGCGCGCGGCGGTCGCGGCCGCGGCGAGCGACGACAGTGACGGAGACGACGACGACGCGGGCGGCGGGGGGTCCGGGGGGGCCGGCGGCTCCGGCGGCGGAACCTCCGGCGGCGGCCCGTCGAACGCGGTCGAGGGGCTCGAACAGGCGCTGGCCGCCGCGGTCGACGCCGCGGAGCGGGCCGAGGAGCGCGCCCGCGAGGGGGACGCCGAGGGGACGGAGCGCCAGTTGGCGAACGTGCTCGACCGGATCAGCCGGATCGAAGAGCGGCTCGCGGCCGCGCGCGAGGGGCTCCCGCCCGGGCTCGCGAACGCGACCGGAAAGCGGGTCGAGCAGGCGACGAAGCGGGTCGAACAGGCCCGGAACGCGGGGAAGCTCTAGGCGTCCGGAGTCAGGGGGCAACGCGCTCGCCGCCCGCGAGGCGGTGTGGCACGGCCCACCACTGGATGGAAAGCTATACGACGCCGAACCGACCACGAGTATATAAGCAGATGTCTCAGGAGGGATACGACCACGCGACGGTCGAAGAACGCTGGCAGGAGGCGTGGGACGACGCCGACGTGTACCACGTCCCGGACGACGCGGACGACCCGACGTACGTCCTCGGCATGTACCCGTACCCGTCCGGGAAGCTCCACATGGGCCACGTCCGCAACTACACGATCACGGACGCGTACGCGCGCTACCGGCGGATGCGCGGCGACGACGTGCTCCACCCGATGGGGTGGGACGCGTTCGGCCTGCCCGCCGAGAACGCCGCGAAGGAGCGCGACACCAACCCCCGGGACTGGACGTTCGACTGTATCGACACGATGCGGGGGCAGATGAAGTCGATGGGGTTCGGCTACGACTGGGACCGCGAGGTCACCACCTGTACGCCCGACTACTACCGGTGGAACCAGTGGCTGTTCGGCCGCTTCCACGACGCCGGCCTCGTCGAGCGCCGCGACGCCGAGGTGAACTGGTGTCCCTCCTGTGAGACCGTCCTCGCCGACGAGCAGGTCGAGGGCGACGCGGAGCTGTGCTGGCGCTGTGACACCCCCGTCGGGACCCGCGAGCTGGACCAGTGGTTCCTGAAGATAACCGAGTACGCCGACGAGCTGCTGGAGGCTATCGACGACCTGGAGGGCTGGCCCGACTCCGTCCGGCAGATGCAGCGCAACTGGATCGGCCGGCAGTACGGCAGCGAAGTGGACTTCCGGATCGACGGGTACGGAGACGTCACGGCGTTCACGACCCGGATCGACACGATCTACGGCGCGACGTTCTTCGCGATCGCCCCCGACCACCCGATCGCCGAGGAACTGGCCGAGGAGGACGCCGACGTCCGGCGCTTCGTCGAGGAGGAGGCCGATCCCGACGGGGACGAGCCGAACGGCGTCGAGACCGGGCTGACCGCGACCAACCCGGCCACCGGCGAGGAGATCCCTGTGTACGTCGCCGACTTCGTCCTCTCGGACGTGGGGACGGGCGCGCTGATGGCCGTGCCCGCCCACGACGAGCGCGACCACGCGTTCGCGACGGAGAAGGGCGTCGAGATCCGCCCCGTGGTCGCCCCCGAACCGGACGACTGGGACGGCGAGACGGTTCCGGACGCCCCCGACGTGGAGGACGCCGCGTTCACCGACGACGGCGTCCTGATCGACTCCGGCGAGTACGCCGGCCTCGACAGCGAGACCGCCCGCGAGCGGATCACGGCCGACGTCGAGGGCGCGACCGAGACGACGCAGTACCGCCTGCGCGACTGGGGCATCTCCCGCCAGCGCTACTGGGGGACGCCGATCCCGGTCGTCCACTGCGACGACTGCGGCGCGGTCCCGGTGCCCGAGGAAGACCTGCCCGTGGAGCTGCCGGAGTTCATCAACACGACCGGGAACCCGCTGGACGCCGCCGAAGAGTGGCAGGCGACGACCTGCCCCGACTGCGGCGGGCCCGCGACCCGCGAGACCGACACGATGGACACGTTCGTCGACTCCTCGTGGTACTTCCTGCGGTACGTCTCCCCGGACCTGGAGGACGCGCCCTTCGACCTCGACCGCGCGAACGACTGGATGCCGGTCGACCAGTACGTCGGCGGCATCGAGCACGCCGTGATGCACCTGCTGTACTCGCGGTTCTTCACCAAGGTGCTGGCCGACG